>NZ_KV804996.1:116820-121289 GCF_001811505.1 Streptococcus sp. HMSC034E03
TTTCTAGAAATTAGTTTGACTTTCCTAATCGATTTGTTCATACCTTATTTCAATCTACTATAACATCTGGAGAGGACAGTCGTTGTTCTCTCCATTTTTATATCCAGAGATAGAAGGATTTGTTGAAAAACTAAAAGATAAAACTATAAATCTCGGAAAAAAATATTTACTAAAAATTTTTAATACTGTTAAATAAATTGTATGAATATAAAAATGGATAAATCTCTTATAGTATGGCTGAAATACATTACTAGATGCATGTTTGTTTCTTTAGTTCTATTTGTTAAAGAATTACTAAGTTTCCGATAAAAGATGTAAAAAAATATTGAATTCAATATATATAGTGCGTTTTTTATAAAAAAGTAACCGCTAACACTTGATTTTTATAAATATAGTGATATACTAAATTTGTGTAAAAAAATTAAAGGAGATAAACATGAAGTTTCATTTTAATGAGCGTCAACGCTTTTCTTTACGTAAGTATAGTTTTGGTTTAGCCTCTGTTCTTTTAGGAACTGCCTTCTTTTTGAGTGGGCAAGTTGCTAGTGCTGATGAGGTAAATGTTTCAGAAACATTGCTCACCTCCGTAGTATCTGTTAGTCCAGAAAGTTCAACAAGTACATCGGAATCTTCAGTACCAAGAACTTCTGAATCAAAACCTACAGTAGCAGATAAGTCTGCTCTATCACCAGCTACTGCCGATTCAAAACCAACAGTAGCTGATAAACCTGTTGTAACACCAGAAACAACTGAAGTTTCTTCAGATTCTGAAAAAGTTGCAACAGAAAGTCCAAAATCTGAGAAATCAGAAGTATCAGCTAAAGAATCAAGTGAAGATACGGCAAAAACAACTGAAGGTAAAGCTGAAGTTGCTGAAAAAGATGATAAGTCTACTGATAAAGCTCCAGCTGAAGCACGCCGTTCAACACGTACACGTCGAGCTACTTCAGAAAATAAACGTGAAGTATCAAATTGGAGTGAGTTTGTTTCAGCCTTAGAGGATGGAAATGTCAGAGAAATCACTGTAAATGGTGATGTCGTAGCTCAAGGTGATAATGGTAATACCGACAATGGACGTTCAGGATCTGTTGACCGTAAGACTACTATTCATGCACAATCTCGCCCAGTTACGATCCAAGGTAAGGATGGCAATGCTCGTCTTGAACTTTTGTCACACACTTTGGAGTTGACAGGAGCTAGCTGGGAACTAAATCTTAAAAACCTTAAAATAGCGACTGCTAATTCTAAAGGTCCAATTGATTTATCAAGAACTAGCGGTTCAAATACTGTTACCTTTGAAAATGTAACTAGTGTTGGTTCATCACTTTATGGTGGTGGTGGTAACACCCATGTTGTTATCAAAGGAACTACAACTTCAACAGTTAGTGACAGTTATCCAGCTGCAAATGGTCAAACTCAACACGTACAACGGAATGTTGGCGCTGCTGGCCATTCAGACCAACGTCGTGAGTCAAATATCCACGATGCCAAATCTGTAACAGTTTCTGAGGGAGCTAGCTTAACGCTTAACCGTTCTTCTCAAGGGGATGCTATTACTCTTGAAAGTGGAGCTAAGGTCAGTGTAAAAGATAAAGGTAGCCTTACTATTAACATGAACACTGACAATCGATCTGAAAATGCTCGCTACCATAATGCTGGTATTTTCATGGCTGATAGTGGGACCGTGGAAACTGGTAAGGATTCTAAGTTAGTCTTGAATACTAGTATCGGACAAGGGATTTCAATTGGTGTAAATCGTCCAGCTGATGGTATCACTGATAAGGATCGTTACGGTGGATATGTTGCAGGTAACCACGGTAGAAAAAATGGACCGAGTCGAGTTCTTATTGGCGATGGTGGAACTTTTGAATTTCATGGCCGTGATGGGATTATGATGGGAAATCACTCAGAACTTGTCACAGGTCAAAATGCCAAAGTTCGCTTTGAAAATAAAGGTCGTGGTGTTGCCCTTGATTTCGGAAATGATTCAAGAGTAGTCTTTGGAAAACATTCAAACAATACCTTCCATTCTGTAGGCAAAGGGCCTAAGAGCGGCGGTGGTCCGTCTGGAAGTTATGACGGATATAACTATATCGGTCTAAATGAGAACGGTAAGATTCTTGTAGATGACTTTGCTACTTTCCGTGTGCAAATGGACAATCGTGGAGATAATGCCTGGGATGATGTGATTTCCCTTGATTCTAGGAATGGTCGCAAGAGTGAACCAGTTTTTCAAGCGAATAAGGGTTCTATTGTAGATATTCGAGATGATAATACTAACTACTATGCTGAGTTGATCTCAGTAGCATTGGGAGCTAGTACAAACACTTATTTCCAGTTTAATAATCCGCTATATGTTTCCTTTATGAGATACACAAAATCAGATGGTACATCAGCAGGTGAAATTACCGGGAAACTACCAATAACTATTCCTCAAGGGAACAATCCACAGGATATTGGCCACGGAAATATTCTTTATATCTCAAATAAATTAGAAGCTTCAGGGAACCGAATCGAATTTAATGGTCCAACAAATAATGCAGGTGTTGGGACCTATACGGTTTATTCCATGAACAAGGATGGTAGGGATGCACAAAGTCATAATAAACAGAGTTCTGTTTGGATGAATATCCAGGGCGGATCTATGTCTATTGCTGGTTTCCAAAATAATAGAGCACACATAGAACCTGCTAATGCCACATCTGTACCAACAGGTTCTTCTACTGGGGGAGTTGTTGCCACAGATAGGACTTATGGTATTGACCCGGTAGGTGATAACCGTCAAAATATTTGGGTATCAAATGGATCAAAAATCAACCCGACTGGTGTTCATAAAAATGTCATCAAATATGTCTACGAAGATGGAACTCCAGTTAAAAAAGATGTTATCCAGTCATCAGAATGGAAGCGTACTTTGGATGTCTCTATTGACCAAGAAGGCTTTAAAAAGATTTTAAAAAATTCAAGTGTCAGCAATGGTGATGAGTTCTTAGCCGCCTATAGTAAGGCTAAGTATCACATTTCTGATATCGATGGAGATAACATCGCTGATACAGGTTGGAAAGTTGATGGAACAAATTCAGGTACCTATAATTATGGAACTATTGCTTCACCAAAAGTCGATGGCTATAAAGCAGAAATCAAGTCAACTAATGTTCCAGGATTAGAAGTTGGGGCTCAAGCTGATTCAGTTTCTGTTTCATATGATTCAAGCAATGCACCAGAAACGCTTATTGAATCTCAAGCGGGTGGACGTACCGTTTCAGAAACTTATTGGCGCAATATTGTAGCCAAATCTGATTTGGGTGTCTATGAAACAGTTGTTGTCTATAAAAAAGTAAAACAAAAAGCTATTGTCAAATACATTGATACAACTGCTAATAATAAGGAATTAGCAAAAGATGAAGTTGAAGGTACATCTGGTGAAGCTATTAACTACTCAACTGCAGCTAAGATTGCTGATTTTGTTAATAAAGGTTACAAACTTGTAGAAGATGGTTTCACAAACTCAACTGCAGATCAAAAGAAATTTGATGATGATGAAAACATTGATCAAGAATTCGTAGTTAGATTAGAACACGGTGAAACTCCAGTTGGACCAAATAACCCACATAAACCAACAGAGCCAATCAATCCAAATGATCCAAACAGTCCAAGATACCCTGCGGAAAATCAATGGAAGAAAGATGTAACGTCAACTGTTCATTATGTGGTATCAGACGGTAATGCAACTGCCCCAGCTGATAAGGTTCAAAATGCACAATGGACACGTACCTTAAAACTTGATAAGGTGACAGGTAAAGTTCTTAACTCTGATGAACCATGGACAGCGAATAAGGATAACTATGATGCAGTTCCAACACCAGGATTGACAGGTTACTACGCTGATAAAGGAAGTGTTGCTTCTAAGACAGTCACTCAAGAAAATCTTGAAGAAACTGTTACTTACAACCCACTTGGAAAATTGGTTCCAAAACCAGAGATACCAAAAGATCCAAACTTCCCATCAACACCAGAAGTGCCGTATCCAAATGATCCAAACGATCCAACCAAACCAGGTCAACCAGTTGTGCCTAATGTACCAGGCTACAAACCATACTTGCCAGATCCAAACGATCCAACGAAACCAGGTCAACCAGTAGAACCAGGAACACCTGTAACACCGGATAAACCAGGTGAAGATACGCCGATTATCTACCGCAAGGCAGATCAAAAAGCTACTATCAAGTATGTAGACCAAAATACTGGTGCAACACTTGAAAGTGATCAAGTAGGTGGTAAATCAGGTGAAGCTATTGCCTACTCAACTGCAGCTAAGATTCAGAAATACCAAGATCGTGGCTATGTTCTTGTAAGTGATGGATTCCCAGCAGGAGCTACCTATGACAAGGATGAATCAGTTGATCAAGAATTCGTAGTTACCTTGAAACACGATGTAACTCCAGTTGGACCAAATAACCCACATAAAC
>NZ_KV804996.1:121389-122557 GCF_001811505.1 Streptococcus sp. HMSC034E03
GTTGGACCAAATAACCCACATAAACCAACAGATCCAATCAATCCAAATGATCCAAAGAGTCCAAAATACCCTGCGGAAGATCAATGGAAGAAAGATGTAACATCAACTGTTAAGTATGTGGTATCAGACGGTAAGACAACTGCCCCAGCTGATAAGGTTCAAAATGCACAATGGACACGTACCTTAAATCTTGATAAAGTTACAGGTAAAGTTCTTAACCCTGATGCACCATGGGCA
Organism: Streptococcus sp. HMSC034E03; assembly: GCF_001811505.1. Taxonomy (GTDB): domain Bacteria; phylum Bacillota; class Bacilli; order Lactobacillales; family Streptococcaceae; genus Streptococcus. The sequence continues at coordinate 121,627 of NZ_KV804996.1, forward strand.
TCTAATAAGGCTAACTATGATGCAGTTCCAACACCAGGATTGACAGGTTACTACGCTGATAAAGGAAGTGTTGCTTCTAAGACAGTCACTCAAGAAAATCTTGAAGAAACTGTAACTTACAAGCCACTTGGAAAATTGGTTCCAAAACCAGAGACACCAAACGATCCAAACTTCCCATCAACACCAGAAGTGAAGTATCCAAATGATCCAAATGATCCAACCAAACCAGGTAAACCAGTTGTGCCTAATGTACCAGGCTACAAACCATACTTGCCAGATCCAAACTATCCAACGAAACCAGGTGAACCAGGTAGACCAGTAGAACCAGGAAAACCAATCACTCCTGAAAATCCAGGTACTGACACAGAAATTATCTATCGTAAGGTAGATCAAAAAGCTATTATCAAGTATGTTGATACAAGTGCTAATAATAAGGAGTTAGCAAAAGATGAAGTTTCTGGTAAATCGTATGAAGCCATTAACTACTCAACTGCAGCTAAGATTGCTGATTTTGTTAATAAAGGTTACAAACTTGTAGAAGATGGTTTCACAAACTCAACTGAAGAACAAAAGAAATTTGATAGTGATGCATCAACAGATCAAGAATTCGTAGTTAGATTAGAACACGATGTAACTCCAGTTGGACCAAACGATCCACATAAACCAACAGAGCCAATCAATCCAAATGATCCAAACAGTCCAAGATACCCTGCGGAAAATCAATGGAAGAAAGATGTAACGTCAACTGTTCATTATGTGGTATCAGACGGTAATGCAACTGCCCCAGCTGACAATGTTCAAAATGCACAATGGACACGTACCTTAAAACTTGATAAGGTGACAGGTGAAGTTCTTAACCCTACTGAACTATGGACAGCTAATAAGGCTAACTATGATGTAGTTCCAACACCAGGATTGACAGGTTACTACG
>NZ_KV804997.1:0-57086 GCF_001811505.1 Streptococcus sp. HMSC034E03
TTTCTGTCTAACTTTTGGGGTGCAGTTCATTCAACACCTGATATTATGCGTTTTTCTGATTGTAAAGATTTTTTCTCAACCTCTTTTTGTTAAGCTTCTTTTTTCAATAAGAGAGAAACAAGGACTGATGTCGCAATCATCCATGCTCCTAGAATAATAAATGTCATTCGACCATTCGTTGTTACTAAGCCAATTCCTGAAAGAACAAAAGGTGTTAAGGAGGCACCAAAACTACATCCCAAAACCGCATAGGAAGTCGCTTTGTTGAGGAGCTTTGCAGGGATTCTCTCAGAAATTAACTGAAAGACTGTCGTCAGAGCAATGCTATAGGCAAATCCTCCTAAGACAGAACCTGCAACGACAACCCAAAGAGAAGGTGAAAGAGCGATGATGATTTGCCCAATACCAAAGGTTACACCCGCAACCAATAACAATTTTTCCTTAAAGGCGGAGATGAGGAAAGAAAAGCTAATTCCCGCCAGAATCCCAATCAACTGCATGGCACTGAGTACCAGACTAGACAACTGAGCATCTCCAAAGCCTGCCTCAATCATGAGACTAGGAATACGGAAGGTAATAGCTGTATTGGTACATACAATGACTGCAGCTCCGACAGCTAGGAAGAAAATCAGCTGTAGCATGGAGCGAGTTAGTTTCGCTGCTTCTTCTGTCTTTTGCTTGGACTCATGAACTTCTTCTTTGTTATAAGGGACAAAGAGAAGGAAGAGTACAAGAACCACTAGACCTGCAGCGTAGGCTAGGAAGGTTGCAGTCCAGCCAAAGGCCAAAAGCTGACCGACTGTCAAGGTCAAGATAGAGGCTCCCACTACCTCAGCTGAACCACGAAAACCAAGCATCTGGATACGAGTCTTGCCATGGTACCGTTCACTGATGATAGAGATAGCCTTGGCGTTTAGCATCCCCACACCAATCCCAAAAAGAAGACGAGTAGCAAAGACAAAGTAGTAATCCTGATACCAGAAGGGAGCTGTTCCACTGATTGACAAGATCAAGAGTCCCAAGGTCAACTGAAGTCGTTCAGGAAAAATCCGTTCTAAAACTCCATTTAAAAGGAGCATAGCCATAATCCCAAAGGATGGGAGACTGACTAGAAGTTCAACCTGACCAGTCGAATAGCCCTGATAATAGTCAAACATGGATGGTAGGGCACTTGATATTGAAAATGATGTGATCAATACTAACGATAGAGAAAGTATACTCACTTTTTCCAAAAATTGTTTCATTTTATCCTCATTCATTATTTATGTTAAGTCAAAAGAGCTAGATATTACTGTAGAAATAAAAGATTTCTTTCATCTAGTCCCTATAACTCTTTTAGCAAAAAGGTCCTTTCCTATCATACACTGTTTCCCAAAAATTGGCAAGCAACTGATACTCAATGAAAATCAAAGAGCAAACTAGGAAGAGAGCCGCAGGTTGCTCAAAGCACTGCTTTGAGGTTGTGGATAGAACTGACGAAGTCAGTAACAAATATACGCCAAGACGAAGCTGACGTGGTTTGAAGAGATTTTTGAAGAGTATGGTTTATAAGTTCAACATAAAAAGTAGGACCATCTGACTCGGTCAAGCCTCGATGGTATCCTACTTTTATAGATTTTAGTAAACTATCTTACTTAGATTTTCAAGAATCGACGCATTGAGATTCCTGAACCAAGTGAACCGATACAGATTCCGATGAGGAACAAAAGACCAATCATCAATGGAATAAAAGCATCTGGGGTAATCAGAGATAGATTTTGTCCAACCAAAGATGGGTTAACTGATTGGTAGACTCGGTTATAGATAAAGTAAACCATGATTGATGGAATAGTTGCTCCTAATAGCCCAATGAAGGCACCTTCTAGCAAGAATGGACCACGAATGTAGCTATTTTTAGCACCAACCAAACGCATGATTTGAATTTCACGACTACGTGAAATGATAGTGATACGAATGGTATTTGAAATCAAGAAGACTGCGATGAAAATCAAGAGTCCTGCAATGACCAATCCCCAAACACGGATGAAGGAAGCCAACTTGAAGAGACGCTCCGTATTGGCACCACCGTCTTGAACCTCAGAAACTCCTTCGATTTTCTTAGCTTCTTCAGCGACTGGTTTCACATCACTTGGTGAATTGGTATCGACAATGTAGGCATCATGAAGTGGATTGGCATCTCCTTCAAAAACCTTCCAATCGTCACCCATGGTTTCAGTCAGCTTTTGGTACTGCTCTTCTTTACTTGAGAAGGTTACACTTTTAACAGCTGGCATAGCCTTGAGAGCATCATAAACCTTGTGGTAATCATTGTTTGTAACTGTCTGGCCTTCTTTGACGATGGTTTCACTATTGTCTTCAATATCCTTACGAACATAAACCATGACTCGGACGTTGTTTTCGATATCCGTTGCCAATTTTGCAGTATTAAAGATAACTGAGGCAAAAATAGCAACCAAGGTCAAGGTAATCATTACTGAACTGACAGCAGCAATGGTCATCCACCCATTACGCTTTAAACTCTTTAAAGCTTCGAACAAGTGGCGGAAAAATCTACTAATCATCGTATCCGTACTCTCCTTTCGCTTCGTCACGAACCACACGACCATTCTCGATGGCAATGACACGGTGGCGCAAGGTATTTACGATTTGGCTGTTGTGGGTAGCCATCAAAACAGTCGTACCTTGGAGATTGATGCGCTCCAAGAGGTTCATGATTTCCCATGAGTTATCTGGGTCCAAGTTACCTGTTGGTTCGTCGGCAATCAAAACCTTAGGATTGTTTACGATAGCACGCGCAATGGCGATACGTTGTTGCTCACCACCTGACAATTCATTAGGGAATGAACGAACCTTATGCTTCAAGCCGACAAGATCCAAAACTTCCATAACACGTTTTTTGATATTGCGACGGCTTTCACCGACAACCTCCATTGCGTAAGCAATGTTCTCATAAACGGTTTTCTTTGGCAAGAGTTTGTAATCCTGAAAGACAACTCCAACACTTCGACGAAGAAGCGGAATATCTTTCTTTTTAATCTTAACAAGATTAAAACCTGCAACTTGCAAACTTCCTTTTTCAACTTTAACTTCACGGTACAAGGCACGGATAAAAGTTGACTTACCTGCACCCGAAGGACCTACGATATAGGCAAATTCTCCTGGTTCAATTTTCACAGAGACGCCACGTAGGGCTGTTGTCCCGTTGTCATACTTTTTGACAACATCTCTCATTTCAATGATCGACATGTGACTTCCTTTCTTTTAACTAATACGCCATTTTAGATAAGCATCGATGAAACCATCTAAGTCCCCATCCATGACCTTATCTACCTGCGCAACTTCAAAACTGGTACGGTGGTCTTTCACCATGGTATAAGGGGTGAATACATAGGAGCGAATCTGGCTTCCCCATGTGATTTCTTTCTTGTCCCCCTTAAGGGCATCTACCTCAGCAGCTTTCTTTTCCTGCTCCATCTGATAGAGTTTTGCCTGGAGCATCTTCATCGCACGGTCACGGTTTCCGTACTGAGTACGGTCAACGGTTGATGCAACGACAATCCCTGTCGGAATGTGGGTCAAACGGACACCTGTTGAAACCTTGTTGACGTTCTGTCCACCTGCTCCACCTGAGCGGAAAGTATCCATCTTGATATCATCTTCTCGAATATCAACTTCAATAGTATCATCCAACTCTGGCATAACTTCTACAGAAGTAAACGAGGTGTGACGACGCTTAGCTGAGTCAAATGGCGAGATACGTACCAGACGGTGAACTCCCATCTCTGACTTGAGAAGTCCATAAGCATTTGGCCCTTCAAAAGACAAGGTCACTGACTTAATACCTGCTTCATCACCAGCTTGATAATCCAAGACTTCAACCTTGAAACCTTTGGCATTACCATAACGAGTATACATACGAAGAAGCATATCGCCCCAGTCTTGGGCTTCTGTTCCACCAGAACCTGGGTGAATCTCTAAAATAGCATTATTATGATCATAAGGCTCTGACAAGAGCAGAGTCATCTCGTAGCTAGTCATCATCTGATCTAGCTCAGCTAACTTCTCCACCAACTCATCCTTAACAGACTCATCCTCTGCTAAAAAGTCTAGTAAGATTTCAGCTTCATCCTGCAACTCCTCCATCTTGTGGAAAGTATTGTAGGTATTTTTTAGTTCATTTAATTCTTGCGACGTTTTTTGGGCTGCAATATTATCGTTCCAAAAATCAGGTTCTGTCATTTTGTTTTCCAAAATGGCAATTTCTTCTTCTAACCCTTCGAGGTCAAAGAGACCCCCTAAAAGAAGCTAATTTTTCACGATTGGCGTCAATTTTTTGACGAATTTCTGAAATGTCCATATATACTCCTTTTTTGTATCGTTTTATTATACCATAATTTTTCTTATTTATCTAATCGGTGTTTTTTAAAATTTCTTATCAAAATATTTCTATTTGAAGACGAGAGAGGTATTCTCAATCATTTAGTGTGTGAGAAATCGAAAAACATCTCAGAGCTGATCAAGTTTCTTGTCCAAAAAACATTGATTGATTCTCTGAGATGTATATAAATACTATTTTAAAAGAAAAGTATCTGACAGGTCTGAACACAGCACCTAATCAACTTTCTAGCAAAGCAACTAAGATTATTCTTTATCTGCCTTCAAAGTCGGTTTTGTTTCAGCAGCTTCATCTTTTTCAGTCGCTTCTGCTGATTTTTCTCCCTTCTCTACTGGCTTATCAGAATCCTTCTTAGGATCTTCTTGACTTCCCTGAACTTCTACTTTATCAGGATTTAAGCTCCAAATGCCATCTTTATTGACCTTGTAGCCATCAGGTGTTGTGCCATTTCTCAATAAGGAACCATCTGCTTGGAAATAATACCAGTTGCCATTCAGTTGTTTCCAACCAGTCTGCATAGCACCACTTGCATTGAGATAATAACGAGTGCCATCGACATCTAGAAGACCGGTTGCCATGACACCATCATCAGGTTTGAGATAGTACCAAAGTCCTTTGTCTTTGAACCAACCTATCTTCATGGCTCCACTTTCTGTAAAGTAGTAATATTGGTTATCTAGCAATTTCCAGCCTGTCTCCATAGCGCCACTTGCATTGAGGTAATAACGAGTGCCATCAATTTCTTGAAGACCTGTTGCCATGACACCATCATCAGGTTTGAGATAGTACCAAAGCCCTTTATCTTTGAACCAACCTGTCTTCATGGCTCCACTGCTTGTGAAGTAATAATAATGGTTGTTCAACAATTTCCAACCAGTCTCCATAGCGCCGCTTGCATTGAGGTAGTAACGTGTGCCATCAATCTCTTGAAGACCGGTTAGCATGATACCATCTTTATCTAGATAGTACCAAGTATCCTTATCCTTGATCCAACCTGTTTTCATAGCTCCACTGCTTGTGAAATAACTATAATGATTGTCAAACCATTTCCAGCCTGTCTGCATGGCTCCACTTGCATTGAGATAATAACGAGTGCCATCAATCTCTTGAAGACCGGTTAGCATGATACCATCTTTATCTAGATAGTACCAAGTATCCTTATCCTTGATCCAACCTGTTTTCATAGCTCCAGAACTTGCAAAATAGTTCCAATGACCTTCAATCATGGCCCAACCAGTTTGCATAGCCCCACTTGCATTGAGGTAATAACGAGTGCCATCAATCTCTTGAAGACCCGTTAGCATGACACCATCTTTATCTAGATAATACCAAGTGTCACCATCCTTAATCCAGCCTGTTTTCATCGCTCCAGAACTTGCAAAATAATTCCAATGACCTTCAATCATGGCCCAACCAGTTTGCATGATCCCATTGTTATCAAAATAGTAGGTTACTCCATTGATTTTCTTCAAGCCCACTGTTCGAAGACCATCTTCATCATAATAATACCAGTTTGAACCTAGCTTTTGCCAGCTTGAAGCTGTCCCTTCTGTTTGCAAAGCACCGCTACTTGCAAAGAGCATCTTCTTACCTTTGAAGACTTGTAAACCAGTAAGCATTTTACCATCTTTATCAAACAGATACTTTTGCCCACCAATTTCAGCTAATTCATTGTATCGTCTTGCACCATTCGACTGAATATAGTACCAAGTATTATCATGATAGAACCAACCACCAATATGCATTTTACCATCTGTATTAAGATAATACCAGTCGCCGTCACTATGTGGATCCCAGCCGTCATTTACATGCACCCATCTACCAGACTGCATTTGACCTTTTCCATTAAAGAAATATGTTGCTCCAGAAATTTCTTTCCAACCGATAGCCATCTGACCATCTTTCAAACGATATTTCCAATGGCCATCTTCTTGATACCATTTCTCATCAACAGTAGGAATATTTGGAAAATCCCCTGAAACGTTTGTAAATCCTTTATCACTAATATCAAACACAGTCGCATCCTGAGTTTGACTAGATGCGTGAATCACTTGGATATTTTTCTTTTGAAGATAGTCTCTCGTTGAAGCGAGGTTAATATCTCCTCCAGTTGTTTGGATGACCATACTAGGAGAGAGATGGTCTATAAATCCAATTGTATTGGAAATCTTGGCATCGTAGTGATGATTCCATTTCATCATATCCACTTTTCCAATAACAGGTCCTAATTTATCTTCAGCTCCCTCAGCATTATCCAAATCACCACCAAGATAAATTCTTTTTCCTGCTACAGTCACTACTGCAACAATTGAATTGGAATTATCATCAAGAACTCTTTTTAGGTTTCCATCAGCATCATATTCATTTTTATAATTATAAAGTTGAATATCCATATCCCCAAATTTAAAATGGCTATCTTCATCCTTTATATCTTGAATAAGTTTAACTCCCTTGTTCTGTGCAGCGCGGAGAGCATTATCGTAATTGAAAAGATTATCCCACAATCCCCAAGTACTTGTAATTCGTTTATCCGAATATTTTTTCAAATAAAATTTATCAACCTGATAACGATTAAGAATTTCATCTGCCCCTCCTATATGGTCACTATGGACATGAGTCCCCAGTATAAAATCTAATTTTTTTACTCCTAACTGATCAAGATGGCGAATTAAGCGATCTTCCAATACTTGATAATTTCGAATGGATATCCCCCAGCGAATTGGATAGCGTGGATCCGAACCATCTGGGAAATCATAATCTTCTCCCATATCAATCAAGGCATAATGACCATTACTTTCTAGTAGGATAGCATCACTTCCAGATTTAGCTTTTGTATTGATAAAATGGATGCGATTCCCTGCACCTGCTGAGATAGTATCTGCATTGACTGTCGGTGCTTGAATTATTGATGCCGCTAAGAACAAGGCACTAAATAATATTGATTTTTTAATAGATTTCATAATACATCAAACTTTCTCTATTTCTTCTAGACTTTTTCGTTAATCAATCCAATAATTCTTATCTCCTCCTGGAACTTGTTGCTCAATAGGGGGTGGAGTCATATAGTTTTCTCCAAATTCATAAACAAGTATTTCATGATATTTTCTAGGAGCCTTCACTACGATGTTTTCGTATGGCACATCAATCAGATCATAGAGCCATTCTTTTTTGATTCCCTCTGGAAAGCTAGGATCAAATATCGTACAAGCAAGATACTTAGCTTGATCTAAACTATATTTCAATGCAAGATTCTCTAATTTTTGATTCCAAGTTTGTGGAGAAGTTAGTTGAAAAATAGCTGATCCAATGTAGCGAGGTAGATTTTTAAGTCCCCCATTCTCAGACTTGATCCCCTTAAAATTTAAAGAAGAAAGGCGAATAAGATATTGGTAGAGTTTCATTTTTTTACGGTCACTTTTCTCTGTTGCGACACCATCATACGGAAATACATCAACACAGGTTCCCAACACAACCGTAGAATCTCTAAGATTGGCATCTCTACGTGTTCTTATATCATAGACTCTCATATAACTGTATGGATAGCCCTTTGTTTCTCTAAAGGAAATCATTTTATAGTATGGATGATTTTCATTTTTTAAAACCTTATAAAGTTTTTCAAATTCATCTCGAGCTAAGGAAATATCTGTATCATCATCCCAAGGAATAAAACCTTTGTGACGTACAGCTCCTAGCAAGGTTCCAAAATCGATGAAATACTTAATATCATGTTTTTCACAGATTTTATGTAAATACTCTAGAATATCAAGTTCTACTTGCTTGATTTCTTCTAAGCTTAAAATTCTCTCAGACATCTTTGTAACTCCTAATTTTACTCTTTTCTAAAACGAAAACAATTATCCATTCTCTACAATTTTCCATAGTTTGAAGTCATGATGAGAAACTTGTTGCTCTACCGGGGGCAACTGCATATAGTTCCCATAATCTGAAGTGAGAATTTCATGGTAGTGGTTTGGTATCATGAATTCTTTACCTTCAAAATTGCCAGTTTCAACATTTTCTAACCATTCGCGTTTCCAAACAGGTTTATTCATATCTTTATAAATAAGGTAGTCTACTTGTTCATAATCTTCTACTTTTCTAGATTTTGCTAATTCATCGATTTGAGAAACATACTTATTTGTGTTTGTGAAATAAAAGATCATAACAGAAATATAGCGAATCATTGAATTTACTACACTTTTAGTATTCGTAATTCCTTTGAAAGTATAACAACTTAATTGACGTTTTTTAATAATTTTGGTCATTTTATCCTTAAACGCCTGATCATCTTCATAACCATCTACTGGGAAAATATCTACATAGATTCCCATATTCGAATCAATTCGCACATCCTCCTCGACTAGATAGGTCTGATTATCTTTGATCTTCATGAAAGGATAAACATAATTGATATTATTTTTATAAGACATGAGTTCATATCGTTCATCTGGATGTGCAATCAGATAATCTTGTAATTTTTCATAATCATCTCGAAGCATACAAATATCCATATCGTCGTCCCAAGGAATAAAACCTTTATGACGAACTGCCCCAATTAGACTACCATAAGCTAAGAAATATTTGGCACCAATTTTCTGACAAACTTCATGAATGTACTCCATAATTCCTAATTCCATTTTTTGAATTTCGGAAATATCTGTTACTTCCTCATAGCGGATATTTTTTTCTTTCAAACAAATCGTTAAACCATAACCAATTACTAACCAGAAAATTATGTTGATAAAATTTGTGGAGTAGATGATCTGACTTTCAAATAATTGACCAAATAAAATTCCAAAAAATAGAATTATAATTAATTTTTCATCATTTTTCTTAGTCACAACTAAATAAGTTATAAAACGTAAACTTACATAAGCGATTATGAGTATGAAAGAAATGAGTCCTAATATTCCAGAACTTACAAAAATTGTAATAAATATATTATGGAAATTACCACCAATTAGTGAATTTTGAATTTCATATTTACTAAAATATTGGGTATAATAGTCTGAAACATTTCGAACACCATAACCAAATACTGGTTTCTCCATTCCCATTTTAATTGCATTTTTCCAAATGTAAGTACGACCACTAGGAGTTGTTTCAATCAAATGAAGTTCAGTATTTTTCTTTTCAATGTCCGAGCCTATCTCAGAATAGGATTCACCCTTATTTAAATCAATGATAGTAGTTCTTCCAGATGAAATATAAATAGAAGTCAAGTAACTTAGACCAATATCAGCACCGGTAACCAAGGTAGCAGCAACTGCAAAAGTAACAATCTTTTTAACAAGATTACCTCTAGAAACAAATAGGCAATATAATCCAAGCAATAATAGAACTGATAGAAGGGCCCCTCTACTTTGCATAGCCGCAAAATTTAGAAATTGAATTACATTATTTATCTTCAGATAAATCGAGTACTTACTTCCTTTATGGATGAGGTATAAAGCAAAAACAATACTAATATAAGAAAAAATAGCACTTGCATTTGGGTTAACAACTCCCCATAAACGACCATTCATAACACCATAATAATAGGAGTGTTCTCCAATTTTAAATAATATTAAAATTCTAAATATTAAAAGAACAAAGGCAAATATAGCAGAGAAAAAAGAAACAAATTGAACCGTTCCAGCAATCAAGCGAATTAACTTCTTAAGATATTCTGAATTCACCATAGTAAATAGCAAAATGTAGGCTATCATAAAGAAGATTTCAATCATATTCCCAAGCAAGTGACCCGAACGATTAACCAGTGTTGCTACCAGATGACTACCTGCTAAGAGTCCAAATAAACCTAGATATTTCTTATCGATTTCTATTCGTCTCCAATTTAAAAATAAGGTTAAACAAATACAAAGAACAACAATTGCTGATAATCCTTTATAAATAGGACTTGTTACTTTATACACTAGGGAACTCATGCTTAAAATCGAAATAAAAACAAATAGATATGAAATCCACAATTTTGATTTTTCAAAGCATTCATTCATTTTTGAAAAATTCATCTTCAACTCCTTTAAATGACATTATTGATTTAAACCGACGATTTGTCTATAGATCCATGGGGAAACAAGGAGGGACAAAACGGCTATTTTTCGAAAATTAGTAAAATAAGGATCTTTTAATATCTCAGATAAATGTTTAATAATCCACTTTCTCAACTTAATTTTTTCTGTTGGATATTGACTCGAATCTGTAAAGATTATTTTATCGTACACTGTGATATATGACCAACATTCTCTATTCACTAATTCAGTTTTTAGTTTTGGAAATATTTGAAAAACTTCAGAAATAATAATCTTATAGACCTCTATGGTATCAAATACATGATTGTTGACAGAAGTTGTTGCACTTCCCTGACGATGATCATAATAGTAGATTGGTTTATCAACAAATACACTAGTACATCTGGTTTTTAGTAAAACTTCTGTTAAAAACAAAGCATCTTCAGCCAAATGATAGTCTGTATTGAATGTAAAACTTGAAAGAATCTCTCTTTTAAATAATTTTGCAACAGGGAAAAAAGAAGTTCTAGTTGTCGTCAATAATTCTCTCATCGTCTGCTCTGTCGACCACTTCTCTTCTTTTCCTGAAAAATCCGGTAATTCTGTAATTTGACCATTTTTTATATGATGGAGACGTGCTATACTAAACCCTATAGACTCGTCACTATCAACTACACTTATTAAAGTTTCCAAGTAATCTGGTGTAATAAAATCATCACTATCAATAAAAGTAATCCATTCTCCTCTTGAATGTTGAATACCTATATTTCTAGCATTCGAGACTCCTGCATTCTTAATATGAAAAACTTTGATATTTTCATTTTTAGATGCCAACTGATCGCACAAGGCACCACTCTGATCTGTCGAACCATCATCAATAAGAAGCAATTCAAAATTGGTATAAGTCTGCTTTAAGATTGACTCAATACATCGTTCCAAATAAGCTTCTACATTATAGACTGGAACAATAACGCTAATTTTTTCTTTCATCATGCTCCATATTCTCCCTTATATTCAGTGTAACTCTTATCCATATCTGCTATAAGGGCATCGTGGTGAGGCACTTGCTTGTCTGCCGGCGGTGGTGTCATGTAGTCACCAAAAGCTGTGCTGAGATAGGCATCATAACCAACTGGAATAGGCATTTCTGTTCCTTCGAATGGTAGGAAAATATTATCTTCAAAGGCTTGAATTGGATATTTCTTTTTCATGTAGCCTGGACCTGAGCATAATTCCGTGATACCATCACTTTCTGCTAGACCATACTTAGTCATTTCTTTTTCAGCCTTTTTCCAGATACGATAACGAAGGGATTTAGGAGTTAATCCTAATAAAATCGTGCTGCCCCATTTCATGAGGGCTCCATGTTTTTCTGGAATAGTTTGTGCACAGAAGAGGGAATAAATCAAAGCCCAACGCACCTGTTTCTTACGTTCAGCTGGATTTTTAGGGTAGTAATCCAAGGGAAGAACATCCAAGGCCAAGCCGTGTGGGAGGTCCAAATCTTGTTGGTAAGGCTTGATGCAAGTCGTTTTTTTGTCTCGAATAGTGATAAAGAGATTGCGGTCAACAAAGTCTCTATCACTTTTTGATAGGAAGTAACGCTCATCCGCATAACGAGGCCATAGCTCTGCTAGTTTTTCATAATCTTTGCGGGGCATAAAGAAGTCCAAATCATCATCCCAAGGGATAAAACCTTTATTTCGTAGAGCACCAATAGCTCCTCCACCACACAAATAACAGAGTAAATCGTGTTCTTTACAAAAGGCGACAAAATATTCAGCCATCTCTAGGCTACGAGTTTGAATTGCCTTTAAATCACTCATCTTATTCTCTTCCTCTCCTGATAGAATACATCATTCTATTATACCATAAAAACAGTTTATAAATCCATCTAACCATGTGAAAAATCAAAGCCCGAGACACCTGTTGCCATAGGTATTCCAAGCTCTGATTCGTTTTTTTCAGTTTACCTAAATCCCATTTGGGCTAGCTTATTCTGGTAAGCTTTTTGATCCACTCGAAGGGCTTGGCCTCCATAGACATCATAGTCATCTACCCAGTCTCCAAGTTCTGGAACTGTCAATCTTTCAATACCATTCTGACCTCCTTCAAGGACTGATAAGCCATTGGTCAATAAGAAAGTATATGGAAGATTTGTAGAGGTCATGGCAAATACTTTTCCTAGTGCTTCTGAGCCTGTGAAAAGTTTTGTCGGATCTTTAATTTGCTGTAAAACAGCTGTCATGACCTGCTGTTGTCGACGAGTACGACCATAATCCCCTTCATCATCATCACGGAAACGTGCATAGTTCAGAAGAGTCGAACCATTCATCTGTTGTTTCCCAGCTCGAATGGTTTGAGTCGGTGACTCAGTTTCCGTTGCATGCAAGTCATCGCCTACAGTCGCTTCTGTCACAGGAACCCCGTTTAGGGTTGAAAACTGAGCATCAATAGTCACACCATCATGGAAAAGCGTATCAATGGCTGTCGCAAAGGCTTGGAAATCGACAAGGGCATAATATTTTATGTCTAGATCAAAATTATCCTTGAGCACCTTGCGGACCATTTCAGCTCCTTGTTTACCTTCTTGTTCCCCTAATTCATAGGCCAAGTTTAATTTATGGTCGGTCTGTTTTTGACCATTGATGACTTGGCTATACCCATCAATATAGACCAAATTATCACGCATAAAGCTAACGAGCTTCAATTTTTTATCTTTGCCACTTACATTCAGAACCATAATGGAATCTGTCCGTGTTTCTGCACTATTCTGTCCTATACGTCCATCCGTACCCAAAATAAGAATATTAACCCCATTACGCGTATCTTGTCCATTGAAGACTTCAACCTGAGCAGCTTTGGCATCTTTGGTCCCATTTGAGCTATTAGGATTCGCCGATTGGAATCCCTTTAAGAACATGACGATCATTCCTACTGCTACACAAAGCAATAACATCCCTAACCAAACAAATAAGCGTTTAAAACGAAAGCCTCTTTTTTTCTTTTGCTTCTTAGCTTTTGGAACCTTCGCTTCCAGTTGAGCCCCGCCACTACGGCGACTAGAACGGCTACGATTAGCATAGGTTGGCAGGTCGATACCAGAGTCTGAAAGAAGTTGTTCTTTAGTTTCTGGATTGAAAACTTCCGCTGAACTTTTTTGACCTTCTAACTTAGCATGTAATAAGTCAAATTCTCTCTTTTCTTTCTCATTCAAATAATGAATATTTTTCAAAAGATAGTCATATCTCAGTTTTTCATGGTGTGTCAAAGGATTCTCTCTAGTCATTCCCTCTCCTTTCCTTTATCCTGTATGGTATAAATAGGATAAGCACCTAGTACTTTATACTGGATTCCAATCGTTTCTAATTCTTTTTGAGCAAAGTGGACCAGTTCTTTATCAGCATAGTCCACATCAATGATAAAAAAGTATTCTCCCAAGACTGTTTTTAGGGGACGACTCTCAATTTTAGTCAAGTCAATCCCACGCCATGCAAAGGTAGAAAGTGCTTTGTATAATGCACCTGGTAGATTATCCGGCAAGGTTAAGGCCAGGCTCATCTTTTCAAAACCTGCATTCAAGGGGATTTGTGGTAAGTTCGGTCCCAAAACCCAAAAACGAGTAAAATTGGCTTCCATTTCTTGAATATCTTGAGCGATGAGTTCTAAACCATATTCCTCTGCAGAACTTCTTGGGGCAATCGCCGCAAATGGTTGATCAGGATGTTCAGAAACATAGCGCGCAGCGTAGGCTGTACTGGCAGTGACTTCTAGTTGCGCATCTGGATAATGCTCGTCAATAAATTTCTTCCCCTGTGCCAATGCTTGTGGGTGAGAAAAGATTTTCTCAATTTTAGATTGCCCGGGTACTGCCATCAATTGTTGGTGGATTGGCTGAACAATCTCTGCCACAGCTTGAATGCGAGCTTGATGGAAAAGATAGTCCAGTGTCTCATGAACACTACCTTCAATGGAATTTTCAACTGGCACTACTGAATAGTCTACCAATCCATGTTCATAGGCCTTGATAACGTCTGTAATATTTGAAAATGGCTCCAGTTCCTCATGAGGAAAAGCCGTCTGCACCACATGGTGCGAAAAAGATCCTTTGGGACCTAGATAGGCAATTTTCATTTCAGTTCCTCTATAATTTCCTCTGGGCTTAGCTTGGACACATCGATAACTTTACTAGCCACTTCCTCATACCAAGCCTGTCTTTCATTAAAAATTGCAGCCAAATCTTCCTTGCTATTGTTCAGAAATAGTGGGCGTTGATTGTCCTTATCAGCTGAAATTCGTTGGTAAAGGGTCTCAAAATCTGCTTTTAGGTAGATATTCTCTGGATTTTGCTTGAGTAAATCACGATTACGCGGAGAAATGACTACTCCTCCCCCAGTTGACACGACTTGGTCTGTTTTTAATAAATCAGCTAAAATTTCTGATTCTACCTGACGGAAGGCTGCTTCTCCTTTTTCTTCAAAGAAACGAGCAATCGGCATCCCCAGTCGGTCTTCGAGCAAGGAATCCATGTCTACAAAATCAGGATCTAATCCTCTAGCAATAGTAGATTTTCCTGCACCCATAAAACCTAGTAAAACCTTAGCCATGAATCAAAGTCTCCAAATCATCAAAGAAGCTTGGGTAGCTAGTATTAATAGCTTCAGCTCGATCCAATTCAACTTCTCCATCTGCCACTAAAAGAGCTGCAATGGCTGTCATCATGCCGATACGGTGGTCACCAAAGGTATTTACTCTGGCTCCATGAAGAGCAGATTTCCCTTTGATAATCATGCCGTCTGCTGTAGGAGTAATAGCTGCTCCCATGCTATTTAAGGCATCTGCGACAACTTGAATACGGTCAGTTTCTTTAACCTTGAGCTCTTCTGCATCTTTGATGACTGTTTGACCTTGAGCTTGGGTAGCAAGAAGGGCGATAATTGGCAATTCATCAATCAAACGTGGAATCAAGGCTCCGCCAATCTCAGTTCCTTTTAGGTCTGATGTCTCAACAGTCAAAGTTGCAGACTTAGCAATCGGGTCAATGTCAGTAAGTTCTAATTTCCCACCCATAGAGCGGATAACATCAATAATCCCTGTACGAGTTTCGTTAATGCCCACATTCTTCAGCACGACACGAGAATTAGGAACAATCAAACCTGCCACCAACCAAAAGGCTGCACTAGAAATATCTCCTGGTACGACAACTGTTTGTCCACTTAGTTTCTGTGGTCCTTGGACTGTGATTTTCTTACCATCAACACTCAAGTCTCCACCAAATTGATGCAGCATATCTTCTGTGTGGTTACGAGTGCACTCCTTCTCAATGATGACAGATTGCCCCTGAGCCTGCAAAGCCGCAAAAATCAAGGCTGACTTGACTTGGGCAGAGGCAATTGGCAATTCATAATGAATAGGTGTTAAATTTTTTGTACCTTTTAAGTGCAAAGGTGGCAAGTCTCGCTCTGTCTGACCAGAAATGCTAACTCCCATTTTTTTCAAAGGAAGGGTCACACGATCCATGGGGCGTTTAGAAAGACTATCATCTCCAAACATTTCTACTTCAAATTCTGCACCAGCAAGGACGCCTGAAATCAAGCGAATAGAGGTCCCAGAATTCCCCATATCCAGAGCATTCTGAGGGGCTTTCAAACCATCCATGCCAACACCTTGAATGGTAACGACACCGTCCTTGTCCTCTATCTCAACACCGAGGTCCCGAAATACTTGCATGGTTGACAAAACATCTTCGCCACGCAAGATATCATAAACTTTAGTCTCACCTTCAGCCAAGCTTCCAAAAATAATAGAGCGATGACTGATGGATTTATCACCTGGTACGCGAATGCTACCATTCAAATGATTAACGTTTGTTTTCAACTTCATACTAGACCTCATACTGACAATACTTTTTCTTATTTTATCATAAAAAGTCAGAAATTTCTTAAAAATTCCTGACTTTAGGATAGTTATTTTCTTATTTTAGCAATTCTGAAACTGGTTCAAAAACAATTTTTTCAATGTCAGAAAGGTAAATTGCCAATTGTTGTTGCTTGGTAAAGAATTCTGACAAGAGGCTGTTCCCTTGAATCTGCTTGCCAAAGTTTTCCATCTTAGCTTGGAAAGAAGCGTCTGGCATTTGACCTGTCTGAGCCAGTCTTTGAATTTCCTCTTGGAAGGCAACATATTCTGTAAAAATTTTGCTCGCCTCAGCATCTGCTGAAATAGCATCTTTAGCTGCTTTAACAGCCTTATATTCTGGTAATTCGCGTAGACCGCGACTAAGTTCGTTTGCACTATCGTAAATATTTGACATGATTTTCTCCTTATTTATTTCTTTTAAAATTACTAGTCACTCTGTGGTCATTATTATTGTGCAATCACTTTTATATGACCTCTTGAATGTCCATTGCTTAATTCCTTATCTGGTATATACTCTATCTTCAAAGTTCCTAAATTAGAACCTGTTTTTATTTCATTTGACATAAGATTATCAAAATAGTTATCTATCTCATCATCAGATAAGGATGATTCAATCGATTTAACAATATCATGAAATACTTCTTTCATTCCTGCAACACCAGATTCACTATTTTCATTTGTCTGATTAATTGTTACATTGATTTTATCAGTATCATTTGCATGTAAAAGCTCCAAGTAATATCCGTAGCTTGATGCGAAATATTTTATTTTTATATTTCCTTTTTTGATATTTTCTAATGGGCTATTAGAATTTTGATTATAGCTGTTAATAAAATCATTAATAATCCTATCGTCTACATACTTTGAATTAGTTTTCTCTGAACTTGTTTCTTTCTTGGATGGTTCATTTTTTGTCTCAACACTTTCTTCTGAAGTAGTTTTCACATCTTTTTTAACAGTGTAAGCTCTAAGTAAGATAAAAGAAATAAAGATAATACCAAATATGAATCTAGGCTCTATTTTAGGCATATTTTTCTCCTTATTTGACAACGACTGTATAGTCGGTGTTTTCTGTTATGAGGTGCTCGGCTCGTTCCAAGTCTTGAGCATTTTTAAATGAAATTTGTAGAATCCCGTGAATATCTTCACGGTTTTCCTCATTGATATGGATATTGACCAAAGAAGTTCCACGTAGCAATTCCAAGATGCGTAAAATCACATCTTCCTCATCGGGAACATCTACATAAAGGTCAAATGAGCTATCTACTCCTCCGCGTTTATGGATTTCCATAGCCTGACGTTGCTCACGCGCTTGATTGAAAAAATTCCATATTTGGTTTTCATCACCCTTACTGATAGCTTGTCCAATCTCGTTCAAACGGCCCCTGAAGTCCTCGATGCGTTCAACAATGGTCTCCCGATTGGATAAGAGGATAGAAGTCCACATACCTGGCTCGCTTTCAGCAATCCGAGTCATATCACGGAAACCACCTGCCGCAAAGCGTCGAGCCATTTCATGCTCCGCAGCATAACTTGCAGTTTGTTCCATCAGGCCTGATGCTAAGATATGCGGAAAATGACTAATCTGAGAAGTCACTCGATCATGCTCTTCAGCATCGATTTCAATGAAACGAGCATGAAGACCTGACAGCAAGTCTCTCATTTCTTCAAGCGTATCTGGAGTTGTCAGACTCGAAGGCGTAAAGATATAGTAGGCATTTTCAAAGAGATTAACATCGGCAGAAGCCGCTCCTGTCTTGTGACTTCCTGCCATGGGATGGGCCCCGACAAAGCGAACAGACTTATCAGCAAAACACTTCTCAGCTGTAGCCACGATAGCTGACTTGGTCGAGCCAGCATCGGAAATAATGACACCTTCCTTTAAATCCAAGTTTGCCAACTTCTCGATAAAATCAAGTGTTTGCTGGATAGGAAGTGACAAAATAATAATATCCGCTAGTGGAGCAAAACTGGCAAAGTCATCCGTCGCTCGGTCAATCATTCCTCTCTCCAAGGCAATATCTCTAGACGCTTGACTACGATTGTATCCTAAAATTTCATAATCAGGATGATCCCGCTTGATTCCGAGGGCCATGGAAGCACCAATCAAACCTAGTCCTGCGATATAGATGGTTTTTGCCATAAGAACTCCTTAATAATTCTTTGTATACTCTCGATGTTTCGCAACAGCTTCTTTTAATTCTTCCAGATTATCAGAGGAGAATTTCTCTAGAATTTCCTGAGCCAAGACTGTTGCTACGACTGCCTCCATAACGACACCTGCTGCTGGAAGAGCAGTAGGATCACTTCTCTCTACTGTTGCTTTATAAGGCTCATGAGTTTCAATATCGACACTCATCAACGGCTTATAGAGAGTCGGAATTGGCTTCATAACTCCACGAACGATAATCGGTTGGCCGTTGGTCATACCACCTTCGAAACCTCCAAGGTTATTAGTCCGACGAGTATAGCCATCTTCTGATGACCAGAGGATTTCATCCATGACTTGGCTACCCTTAAGATGGCCTGCTTTAAAACCAAGACCAAACTCCACACCCTTAAAGGCATTGATAGAAACAACAGCTTGAGCTAGCCTTGCATCTAGTTTACGATCCCATTGGACATAAGAACCAAGACCAACCGGAACACCTCCGACAACTGTTTCTACAACACCTCCGATGGTATCCCCATCTCGCTTAATCTGGTCAATATAATCCTTAATCTCCTGCTCACGTTCTTGGTTGACGATAGAAACTTCAGACTGGGCAGCTAGTTTCTTAATATCTGCGACTGTTAAGTTTTCTGGAACATCGATTTCCTTACCACCGAAGATAACAACATGGTTAGCAATTTCGATATCAAGCTCAGCTAAAAGCCGCTTGGCTACTGCTCCAACTGCAACCCTCATAGTTGTTTCACGAGCAGATGAACGTTCCAAAGAATTTCGCAAATCATCAAAGCGGTATTTGATGCCCCCAACCAAGTCTGCGTGACCTGGACGAGGATGTGTGATTTTTCGTTTGCTTTTGAGTTTGTCTTCAATATCCTCGGCAGACATGATATCCAGCCATTTTTGGTGGTCCTTGTTAATGACACCCATGGTGATAGGAGCCCCTGTCGTCTTTCCGTGACGAACTCCAGAAGTAAAGACAACCTGATCGCTCTCGATTTTCATGCGTCCACCACGACCGTAACCGCCTTGGCGACGTTTGAGATCTTCATTGATATCTTCTGCAGTCAAAGGCAGTCCTGCTGGAATTCCTTCAATAATTGCTGTCAGACGAGGACCATGTGATTCTCCTGCTGTTAAATATCTCATACATTCTCCTTATTTTACTAAGTAATCTTTCATTTCTTCGAGAGAAACTGGATGAATCCTTGCTGAACCAAGCTCAGGTACCAAGACTAACTTCATGGTGTTGCCACGCGCTTTTTTATCGTGAGTCAAAGCCTGATAAAGCTTGTCAAGGTCCCAGTTTTCATAATCAACAGGAAGGCCAAATTTTTGACACATTTCTCGAATAGACTGAGTGATTCCAGCTGGCATAAGGCCTTTTTGTTCTGCTACCTTAGAAACCTGAACCATTCCCATCGCTACTGCCTCACCATGCATGACACGTCCATAACCAGCAGTTGCTTCAATAGCATGGCCGATTGTATGACCAAAGTTGAGATACAGACGAATGCCATTATCCAACTCATCTTCAACTACCATCTTGCGCTTGACCTGGCAAGAATGCTCAATCAAACTCTCGGAATGTTCCAATATACTTTCCACAGAACCATCCATTTTAGATAATAGGTCCCAGAGCTCAGGATCTTCGATGAGGCCATACTTGATGACTTCACCCATTCCTTCAATCAACTCTCTCTTACCCAAGGTCTCAAGAACAGTTGGGTCAATCAAAACACCATCCGGCTGAGCAAAAGTCCCCACCATATTCTTGGCAAAAGGAGTATTCACTCCTGTCTTACCCCCGATTGAAGAGTCGACTTGAGCTGTCAAACTAGTCGGAATTTGAACAAAGTGAATACCTCGCATATAGGTTGAGGCTACAAATCCAGCCAAATCACCAACTACACCACCACCGAGGGCTACGATGCCATCACTGCGAGTCAAGTCTTGCTTAACTAGAAATTCATAAGCCTTTTGAACCGTGGTTAGATTTTTTCGCTCTTCCCCCTCTAGAAAGTCAAAAACTGCCACTTGAAAACCAGCAGACTCTAAGCTCAATTTAACCTTTTCTGCATAGAGTGAAGCCACACGGTTATCCGTTATGATAACAATTTTTTGTGGTTGCCAAAGTTCGCGCAACCATTTTCCTGCTTGAGACAAGCTTCCTTTTTCAATCTGAATATCATAAGGATGGTGGGGAAGGTCTATTCTAATTTTCATAGCAGGTCTCCTTTTTCTTTATTGGTACTTTTGTTTTAATAATTCCCAGATTTGATCTGTTGGCATTTCCTTGCCTGTCCATAACTGAAAAGCTTCAGCAGCTTGGTAAAGCAGCATGCCAAGGCCATTGATAGATTGATTTCCCTGACTTCTAGCCCATTTCAAAAATGGGGTTTCAAAGGGTTGATAAATCACATCAGCTACCAAAAGCTTCTCTGGTAAAACGATGCTGGTCGGGATCGGCTGAGAGGATCCATCCATGCCCACACTAGTAGCATTGACCAGGAGGTCGGCTTTAGTGATGCTGTCTTGAAGTTCTTGAACATCCTCTAATGCAAATAAATCTACTCTAAATCCAGTCGCATTCTGTATTTTTTCTAAGTAAGGTCTTGTTTTTTCTATGGATGAAGAACGAACAAAGACAGAAATCTGACTCACTCCATCCAAGATTGCCTGTGCCAAAATTGCCTTGGCTGCACCGCCTGCTCCTAACAAAACCAGTCTTTTCCTTGATATTTTAAAAGAAGGCAAGCTCTTAAAGAATCCCTTGCCATCTGTGTTATATCCAATTAATGTTCCTTCTCGATTCACAACTGTATTAACTGCACCAATTAAACAAGCCTCTTCGCTCAACTGGTCCAGATAAGGAATTACTTGTTCCTTGTAAGGCATGGAAAGATTGATTCCATACATCTGATAGCGACGAATATTGGCAACTGTTTCTGCCAAGTCAGTCGCTTCAACCTCCCAGGCTAGATAGACACCGTTTGTCTCTGTTGCCTCAAATGCGCTATTGTGAATGAAGGGAGAAATGGAATGTTTGATAGGATTTGCGACCACAGCTGCCAGACGTGTGTAGCCATCAATCCTCATTCAAAATCTCCCGAATTTTTACCATATTGGAGAGTGAGATTTGTCCTGGGGCACTTGCTGCATCTAAACTTGCAAATGACCAACTTGAACCCGTTACATCTGAAGTGATACGAGATACCTTACCCACTTTGCCCATAGAAATCGTTACATATTCCTGCTCAGGGTTGAGGGTTTTAAATCCTCGTGTGAAATTCATGAGGTCTAATACATCTTGTGCTGTATGTGCCATTACAGATACCTTAACTACTTTCGGAGTTAGGCTAGTTAGCTCTGACAAAATTTCCATCATATTGTCTGGAGTTTCCTGGAAATTATGGTAACTCAAAACCAAATTTGGAAAATCTAGCATCTGCTCAAAAACATCCTTGTGAGCAAAATACTCAAAATCAAGGTATTCAGGTTGATAGAGTTGGGCCACATCCTTGATGATCTGAACATAGTCTTCCGATGACAGGTCAATCTCTCCTCCTTCAGCACGAGTGCGCAAGGTAAAGAGAAGTTCGCGACCTGCAAACTTTTCAAAAATGGCAGGCGCCACCTGTAAAATAGCTTCTTTTGGTAGAAAATCAGCACGCCACTCAATGATATCAGCATCAATATACCGCATGGCATCGATTCCTTGCGCCTCTTCTAAACTCTTTGGCATTACTGAAACGACTAATTTCATTTAGTTACCTTCATGCTAATCACCTTGAGGTAATTACTACTTTCATCTTTTTCATTGTAGACAAAGTCTGCTGGAAGTCCATATTTATTAAGAACCTGGTACTTTCTTCCTGCAAATCCTTTGTCGATTTGTTCTATAAATTTTTGACGGGAAACATTGGCAGCATTGGTGCTAGCAATGATCATACCTCCCGGATTTAAAATCTCTAAACTCTGGGAAATCAACTTGTGATAGTCCTTAGCTACAGAGAAAGTTTGCTTTTTATTACGGGCAAAGCTAGGTGGATCAAGAACGATCACATCATAAGATAAGCCCTTACGTTTAGCGTATTTAAAGTATTCAAAGACATCCATGACGATGAAACGATGACTGTCAAGACTGAGTCCATTGGCATGAAAATGAGCTTCTGACAGTTCTCTTGAACGTTTGGCTAGGTCTACAGAGGTTGTTACACTAGCTCCTCCCATGGCTGCAGCAACTGAGAAAGCTGCTGTATAGGAAAACATATTGAGTAAGGATTTCCCCATAACTAAACCATCAACCAAGCTACCACGCACTTCATGTTGGTCCAAAAAGATGCCTGTCATAAGACCGTCGTTCATAAAGACTTGATAGAGGACACCATTCTCGAGAACTGTAAAATTTTCTGGTGCTTCTTGACCATAGATATGGGCAGACTCATAGTCTAGACCTTTAAAACGAATCTTTTCATAGGCACCTAATACTTCAGGGAAAACCTGAGCAAAAGCTGCTAAAATCTGTTGGCGAAGTCCATAGATATAGGAGTTATACCATGAAAAAACAACATAATCTCCATAGAGATCCAAAGTCATTCCGCCAAAACCATCGCCTTCTTGATTAAACAAACGAAAGGCAGTTGTCAACTCATCTTGATAGTAAGCAGAACGTTTTTGTTTGGCTTTTTCAAACAAACTTTCAAAGAATTTTTGGTTAAAAGAAAGCTTCTGGTTCGTTACAAACCAACCAATTCCCTTATTTTGACGAGATAAATAGGCCTTGCCCAAAAACTGCTTGTTTTGACTCAATAACTCAACTTCTTGATCAGTTTCAGATAGTTCTGGAAAATCAATATCCTCCAAAAGTACTAGACCTTGATTTAGTTTTTTTTCAACACGTCTACTGACGAATACTTTATTCATAAACACTATTATAACAAATTTTATGACAATTCACAAAATAGAAACTATTGATTCATCCATCATCTTGCCCTATCTGAGAGAATTTTTCCTCCCATTAGTCCTACTATTTTTATTTTATAGTATTTCAACACTTCTAGTTGAAAAATAGACATAAAATTTTAAGAGTTTAATTTTAGCGCAAACGTTTGCGCAGAAGCTGACTTTATGCTACAATAATTCTCATCACTGTAAGTAAGAGGATTAACTATGAAAAATCAAACCCTAATGCAATATTTTGAGTGGTATCTGCCTCACGATGGAAATCACTGGACACGCCTAGCTGACGACGCTGAACACCTAGCTAACTTAGGTATTAGTCACATTTGGATGCCACCTGCTTTTAAAGCAACAAATGAAAAAGATGTTGGTTATGGCGTCTATGACCTATTTGACCTTGGAGAGTTCAATCAGAAAGGTACTATACGTACCAAGTATGGTTTTAAAGAAGACTATCTTCATGCCATCCAAACTTTAAAATCTCATGGGATTCAACCAATGGCTGATATCGTCTTAAATCATAAGGCAGCCGCTGACCATTTAGAATCTTTTCAAGTTATCGAAGTGGATCCAGAAGATCGAACTGTGGAACTAGGAGAACCTTTTACCATCAATGGCTGGACTGGTTTTACTTTTGATGGACGACAAAATACCTACAATGACTTCCACTGGCACTGGTACCACTTTACTGGAACTGACTACGATGCTAAACGCCGTAAATCTGGAATCTATCTGATACAGGGAGACAACAAAGGCTGGGCTCATGAGGAATTAGTCGACAATGAGAATGGCAATTACGACTATCTCATGTATGCCGATCTAGATTTCAAACATCCTGAAGTGATAAAAAATATCTACGATTGGGCAGATTGGTTTATGGAAACAACTGGTGTGGCAGGTTTCCGCTTGGACGCCGTTAAACACATTGACTCTTTCTTTATGCGCAATTTCATTCGCGATATCAAAGAAAAATATGGCCAAGATTTTTATGTTTTTGGTGAATTTTGGAATCCAGACAAAGCAGCCAACCTAGAATACCTCGATAAAATTGAAGAACGCTTTGATCTTGTCGATGTTCGCCTCCATATGAATCTCTTTGAAGCAAGCCAAGCTGGTGCAGACTATGATTTGCGTACCATTTTTAATGATAGTCTCGTTCTAATCAAGCCAGATAAGGCTGTAACCTTTGTCGAAAACCATGACACCCAACGAGGTCAAGCTCTGGAGTCTACTGTTGAAGAATGGTTTAAACCAGCAGCCTATGCTCTCATTCTTTTGCGTGAGCACGGTCTACCATGTGTCTTTTACGGAGACTACTATGGGATTTCAGGACAGTATGCTCAGGAAGACTTCAAGGATGTCCTTGACCGTCTGCTTGCCATCCGAAAAGATTTGGCTTATGGAGAGCAGACTGACTACTTTGACGATTCTAATTGTATCGGTTGGGTTCGTTCAGGCGCTAAAAATCAATCCCCAATCGCAGTCTTGATTTCAAATGACCAAGAAAACAGCAAATCCATGTTTGTTGGTCAAGAATGGGCTGACCAAACATTTGTTGATTTACTTGGTAACCATTCAGATCAAGTAACTATAAATGCTGAAGGTTATGGAGATTTCCCAGTTACAGAACGCTCTCTTAGTGTATGGGGACTGGCTAACTAATCAATTAATACTCTTCGAAAATCTCTTCAAACCACGTCAAGTTCTCCTTGCCGTATATGTGTTACTGACTTCGTCAGTTCTATCCACAACCTCAAAACAGTGTTTTGAGCAACCTGCGGCTAGCTTCCTAGTTTGCTCTTTGATTTTCATTGAGTATAAAACACACAAAAAATGCCCACAAGCTAGATTTTCTTTCTAGCCTGTAGGCATTTTTTTCTATTATCAATACTTAAAACTAGTCTTTCCAAAGATCCATAGCATTTTGAAAATCTGCAGAAACTTGAACATTTTGAGGATTAGTCGCTTCTCTCTCCTGACGCTTAGCCTCTACCTGGACTACACTCTTAATGCCTTCATGACGCCAGTTTCTTAGGATAGCTTGGATGTACTTCCAATTTGGTTTTCCATTCAAAACGGCCTCACGTAGGGCCTCTTTGATCAGGTTCGCACTGGTTCCGTCTTCTTTCAAACTCTTTTCCAAATCTTCGATCTCAAAAGGACTTAGGAGACGACCTAGCTCTTTTTGGAAGGTTTCCACCAAGTCTTTCAAATCATTTTTAGCGGGTAGCGCTTGGCTAGGCTCTTGCTGTTCAAAAAGTTGGTCTAAGCGCTCTAAAGCTAAAGTCGCATCAAAAATCACTTCTATCTCACCATTGAGTTCAATGGTTCGGTATTGAAGTAAGCCTTTTTCTGTCAAGCGCGAAATAGCTTGATTGACTTCAAAGACTTGCTTGCCAATTTTCTCAGCAATCTGGCTTGGGGACAACTCCCCTAAAGCTGTTGTATTTTGTAGGTAAAAGAATTGCCAAACTAAGAAATCATCGCTTGATGAAAACAGTTGATTGTAGTTTAAGAGCAGAGCACTTGGTAATACCAAGTTCCCTGATTTGAAAGCATCTAAATATGTCATAATTCCTCTTATAAATATCCAAAATGAGAGACATCTTCTTCTGCACTCTTCCACTCAAAAGGGGTTTCTTGGTAAACTGCATAATTTACCCAGTTACTGAAAAAGAGAGCTGCTGAGGAACTCCAACGCATACAAGGAAGTTCATGGATGTCATCATTTTTGAAATAATTTTCTGGTATATGGGGATCTAAACCAGCATCTAGATCTCTAAAATATTCTTTCGCTAGAGTATCACGATCATACTCTAAATGCCCAAAGCTATAAACTTCTCTTAAATCTCGGCTTGCAAGGATAGAGATTCCCACCTCTTTTCCAGATGCTAAAATCTCTAGATTGGTTTTATTTACAATGTCTTCTTTGAGAATTTCTGTGTGACGAGAATGGGGAGACACATACAAATCATCAAAACCTCTCAGCAAAAGATGACCTTCTTTTAAAACATCCTGAGGATAAATTCCCGAAAGCTTTTGAGCCATCTGGTGTTTATCTACGCCGTAACGATAGTAGAGGCCAGCCTGTGCTCCCCAGCAAATATGCAGGGTTGAAAAGACATGTGTCTTTGACCAATCGATGACCTGAGTAAATTCCTCCCAATAGTCCACTTCTTTAAAAGGAAGATGCTCAACCGGCGCTCCCGTGATAATCAAGCCATCAAAATACTGGTCTTGAACTTCCGAGAAGGTCTTATAAAAAGTCTCCATATGCTCAGAACGAGTTGTTTTCGACTGATGACTTTCCATATATAAGAAATCAATATCTAACTGCAAAGGAGTATTAGCTAAATGTCGTAAAAGCTGAGTCTCTGTAACCATCTTCTGTGGCATCAAGTTTAAAATCAGAATTTTCAGTGGTCGAATATCCTGATGAGCCGCCCGCTGGTCATCCATGACGAAAATATTTTCCGTTCGTAAAATCTCAACTGCTGGTAATTTTTTATCAATTCGAATCGGCATGGAAATCTCCTTACTGTATCAATTCTAGGCTCAAACGAAAATACAGTCGTCAAATGAAAAATCAGCTGACGAAAGTCCTTCCCTTTATTATACTGTAAGAAGATATAGTTTTCAATTATAGTTTTTCTCTAACTAGATATAGCCTTTTTTTATATCAGATGAAGAGAAAACAGCCCTAGGGACTGTTTTTCATTAATAATGCATAAGCACTTTATAATCGTAATCTCCGATAGCTTCGCGACCTTTAAGCTCATCAAGCTCAATCAAGAAGGCACAACCAGCTACGATACCACCAAGTTTTTCAATCATTTCGATAGTCGCTTTAACAGTACCACCTGTTGCCAAAAGGTCATCTACGATGAGAACACGTTGACCTGGTTTGATAGCATCTGCGTGCATAGTCAAAGTATCAACACCATATTCTTTTTCGTAGTCAGCTGAAATGACTTCGCGTGGCAATTTTCCTGGTTTACGCACAGGTGCAAAACCAATTCCCAACTCAAAAGCAACTGGACATCCAACGATAAATCCACGCGCTTCTGGTCCTACGATCATATCGATCTTTTTGTCAGTAGCATATTGAACAATTTCACGAACAGCATAGCTGTAGGCATTTCCGTTGGCCATCAAAGGGCTGATGTCACGGAATGTAATTCCTTCTTGTGGATAATTTTCAATACTTGCAATGTAATCTTTTAAGTTCATAGCATTTCTTTCTTTTTAAATTTTTACTCCCTATTATACCATAATTCCTAGAAAAGAGAAATAGAAAGAAACCCTGGAAACTGAGTCCAAGGCTTCTAATCAAATCTTTAACTATTGCTCGCTTAATAAAATCATTTCTTCTTTTTGCTTTTAGATTTTTGATTGCGTTGACAATTTTGTTGGATTCGCCACTCTCGCTCAAAGTAGGACATGGCTTCAAAGACTCTTCGCGGTAAACCGACATCCAGTAAGTAGATTGGAATTTTTAAAACGTTAGAATGTTTAGCAGCCGTAAATCTACTTCGTAGACGATTCCATAGAGATTTTGTTTTTACAAGGTCTTTGTCAAAAAAATAAATTTCAATCTGATAAAAATCCCTCGAACTTCTACCACCTTTAATTCTCATAAGAGAAAATGTTTCTACTTGTCCCCAAGAATAAAACTGACTTTCTTTTTTTGGATGAGGCTTATAGGAAAATCCTTGAGACGTACATTTCAAATACTCTTTATCTGAAAAAAGAAGTCGCAAACGTTCATACAAAATCCATCCAAAAATGATGATTAAGAAGCCAACAAAGAGTATTAATACCACCAATCCCATTGGTGCTTCTTTGGGGTATGTCATCATAAAAGAGAGTATCCAAAGCAGAAAAGCTAACCCAACTAAACAGAGAGTAATATTCCAGATGATTTTCTTGCTGCTCCATTTTATGATTTTTTCTTCCATTAAGCCAACTCACTTAAATATTCATAGCGTTCATATTTTTCAAGCAAGGCTTCATTCTTCTCATCTAACTCTTTTTGAAGAGTAGCTAGCTTTCCAAAGTCAGAGCCATTGGCCTGCATTTCCTCTTCAATAACAGAGATACGATTTTCCAAGTTTTCGATATCGCCTTCAATACTTGCCCACTCCTGCTTTTCTTGGTAGGTCATGCGTTTCTTCTCTTCACGGACTTTGACGACTTTTTCCTTCTCAGCCTTTTGAACTTGACTTGTTGCTTCTGCTTCGAAGGCTTTTTCATCTAGGTAGTCGGTATAGTGGCCAAAGAACGGACGTATGATGCCATTCTCAAAAGCAAGAATCTTAGTCGCCACCTTATCAAGGAAATAACGGTCGTGACTAACGGTCAAGACTGGACCTGCAAAACCTTGTAAGAAATTTTCTAGAACAGTTAAGGTCGCAATGTCTAGGTCATTAGTTGGCTCATCCAAGAGGAGAACATTTGGTTTTTCGAGGAGTAGTTTAAGGAGGTAAAGTCGTTTTTTCTCACCACCAGACAACTTCTCAATCAAAGTACCGTGTGTTGAGCGTGGGAAGAGAAATTGTTCTAGTAACTCAGCGATTGAAGTCGTAGAGCCACTACTGGTCTTAACCTCTTCTGCCACTTCCTGCAGATAATTGATAACCCGCTTGCTTTCATCCAATCCTTCGATTTGCTGAGAGAAATAGGCGATGCGAACTGTTTCACCGATAATAACCTCTCCTTCAGTCGGTTTCAAACTTCCTGCAATAAGGTTAAGAAGGGTTGACTTCCCAACACCATTGTCCCCGACGATTCCGATACGGTCTTTGGCTTGCACCAAGAGACTAAAATCCTGTAAAATTGGTTTATCATCATAGGCAAAGGAAACATCCTTAAATTCGATGACTTTTTTCCCGATACGGCTGGTTTCAAAATTCATGCTCAAGTCTGTCTCAGCTGTAGTTCCTGAGACTTCTTTTTTCAAGTCATGGAATCGATTAATCCGTGCTTGTTGCTTGGTTGCACGAGCCTGTGGTTGTCGTCTCATCCAGGCCAATTCTTGCTTATAGAGTTGTTCCTTTTTGTGAAGAAGAGCTGCATCGCGCTCATCCTGTTCAGCCTTGAGGCGAACATAGTCTTGGTAATTTCCTTGATATTCGGTCAAACCAGCACGGTCCAACTCAAAAATTCGCGTCGAGAGCGCATCTAGGAAGTACCGGTCGTGGGTGATAAAGAGAACCGTTTTCTTGGAATTTTTCAAAAAGAGGGTCAGCCACTCAATAGTCGCAATATCCAGATGGTTGGTCGGCTCATCCAAAAGCAAAAGGTCGTGATTGCCAAGTAAGACTTGCGCCAACTGGACCCGTCTTCTCAGACCACCTGACAATTCCCCAACAGGAGTAGATAAGTCCTGAATCCCCAGCTTGCTAAGAACCGTCTTGACCTGACTCTCAATTTCCCAAGCTTGGAGAGAGTCCATTTCTGCCATGACCCGTTCCAAACGTGCCTGCTTGTCCTCACTATAGTTGAGCATGATCAATTCATACTCACGAATAAGCTGGATTTCCTTGAGATCGCTGGATAGGACTGTATCCAAGACAGTCTTGCTATCATCAAAATCTGGGTCCTGGGTCAGATAACCAATCTTGTAGTCGTTTTTTGCCGAAAAAGGGCTTACGTCACCATCAAAACCAGAAACCCCTGAAAGCACATCTAAAAGAGTCGTTTTCCCAGTTCCGTTGACACCAATGAGACCGATGCGATCCAAGTCATGGATAATAAAGGAAATATCCTTAAAGACAGTCTTGTCTCCTACGGATTTACTTAGTTTTTCAACAATAAAATCACTCATTTTTTCTCCCTCAGATAAGCATGGATGGCTTGACGGTCATTTTCCAAATCTCCATCTACAATAGCATACTCAATCTCTGCTAAAATTTCTCCCATTTCTGGTCCTGGTTGATAGCCATATTCTTTGATCAAAATCCCACCATTGATTTGAATTTCTTTCTTATCATGGATGGTTAAGCTATGGTAAGTCTCTTCGATAGCCTGTGGATTAACTTCTTTTCCTTGAGCCTGACGAAGATTTTCAGCCTGTAAAAGCAAATCTAGATCAAAACGGTAACAGTCACGTTTATTTAATTCACCTTCTTCACGCAGAGCTAAAATGAGCAACAAATCTTGAACCTGCTTAGCGAATTGACGCGAAGTCTTCCAATCTTTCAAAAATTGTTGCGCATCCTTCACCTCTAAAGCCCACAATAGAGCAGCCCAGGCTTGTTCAGAAGATTCAAAGGTAAAATCAGCATCTAAGTCAAATAGAAATTGGAGGTTCTCCTGACTACCAGCCATATCTGGAAGATAATCATAAGCTTTACTTGCAATCATAGAAGACAGACCTACTCGCCAATGAGGAGCTAGTAGAAGTTTATCAAATTCAACAAAAGTACGTTCCACAGAAATTTTCTCTAAGAGTGGTGTTAAGGTCTTCATCGCTTCAAAGGTTTCTTGCTCGAGTTCAAAACCAAGACTGGCTTGAAAACGAAATCCGCGCATAATGCGTAGGGCATCTTCGTTGAAACGCTCACTAGCTACACCAACTGCTCGTAAAACTTGATTTTCTAGATCTCTCAAACCATCAAACAAATCAATGATTTCCCCTGTCTCATCTAAAGCAAAGGCATTAACTGTGAAATCACGTCGTTTGAGGTCCTCTTCTAGCGAACGAACAAAAGAAACTGAACTTGGTCTACGGTAGTCTACATAGACATCTTCTGTTCGAAAAGTAGTTACTTCGTATTCTTCATCTCCGTCTAAAACCAAAACGGTTCCATGCTCAATGCCAATGTCAGCTGTCCGTGGAAAAATCTGCTTGGTCTCTTCTGGATAAGATGACGTCGCAATATCCACATCATGGATGGGACGATTAAGTAGGGCATCCCTAACAGAGCCTCCAACAAAATAGGCTTCAAAGCCATCTTCTTTAATTTTTTCTAATACTGGTAAAGCCTTCTGAAATTCAGAAGGCATTTGTGTTAATCTCATAATAAGTGTTCTAATCCATAGACAAGCTCATGACGCTTGACAACTTCTTTGATTCCCAAATTCACCCCTGTCATGAAGGAGCTACGATCATAGGAGTCATGACGTAGGGTCAATCCTTCTCCCTGATTTCCAAATATAACTTCCTGATGAGCTACCAAACCTGGTAAACGGACTGAGTGGATTCGCATACCATCAAAATTAGCTCCACGTGCACCTGCAATGAGTTCTTCCTCATCGCTAGCACCTTGTTGGATAGACTCACGAACCTCTGCCATCAACTCAGCTGTTTTGATAGCTGTTCCACTAGGGGCATCTTTTTTCTTGTCATGGTGAAGCTCAATAATCTCTACATTTGGGAAGTATTTTGCAGCTTGTGCCGCAAATTGCATGAGTAAGACAGCACCCAAGGCAAAGTTAGGAGCAATTAAGCCACCCAAGTCTTTGGAACGAGAAAATTCTTTTAGTTCTTCAATCTCTTGACTAGTGAAACCTGTTGTTCCAACGACAGGTGCAAAGCCATTTTCAAGAGCAAAACGTGTATTCTCATAGGCAACAGCTGGCGTTGTAAAGTCAACCCATACATCTGCCTCAAAACCTGCCAAGTCATTCTTATCATTGAAAACAGGAACTCCTTGCCATTGGGTCTCAGACTCGAAAGGATCTACAACTGCTACTAGTTCAAGTTCAGGATCAGACAAAACCATTTGACAAGCAGATTGGCCCATTCTTCCCTTAAAACCAGCAATAATTACTCGAATACTCATCTCAATCTCTACTCCTGTTTAAGATACAAAGGACGTTAGCTGCCCATGAAAAATAGGGAATGGCGCTGACTTTCCACGAAAG
This sequence comes from Streptococcus sp. HMSC034E03, assembly GCF_001811505.1. Lineage (GTDB taxonomy): Bacteria > Bacillota > Bacilli > Lactobacillales > Streptococcaceae > Streptococcus. The sequence goes on from NZ_KV804997.1 coordinate 32,327, forward strand.
GCAAGACAGGCATCTTTTTTCAAGAGGCAGGTAGTCCGTGTTCAATTTCTAAGATACAAAGCCTGTAAGAACACAAAGTGAAAATAGGAGGTCTGAGCAAGGAGTATCTACTCCTTGGAAGAACTATCTTTTTCACACTGGGTTCCAGACGTGTTGAATTTCAAGATACAAAGGACCTTAGTTGCCCCTAAAAAATAGTCTAGATTATGGGTGTATAGCCCAAAGCAATACTTCCTTCTCCCAGGTGAGTCCCAATAACACTACCGAAGGTTGCAATTGAAACATCTGTAGCCACTCCACCATCAATCAAAAGTTGACGTAAATCTGCTGCTTTTTGAGGAGCATTCCCGTGAATGACAGTAATCTGGTAATTCCCAATAGCTGTTGCTTCTTTAACAATTTCAACCAAGCGTTTGGTAGCCTTTTTCTCTGTACGAACCTTTTCATATACTTCTATCACACCTTGGTCATTGAAGTATAGGATTGGCTTGATACTAAGGAGATTCCCTAAAATGGCCGCACCATTTGAAAGACGTCCCCCCTTAACTAGATGGTCAAGATCATCCACCATAATAAAGGCTGAGGTATTTTCAATCTGTTCAGTTACTTTATCTAAGATAGACTCGAAACCATCTCCCTGTTCTACCCATTTAAAGACACTTTCAGCCATATAGCCTAAAGGAGCACTTGTAATTCGAGTATCTGGAAAAGCAATGGTCAAACCTTCAAACTCATCCTTCATGTATTGGATATTTTGGTAAAACCCTGAAATTCCAGAAGATAGGAAAAGACCCAAGGCATGTGTATAGCCTTTAGCTTTTAATGATGATAAAATTTCATCTAACTTGGCAATACTTGGTTGGCTCGTTTTTGGCAATTCGCTTGCTGAAGCCATTTTTTCATAAAATTCTTGAGCGGTTAGATTTACACCTTCAACATACTCCTGTCCATCGATATTCACAGGAATGTCTAGCACAAATAAATCTTCTTTCCGCAAGGTTTCCGCTTGTAGAAAAGCAGACGAGTCTGTTATGACCGCTAATTTCATTTCTTAAAACTCCAAATTAATTCCCGGTATATCAAGGGCAATTTCTGTTACTTCATAAGTCAAACGATTAAGCATATCCAAACATGGACGAGCTAGTGTCTCAACCTCTTCTTGGCTGAAATCACTTGGTTGATCGATAATACGACCTTCAACATGATTGACTTGAGAAATCGTTCCACTAATGACAAATCGATCAAAGACAATCATAAAGCTCAAAACAACTACCAAAGAAGTAACTTGATTATCTTGATCATGCTGAAGCAACTGGAAGTTTACATCAACCTTAGTTTCAGGTGCTCCATTTTCATTTTCCCATTCAAAGTTACGCGCATCAAAGTGATACTGGCTGACAAATTCTTGTTCACGTTTTAAATTCATTTTCATCTCCATTAGTACAATATAGTTGCCATTGTACCATATTTTTTTATTTTCTGCTAGAGTTACTAAATACCAATCTCAGTTTTAACAACTTCAGCAATAGTGTCTACATAGTAGTCTACTTCCTCAGTAGTAGGTGCTTCTGCCATGACACGCAAGAGTGGCTCCGTTCCACTTGGGCGAACGAGGATGCGACCATTACCTGCCATTTCTGCTTCCATCTTCTCAATAATAGCCTTGATAGCTGGCACTTCCATGGCTTTTTCTTTCATGGCATTTTCCACACGAATATTGACTAATTTTTGTGGGTAAATGGTCACTTCTGAGGCCAATTGAGACAAACTCTTACCTGTTTCTTGCATGATTTTCGTCAATTGCACAGCTGATAGTTGCCCATCACCAGTAGTATTATAGTCCATCAAGATAATGTGACCTGACTGCTCACCTCCGAGATTGTAGCCAGATTTTCTCATTTCTTCAACTACATAGCGGTCTCCAACAGCAGTGACTGCTTTATTGATTCCTTCACGATCCAAGGCCTTATGGAAACCGAGGTTGGACATAACTGTTGTCACAATCGTGTTTTGAGCCAATTGACCTTTTTCAGAGAGGTATTTCCCAATGATGTACATAATCTTGTCACCATCGACAATTTCGCCATTTTCATCAACAGCAATCAAACGGTCGCTATCCCCATCAAAGGCTAAACCAATAGCTGACCCGCTTTCTTTTACAAGTTCTTGCAAAGCTTCTGGATGAGTTGAACCAACGTTCAAGTTGATGTTAAGGCCATCTGGTGTTTCACCGATAACTGTTAATTGAGCACCTAGATCTGCAAAAATTTGGCGAGCACTTGTTGCAGCTGCTCCGTTAGCAGTGTCCAAGGCAACCTTCATCCCTTCAAGAGGAATTCCAGTTGAAACAAGATAGGCTTCATACTTACGTAAACCTTCTGGGTAGTCAACAACCGTACCTAAGCCCTCTGCACTTGGACGTGGGAGAGTATCTTCACTGGCATCTAGCAAGGCTTCGATTTCTGCTTCTTTGTCATCGTCTAGTTTAAAGCCGTCACCACCAAAGAATTTAATTCCGTTATCAAGGGCTGGGTTGTGACTTGCTGAAATCATGACACCTGCACTCGCTCCCTCAGTTTTCACCAAGTAAGCTACTGCTGGTGTTGCAAGAACTCCAAGCTTATAAACGTGAATTCCGACTGAAAGGAGACCAGCAATCAACGCTGCTTCAAGCATTTGACCTGAGATACGAGTGTCACGTCCTACAAAAACTTTTGGTGCTTCAGTCGTATGTTGACTGAGGACATAACCTCCAAAACGTCCCAATTTAAAAGCTAATTCTGGAGTTAATTCTACGTTTGCTTCTCCACGGACTCCGTCCGTTCCAAAATATTTACCCATTTTTTTATCCTTTTCTATTGTTTTATTAATCTTTTTTTGAAGAGTCTGGATTGGTTTCAGAACCAGTTGAAGACGAACTGCCCGAAGATGAGCTTGTCGTTGATGAGCTAGAACTACTTGCTGATCGAACTTGTTTCGTTGTTATCTTCATGGTTGTTTCATACGGTTTAATCACCGTTGGTAAAACTGTTCCATTCTTATCAATAGCTTGTAGAGGAACTGAACCCGTATAATTTCCTGTAATTTTTTCACTAGTTGGTAAAACAGCCACAATCTTATCAATCTTGGATAAGGTATCAGCATCACTAGTAACCGAAACGCGTTCATCTGAAACAGTCACACTATCGATGAGAATTCGTTCATCAACCTTACCAGAGTCAATCTGTGGAGTGACTGGTAAATTATCCCGTGTTGCCTTCTTCCCAATTTTAACGGTGATTTTCTGTGGTGTTGCTAGGGCTGTTAAACCGCTTGGAAGATTCTCAATGGTCAAGGGAACTTCAATGGTTCCTTCGGTAGCTTGTGTCAAATCTGCAATAACCTTGAATTTACGAGTGCTTTCTTGCATCTCACTAGCCAAGGTCACTCGATTAGATCCAGTTAAAAATACCGTTACTTCTGAACTAAAACCGCTAATAAAATACTGCTCACTATCGTACTGAATATCAATCGGTACATTTACGACTGTATTGGTATAGGTTTCTGTTCGAGCCGGTCTTGCATTATTATTATTTTGGTAATTAATAGAGGTAGCGTAGATAAATAAAACACAAGCAAAGAGGAGTGAGGAGATGATATATAAACTATTTTTTTTCATTCTTCCAGCCTCCTAATATACGCTCTGTTAAGCTTGGCTCTTGTGAATTTTCCGGAATCAGTATACGACGTAGCTCTTCCTCAAATTCTTCCATCGTTAAATCATGCTTAAAGACACCATTATAGGTAATGGAAATACCTCCAGTTTCCTCTGATACCACAAAAGTGAGAGCATCAGAAACCTCAGATAAACCAATGGCTGCCCGATGTCGCGTTCCAAATTCTTTTGAAATACCTGTATTTTCCGTCAATGGTAGATAGGCAGAAGTTACGGCTATTCGATCCCCTTTAATAATCACAGCACCATCATGTAAAGGTGTGTTTGGAATGAAGATGTTGATCAAAAGTTCTGCTGATATCTTAGCATCTAGAGGAATCCCCGTTGCAATATACTCCTGCAAGGTCCTGACTCGCTGTACAGCTACTAAGGCTCCAATCTTTCTCGGACTCATGTATTCGACTGCTTTGACGAATGCCTGAATCATCTGTTCTTCTGAACTGATGGGTGTACTTGAAAAGAAGTCTGTTGCACGCCCCAATCGTTCCAAGCCTGTCCGAATCTCTGGAGAAAAGATGACAACTGCTGCAATAACCCCGTAAGTAATCAATTGATTGATCAACCAGGAAATAGTCGTCAAGCCCAAGGTATTAGCTGCTATCTGAGCTAAGATAAAGACTAGAACGCCTCGAACCAGGATCATAATCTTGGTTCCTGCAATTGATTTTGTAAATTGGTATAAGATATAGGCAACGATAAGAATATCAATCACATTTATCAGAATACTCCAAGGACTGGAAAATAAACTAGACCAGTATTGAAGATTAGATAATTGCTGAAAATTCATTCTAGGCCTCCTCTCCATAAAAAAGCTACTCTTCATTATATCATTTTATATGAAAATTTTCTTCCCCCTACTTCATTTTAAATTAGTAGAAAATATGATAGAATTGATTAGAAGAAATAAATTAAGGAGAAACCATGTCTGAACTATATGATATCACCATTGTAGGAGGTGGTCCTGTCGGTCTTTTCGCAGCCTTTTATGCTCACCTTCGTCAAGCCAAAGTACAAATCATCGATTCTCTTCCTCAACTAGGTGGTCAACCTGCCATCCTTTATCCTGAAAAACAAATTCTCGATGTTCCAGGTTTTCCAAACCTTACTGGGGAGGAATTGACTAGCCGACTTTTGGAACAACTTGAAGGATTTGAGACGCCTGTTCATCTCAATGAAACGGTGCTTGAGATTGAAAAACAAGAAGATGGCTTTGCCATTACAACTTCTAAAGGAAGTCACCTGTCTAAAACAGTTATCATCGCTATGGGTGGCGGAGCCTTTAAACCTCGTCCACTAGAATTAGAAGGCGTGGAAGGCTATGACAATATCCACTACCACGTTTCTAATATTCAACAATATGCTGGTAAGAAGATAACCATCCTCGGTGGTGGTGACTCAGCTGTGGACTGGGCACTAGCTTTTGAAAAGATTGCTCCAACTACACTTGTTCACCGTCGAGATAACTTCCGTGCTCTTGAACATAGCGTACAAGCCTTGCAAGAGTCTTCTGTGACTATCAAAACCCCATTTGTACCAAGTCAACTTCTTGGAGATGGAAAAACTTTAGACAAGCTTGAAATTACAAAAGTTAAATCCGATGAGACCGAAAGTATTGAACTAGACCATCTCTTTGTCAACTATGGCTTTAAATCTTCTGTTGGTAATCTTAAAAAATGGGGATTAGAACTGAACCGCCACAAGATTATTGTCAATAGCAAGCAAGAATCAAGCCAAGCTGGAATTTACGCTATTGGTGACTGCTGCTACTATGAAGGTAAGATTGACTTGATTGCCACAGGTCTTGGTGAAGCACCAACTGCTGTCAACAATGCCATTAACTACATTGACCCAGAACAAAAAGTACAACCAAAACACTCTACAAGTTTATAAGAAAAGAACCACGAATCCGAAGATTCGTGGTTTTATAGTTCATCAGCAATCTTGTTTATCTTTCTCAGTCGATGATTGACACCACTTTTGGTTAAGGGATTTGTCAGACTATCTGCCAACTTTTGAATAGAATAGTCTGGATGCTGGATACGCAGACGGGCAACTTCCTGCAAGTCTGCTGGCAGATTATCCAAGCCAATTCTATCTTTGATTTTACTGATATTATTAATGGTTTTCATGCTTGCAGAAACCGTACGAGCAATATTTGCCGTCTCTGCATTATTGGCACGATTGAGGTCATTTCGAGTTTCTCGGAGAATCTTGATACCTTCAAAAGTATCACGTGCCTCCATAGCTCCTACTAAAATCAGGAAATCCATAATATCTTCTGCTCGCTGGAGATAGGTCACTGCACCTTTTTTTCGTTCAATCACCTTGGCATCTAACAAGAACTGCTGCAAGAGCGAAGCGATCCCTTGGGCATGGTCCAGATAAACTGAACTAATTTCCAGCTGATACTTGCCTGACTCGGGATCCCGAATACTCCCATTTGCTAAAAATGCACCACAAAGATAGGCACGACCTGCTTCTTCATCTCCTAAAATATCCGGATCAATTCCCGTCTCCAGACCAAAGAAAGAATCAGCCAAACGCAAATCCGCTAAAAGTTCTTGGACTTGTTCATCTGTAAACACAGTATAAACACGATTTTTACGAAGATTGCTTCTCTGATGATGACGAATCTCCGACTTAATACCATAAAAGTGTAAGAACGATTCATAGAGATGGCGGGCAAGCTTGGCACTCTCTGTAACAACGGATAAGGTCAAGCCAGAACTAGACAAACCTACGCTTCCAGACATCTTGATAATGGCTGATAACTCATAGCGACTCAGGTGGTGTTGACCTAGGATTTCTTCTTTTACTGCTACTGTGAAACTCATTTTCTCACCTGTATGATGCGCATTAATTCATCCACGATTAAATCCCCATCATGGAAGGCACCACCATTTTCCAAGCGTAGGAAGTTGGATGAAATGACACGGGGAACTTGTTGATGCAAACCATCAAAATCATGCTCAACCTGAACTAGATACTCATCGAAACGGTTGGTGTCCATATAGTCTCTTGGAACCTTTTCAATATTAACAAGTACGGTATCAATAAAGGGGCGACCAAGATGACGATGCAAGACTTCCACATGATCACTATCTGTAAAATGCTCAGTCTCACCACGTTGGGTCATGATATTGCAAACATAAGCCACCTCTGCTTTGGTTTCAAGAAGGGCTTGTCCAATCTCTTCAATGACAATATTCGGCAAAATGGAGGTAAAGAGTGAACCAGGCCCTAAGACAATCATATCACTCTCAAGAATGGTATTAACAACTCGGCGACTTGCTTGGGGTTTTTCATCATTCAGGGTATTGGTGACATAAACATGGTCAATCATGCCTGGATGGTCTGCAATGTGACTTTCCCCAGCTACTTCTGAACCATCTTTAAAGACTGCATGCAAGGTCAAGGGATGATCACTAGATGGATAAATCTTTCCAGTCGTATGGAAAAATTTACTCAGCAATTGCATGGCGTTATAGGTTGAGCCCTGCAATTCAGAAAGCCCTGCTATGAGAATATTCCCTAGCGGATGTCCAGCAAAGGCACCTGCATCTTCCGAGAAGCGGTATTGAAAAACCTTTTCATAGAACTTTGGCATATCTGACATGGCAACAAGCACATTGCGTAAATCTACAGGTGGTGTCAACTGCTGCATATTTTTACGCAGTTCACCTGAAGAACCTCCGTCATCAGCAACAGTTACAATGGCTGCAATATCAACATCTCTTTCCCGCAAACTTTTTAAAATAACAGGGATTCCAGTTCCTCCACCAATCACTGTAATTTTTGGTTTTCTCATGAACGGTTTACCGTTTCCTTTCTTCGGTCTTTATCACGATGGCTTTCATTTACAGGCCAATTCTTAGACAAATCAGTGGCTAATCGTTTGGCAAAGGCAACACTCCGGTGTTGTCCACCTGTACAACCTACTGCAATGGTTAAAACAGATTTTCCTTCTTTCTTGTAGCCAGGTAGGATTGGTTCGATCAAGGCCAACAAATGGCGGTAGAAATCTTCAGATTCTTCATGATTCATAACATAGTCATAAACGGCCTGATCTTCACCTGTCTGATTGCGAAGTTCTGGTAGATAGTAAGGATTTGGGAGGAAACGAACATCAAATACCAAGTCAGCATCAATAGGAATGCCATATTTAAACCCGAAAGACATAACCTCAATACGGAAGGACTGAGCCTGTTCTTGATCTGAAAACTGCTCTGCAATGGTCTTACGGAGTTCACGAGGAGTTAACTCTGTTGTGTCAACCACGTTTTGACTCATATTTTTCAAGGGTGCCAAGAGTTCACGTTCCAGCTTAATTCCGTCCAAGATACGACCATCTGCTGCCAGAGGGTGACTTCTTCTAGTCTCCTTATAGCGTGCCACCAATTCCTTATCTGCTGCATCCAAAAAGAGGATTTTAAAGTCCAAATCATCTTGATTTTCCAATTCATCCAAGACAGCCTGAATCTCTGAGAAGAAAGAACGACTACGCATATCCACCACTAGGGCCAACTTGTGGTCATCATCCTTGGTCTCAACCAACTGTAAAAATTTTGGTAAGAGGGCAGGTGGCATATTATCAATGGTAAAATATCCTAAATCTTCAAAGGATTGAATGGCTACGGTTTTTCCTGCACCACTCATCCCTGTCACAATCACCAGGTGAAGTTGTTTCTTTGTCATCATTGTCTCCTTATATCAAAAGAAGTTTGGAAGAACCAAACTTCAACTCGCTTATCCAATCTCTGCGATGACTTCAATTTCGACTTTTACATCGCGAGGAAGACGAGCTACTTCTACAGCTGAACGAGCTGGAAATTCCTTGTTAAAGGCTGTTTGGTATACCTCATTGAAAGGTACAAAGTCGTTCATATCACTCAAAAAGCAAGTTGTTTTAACAACATGGTCAAAATCCGTTCCTGCCTCTGCTAAAATAGCTCCAATATTTTTCAAGACTTGTTCAGTCTGTTCTTGGATCGTTTCTCCTACGATTTCTCCAGTTTCAGGAGACAATGGAACTTGACCGCTAGCAAACAAAAGGTTGCCAACGATTTTTCCTTGAACGTAAGGTCCGATTGCCTTTGGAGCTTTATCTGTATGAATTGTTTTTGCCATTTGTATTCCTCACAATTTTTCTAAAATAGCATCCCAAGCTTGATCCATTCCTGCTTTTGTTACGGACGAAAAGAGGATAAAATCATCGCTTGGATCAAAATTTAATTTCTTTTTAATAGCTGATTCGTGCTTGTTCCATTTCCCACGCGGAATCTTATCTGCTTTAGTCGCCACAATGATGACAGGAATCTCATAATACTTAAGAAATTCGTACATCTGTACATCATCAGCTGTCGGATCATGACGAAGGTCAACGAGACTAACCACTGCTCGAAGATTTTCTCGAGTGGTTAAGTACTCCTCAATCATGCGTCCCCATTTTTCGCGTTCCTTTTTGGAAACACGGGCATAACCGTAACCAGGCACATCTACAAAACGCATCTTATCATCAATATTAAAGAAATTAAGTAGTTGTGTTTTCCCTGGTTTTCCAGAGGTACGAGCTAGATTTTTACGATTGAGCATGGTATTGATAAAGCTCGATTTACCAACATTTGAGCGTCCTGCAAGAGCAATTTCAGGAAGTTCATCCTGCGGATAGTGGGACTTATTGGCAGCACTCAGTAAAATCTCAGCATTGTGTGTATTGATTTCCATAGTCACCTCTAGGCTGTCTCTAGGATTGGCTTAGCTGTTCCATCAACTGCTTCTTTTGTGATACGAACTGTTTTCACATTTTCTTGACTTGGAACTTCAAACATAACATCTAGCATGGTTTCTTCGATGATTGAGCGAAGACCACGCGCACCAGTCTTGCGTTCAATAGCTTTATTTGCAATTTCCTGAAGTGCTTCATCGTCAAATTCTAACTCAACATCATCATAAGAAAGCAAGGTCTGGTATTGTTTGACTAAGGCATTTCTTGGTTCCTTCAAGATGCGAACCAAATCATCTACTGTCAACTGCTCCAAGGCTGCAAAGACAGGCAAGCGTCCAATTAATTCAGGAATAATACCGAATTTTTGAATATCTTCTGCAATGATTTCTTGCATGTATGAGCTGTTTTCATCAATAGCCTTGTTATTTTGTCCGAAACCGATGACTTTTTCACCAAGACGCTGTTTGACAATTTCTTCGATTCCATCAAAGGCACCACCCACGATGAAGAGGATATTCTTGGTATCTACTTGGATCATTTCTTGTTGTGGATGTTTGCGTCCACCTTGTGGAGGAACACTTGCTACTGTACCTTCGATAATCTTAAGGAGGGCTTGTTGCACACCTTCACCAGAAACATCACGTGTGATGGAAACATTTTCGCTCTTCTTAGCAATCTTATCAATCTCATCGACGTAGATAATTCCACGCTCTGCACGTTCGATGTTGAAGTCAGCTGCCTGCAAGAGTTTGAGGAGGATATTTTCCACGTCCTCACCTACATAACCAGCCTCAGTAAGAGCTGTTGCATCTGCAATGGCAAATGGTACATTCAAACTTCTAGCAAGTGTTTGAGCAAGGAAAGTCTTCCCTGAACCAGTTGGGCCAATCATCAAAATGTTTGATTTTTGCAAATCCACATCTTCTGACTCTTCACGAGTGTCATGGAAATTGATGCGTTTGTAGTGGTTATATACAGCCACTGCCAAGGCACGTTTGGCACGATCTTGACCGATCACATAGTGGTTCAAGATGTTTAGGAGTTCGATTGGTTTTGGTACTTCAGACAAGTCTGCTAGGACTTCCTCTGCCAACTCCTCACGAATGATTTCCTGGGCTAACTCCACACACTCATTACAGATAAAGGCGTTGTTCCCAGCGATTATTTTTTTAACTTCTTCTTGGCTTTTGCCACAAAATGAGCAATAAACCATCATATCATTTTTCCTATTTGTAGGCATGATTCCCTTCCGTTCTAAATGATTTTTCTATCTAAAATAAGGTCATATAAAAAGCATGAATGCTATTCACCAAGTTTGTAAAGGCATTAAGCCAAAGTAGAGTAGCAAGTCCAAAGCGCTTTTTACGAAAAGCGTGTGTTCCAGCTACAAAACAGACAGCACACAAAAGAGCTGTGAAAAATCCAAAAATACTGCGCTCCATTAGACTTCCTTTCTCTTTCTATATTCGATGGTAAAATCAAAGGCATTTTTCTCATCTTTGCTATAAGATTTGCTTGCAAGAGTCTCAAAAGTAGTCAAGTCAAAATCTTCTGGGAAATAGGTATCCCCTTCAACTTGAGCATGAATTTGTGTCACAATAATCTCATCGAGATAAGGTTCAAAAAGCTGAAAAATCTGCTTGCCACCAATGATATAGAGATTCTTATCCTGATGATGATACCAGTCTAAAACCTGCTCAACATTTTGGAAAACCAGAGCCCCCTCAATTGACTCTTCGGGATTGCGCGTCAAAATTAGGGTCTCACGTCCTGGAAGCAATCGTCGCCCCATTCCATCAAAGGTTACACGTCCCATTAAAATGGCATGATTCAAGGTTGTTTCTTTGAAATGTTTTAACTCTGCTGGCAAATTCCATGGCAAGCGATCCTCTTTTCCGATCACACCCTTTTCATCTTGAGCCCAAATGGCTACGATTTTCTTTGTCATGCTTTCATCCTTTTCATTGATAGTTCTATTTTATCAAAAATCTTCAAAAAAGACTGTTTTGGAATGCCCTCCTGAATAGAAAAAATCCGTAGAAACTTTCTACGGATTTTTGACAAAATAGAGTATCTTACAAACCAGGTGCTTGTCCTAATTCTGCTGCAAGCATCCAGACTGTTTTTTCAAGGTCTGCCTTAGCACCAACGAAGATATCATTGGTTACATCATCACCTTCTTCATCTGTTACATCCAAAGCTTTTTGGAAAAGAGTGATGAGGTAACGATAAATTTCAAGAACACGTTCCAAACTTTCTTCTACATTACGGAATTCTCCAACTTCTTCCTCGATTTCACTGTGTTGAAGGAATTCTGTCAAAGTAGAGTATGGTTTTCCACCAAGTGTAATCAAGCGTTCGCTGATTTCATCTAGGTAACCATCAAGGCTATCCATGTATTCATCCATCTTAGGATGCCATACCATGAATCCACGTCCACGCATGTACCAGTGTACTTGATGAAGAGCGATATGTGCTACATACAAGTCAGCTACTGCTTGATTCAAAACTTCCTTTGTATTTACTAGCGCTTCTGCCGCTGGTTTAGATAATGTTGCTACGTCTTTTACTGCTTCTTTTTTCAATTCTACCATCTTTCTCACCTCATAATATTATTTTTGCAACCATATTTATTGATTACTATCTCAGTATACTACATCTAGTAGACAAACGCAAGAAAATTAACCCATATTAAAAAAGTTCTAATTGACTGATAATTTAAGAAAATGAGTGGCTATTTATCCTAGCTATTTTCACTGTTTTTACTAGAAAATTGACTTTGGTAAAGGTCATAATAGAAACCTTTTGCAGCTAAGAGACTTTCATGATTTCCTTGTTCGATAATCTGTCCATCTTTCAGCACCAAAATCTTGTCCGCTTCCTGAATAGTCGAAAGTCTATGGGCGATAACAAAGCTTGTTCTCCCTTTCATCAAACGCTTCATGGCCTTTTGAATCAAGAGTTCTAGACGCGTATCGACTGATGAGGTCGCTTCGTCAAGGATTAGAATTTTTGGATCAGCCAAGAGAGCACGCGCGATAGTTAACAACTGCTTCTGACCAAGAGAAATATTACTTGACTCTTGGTTCATCTCCATGTTGTAACCACCAGGAAGAGTACGGATAAAGTGGTCAACATTGGCAGCCTTAGCAGCTTCAACGATTTCTTCATCTGTTGCCTCAAGATTCCCAAAACGAAGATTTTCCTTGATACTACCTTCATAGAGCCAGGCGTCTTGTAGGACCATCCCGAACTGACGACGGTAGTCCTGACGAGACAAGTCTCGAATATCTTGACCATCCACTAAAATAGCACCTGCGGTCACATCATAAAAACGCATGAGCAGGTTAATTAATGTTGTTTTACCTGCCCCAGTAGGTCCAACGATGGCTACCATCTCTCCAGGTTCAACATCTAGGTTGAAATTGCGAATCAATGGTTTATTTTCCACGTATTGGAAATCAACATTCTTGAAGCTAACCTGTCCTGTTAATGGCGCCAGTTCTTTTACTTCAGCAGTTTGGACTTCTTCCTGTTCATCCAAAACTTCGAAGACACGGTCAAGCGAAGACTTAGCACTTTGCATTTGCCCCGCTAATTGAGTAATATTTTGGATTGGTTGACTGACCTGCCACACATACTGAACAAAAGCTTGCATATTACCAATGGTTAAGCGGCCTGCAATAACCTGCAATCCTCCTAGGACAGCGACTATCAGATAAGTTAAGTCGGATACAATGTGTAAGGCAGGCATCATCAAACCGGAAATAAAGCTCGCCTTAAATCCAACCTGTTGCAATTCATCCGTAATCTTTTCAAATCTCTCTTGAGATTTCTCTTCACGTCCGAAAAGTTTTAAAACATTGAAACCTGTCAAGTTTTCTTGTACAAATCCATTCATACGTCCCAATATAGCCGCCTGCTGTTTAAAGTATGGTTGCGAACGATTCAGAATTGTTTTAGCCCCAAAATAAGTTATCGGAATCGACAAGATAACAATGATAGCCAGCTGAAGATTGAGATAGAGGACCATTCCCATAACAAAAATAATGGTAAAGACTGCATTGACAATCTGTAAGAAAGATTGTTGTAGAGCGTTCGAAACAGTTTCAACATCACTGGTAAAGCGACCTAGCAAATCTCCAAACTGGTGTTTGTCAAAGTAAGACACAGGGATGCGGTTGATTTTTTCGCTCATTTCATTTCGCAAATCCTGTATCATAGACTGGACAGCATTGGTCATGAAATAGTTTGAGTAGTAAGAACCCAACTCATAAAAAAGGCCACGCAAGAGATAGATCACCAGAATCACTGCGATATAGCTGGTATTAATCCCTGCTCCTGCAACACCATTTGCCATGGCAAGGAGGTTGCTGGTTAACTCAGTGATAGCAAGCCCCAATATGAATGGCTCGATAACACTCATTATGACGCTGACTATTTTCAAGAAGACTGCAAAGTAAACAGAGAAACGGTAGGCTTTTAAATAGCTCCATAGACGAGCTAGACTAGATTGTTGTTTCATCCTTTACCTCCTATTCTTCTGTCAAAGACGCATTTTTTAGCTGCGACTCAGCAATTTCTCGATAGATATCATTGGTTACCATCAATTCTTCATGACGTCCACGACCAACGATTTCGCCCTTATCAAGGACGATAATCTGGTCCGCATCCATAATGGTTCCAACACGTTGCGCAACAATCAATACCGTAGCATCTTGCGTCACTTCCTTGAGACGACGACGCAAGATTGCATCTGTACGGTAGTCCAAGGCTGAGAAGGAATCATCAAAGATATAGATATCTGGACCCTTGATGACTGCGCGGGCAATCGACAAGCGTTGCTTTTGACCACCTGATAGATTGCTTCCCCCTTCAGCCAGATGAGTTGCAAAACCTTCTTCTCGACTTTCGATAAAGTCTTTGGCTTGGGCTACATCAGCTGCTTGGTGCAAGTCCTCATGACTGGCGTCCTCTTTTCCGTAACGGAGATTATCTGCGATAGTCCCTGTAAAGAGCAAGGCTTTTTGTGGAATAAAACCAATTTTCTGGCGGAGTGATTTGAGACGGTAATCCCGGACATCAACACCATCGACCTTAATTTTCCCTAGTGTAACATCATAAAAACGAGGAATTAACTGAACCAGAGTAGACTTACCTGACCCAGTCGAACCGATAAAAGCAATGGTTTCTCCCGGTTTAGCAGTAAAGGAAATATTATGCAAAACAGGGCTTTCTGTTTCCCCAGGATAAGCAAAGGTCACATTATCAAATTCTAAGTAACCATGTGTTTCTGTTTCTTGAATTCCGTCCTCATTTGGATCAATGGAAATAGGCATATCCATGATTTCCTTCAAACGCTCACTAGACACAGCCGTACGTGGATACATGGTAAAGAGGTTTGACAAGAAAAGGAAAGACAAGAGGGCATGGAAACTATACTCGATAAAGGCCACCAAATCCCCAATCTGCAAACTACCGTGCTTGAGGGGATCAAGAGCAAACCAAACGATAGCTACAATCATGGCAATAATGATTTGCACAAAAAGTGGCTCTGTCAAACCAGTCAATTTGAACAAACGATTTGAATTATCCGCATAGATTGCATTTTTCTCTTCGAAACGGTTTTCTTGGAAGTCTTCACGAGCAAAGGCACGAATCACTCGCAAGCCCATCAAATTTTCACGGACATATTGGTTTATCTTGTCCAGTGTTTTCTGTTGTTTTTCAGATAAGGGGCGCGTTTTCACTGCCACATAAAGGACTACTACAGCTAGAAAAGGAACTGAAAAAGCTACAATCCAAGCTAGTGAAGGACTGGTCAAGAAAATCATGAGAATACTCGATAGCATCATCATGGGTGTGATAACACCCAACTTAAGCGTTTGTTCTGCAAACTGCATGAGAACAAAGGCATCACTGGTAATACGAGTAACTAGTGAAGACACACCGATTTGTTCATATTCATGATGAGAATACTCTTGTAACTTAGCATAGACATCATTCCGCATGTCCTTAACCATATTGGTGGTCAATTTACTAGCAGCATAGGATAGAACAACCCGCCCAAATGTTCCTAAGACGATAATAACCAACATGACGATAGCCCAAAAATAGAGCTTTTCTTCATTACCTTGATTAATCCCCTGGTCAATCATACGAGCAAGAACAGTCGGTAGACCTAGATTGACAATGACAAAGAAAATAGCTCCGAGAAAGTCTAAAATCAACCACTTGGGATAACGTTTGAGATAAGACCAAATATAAAGCATAATTCTCCTTTCCTTTTCATTCAAAATGCAGAAAAGAGCGTGCTTTCGCACGCCTTTTTACTAAAAAGAAGACAGGCAGTCTTAACCTCGAGGGAGGGAACTGTCTGTCTCAGATATTTGAAGCTTATTTTACAAAGTCAAGCAATGCCAAGAAGCTTTCTGGATCAAGTGATGCACCACCAACAAGAGCTCCGTCAACGTCTGGACAAGCCATGTATTCTGCAACGTTTTCAGGTTTAACTGAACCACCGTATTGAACACGTACTTTATCAGCTACTTCTTGACCAAAGTCAGCTGCTACAACGTCACGAACAACTTTACACATTTTTTGTGCATCGTCTTGTGAAGCTGATTTACCAGTACCGATAGCCCAGATTGGCTCATAAGCGATAACTGATGAAGCTACTTGTTCTGCAGTCAATCCTGCAAGAGCAGCTGAAACTTGAGCACCTACGAATTCAGCAGCTTTTCCTGCTTCGTAAGTTTCAAGAGACTCACCACAACAGATGATTGGAAGCATACCGTTCGCAAAGATTGCTTTTGCTTTTTTGTTGATGTCTTCATCTGTTTCGTGGAAGTAGTCACGACGCTCTGAGTGACCGATCACAACATAGTCAGTACCGATTTCTTTCAAAACTTGTGGGCTAGTTTCACCTGTGAAAGCACCTGCATTTTCAAAGTAGCAGTTTTGAGCAGCAACTTTAAGGTTTGAACCTTTAGCAGCAGCAAGAACAGTTGTCAAATCAAGAGCTGGAGCTGCGATACCTGCTTCAACAAGGTCTGCTGAAGGAAGTTTTGATGCTACAGCTTCAACGAATGCTTTTGCTTCTTCTGGGTTTTTGTTCATTTTCCAGTTACCAGCGATAAATGGTTTACGTGACATTTCACATACCTCTTTTTTCATTTTATTTTCTACTTATTTTATCATATTTAAAGATAGCTTGCAAATCTTACTCTGTAACTAGAAGTCTTCTTTTCAAAAACTTTCCAGTTGCCGTTTTTATCTAGAAGCTGGCTTTCTCCTGGTTAATTTGACCACTGCTTCTGTTCTAGCCGTGTGTGGAAACATATCAACAGACTGGATATAGTGTAGATCATAGACCTCTACCAGACGGACTAAATCACGCGCCAAGGTAGACACATTGCAGGAAACATAGACCATCTTTTCAGGAGCGTATTTGACGATAGTATCCAAAAGCTTGTCATCTAAACCTGTACGTGGCGGGTCCACAATCAAGGCATCAGCACGATAGCCTTCCTTGTACCAACGAGGGATGATTTCTTCTGCAGTTCCTACTTCATAGTGAGTATTGGTATAACCCATGCGCTTAGCATTTTCTTTGGCATCCTCAATAGCTTCTGGAATAATATCCATCCCTCTCAGACTTTTAACTTTTTTGGCAAAGGCAAAACCAATGGTTCCAACACCACAATAGGCATCAATCAGATGGTCATTCTCATTTACGTCCAAGGCCTTAACGGCTTCACTGTAGAGGACTTCAGTCTGTTCAGGATTGAGCTGGTAAAAAGCTCGAGGTGAAAGAGAAAATTCATAGTCTAATACACCCTCACGTATACTATCTTGACCCCAAATAATCTCAGTCTTGTCCCCATAAATCTCACTAGTTTTAGCAGTATTGGTATTGACTGCGACAGTCACTACTTCAGGATAATCCTTGACTAAATCTTTCACAAATTGAGTCAGATTTAATTGACGATTGGTCACAATGATAATCTGAACTTGCCCAGTTTTCCGTGCTCGACGAACCATGATGGTTCGAACTCCAAGGATTTTCCGTTCATCCGTAATCGGAATTTGATGATAGGTCAAGAGTTCAGCAATGCGATTGGCAATAGCTTGCGTTTCCTTGTCTTGGACTAGGCAGTCTTTTAACTCTACCAAATAATGGGAATTTTGAGCATATAATCCCGCCTTAACTTGGCCTTTAAATTTTCGAGTTTGGAATTGTAGTTTAGCTCGATAATACTTGGGTTCCTGCATACCAATAGTTGGTCTGATCTCATAGTTTTCGTAGCCTGCAGGTTCAAATTTCTTCAGAGCTTGATGAAGGAGATCTGTTTTGAACTCCAGCTGCTTGTCATAGTGCAGGTGCATGATTTGACAGCCTCCACACTCATTATAAATGGTACAGTCTGGAACCACTCGAAACTTAGATTTTTTATTGACCTCAAGCAGTTTGGCCTCAACATAGTTACGCTTAACAGAAGTTACCTGACAATAGATATCTTCACCCTTGAGGGCACCTGGAACAAAAACGAGGGTTTTCTGGAAAAAACCAATTCCTTCCCCGTTAATCCCCATGCGCTTGATTTTTAATGGAATTTTTTGTTTGACTTTTAGATTCATAAGTCTATTATACCACGTAGTTTCTCAATGGTTAAGAATATGTTACAATAAAACCATGAATACAAAGATATCTTTTTCCTCATTGGATTTTCCTGAGCAATTACGAACTTATATAGAGGAGGCAAGCCTTTCTGACAGCTCTTCTCATTCAAGCGCAAGGGTCCTTTATCTTGACTCAGGTTACTATTTAAAAATTGATCAAAAGGGAAGATTAGAGCGAGAAGCTAGCATTGCGAGTTGGTTTGAACAAGAGGGAATAGGAACTCCTGTTATCGACTATTTATCTACGGATAAAGACTATCTTCTGACAAAAGAAGCCATTGGCCGTGATGCTCTCGCTTTTTTAGATCAGCCAGAAAAAATCTGCCTAACAATGGCAGAGGCTCTTAAAAAGCTTCACAGCTTAAACCCACACAATTTTCCATCAGAAAATCATTTACAGATCTATAAAGACAGAGTCTTTAAAAACTATGAAAAAGGGGAGTTCTATGCCAAGGCGCTCCTAGCCCAATTCCAGATTAGCAGTCGCGAAGAGGCCTTCCAACTCATCCAAGAACAAGGGCACCTTTTAAAGACAGATGCCTTCATTCACGGGGACGCCTGTCTACCGAACTTTATTCTAAAAGATGCTAGCCATTTCTCTTGCTTCATTGATCTTGGTTTGGCTGATTTTAGTGATCGGCATATCGATCTCTTTTGGGCAATTTGGTCCCTCAATTACAACTTAAAAGATCCCAAATATGCTGAACTATTTCTCGACTATTACGGGAGAGAGCTGGTTGATAGCAACAAACTTCGACTCGTTGCTGCCTTTGAAGCATTTGGGTAAGAGGAAAACATGAAAATCACAAAACTTGAAAAGAAAAAAAGACTCTATCTGCTCGAACTTGATAGCGACCAAACCTGCTACATTACAGAGGATACCATTGTTCGCTTTATGTTAACAAAAGGGAAAGAGATCTCAGCTGAGGAACTAACTGAGATTAAATCCTTTGCGCAATTTTCCTACAGTAAAAATCTAGCTCTCTACCACTTATCCTTCAAGGCCCGTACTGAAAAAGAAGTTAGAGATTATCTTGCCAAACATGAAATTGATGAGAAAATCATCTCCCAAGTCATTCAGTCTCTAAAGAATGACAACTGGATCAATGACCGCCAATATGCACAAGCTATCATCAATTCCAATCAGCTTTCAGGAGATAAGGGAAGCTATATGCTGATGCAGAAGATTTCTCAAAAAGGAGTTGCTAAGGCCGTTATCCAAGACGTCTTACAAGAATTTGATATGACGGAAGTCGCAGAGCGCACAGCTAAAAAACTATTGAAAAAATACCAGGAGAAATTACCTGCCCGTGCTATACAGGATAAGATTATCCAAGGCCTAACCAATAAAGGATTTTCCTATACAGAAGCCAAGTCTGCCTTTGATCAACTAGATAACCAGGTCGATGAAGAAACTATTCAGGAGCTAATTTTTAAAGAATTGAATAAGCAATACCCAAAATACTCACGGAAGTATGAAGGATACGAACTGAAACAACGTTTGACCCAAGTTTTAGCTAGAAAAGGTTATGATTTTTCGGATATAGCCAGCGCTCTCAGAGAATATCTTTAATTTTTTCATAAAAAAACTAAGAACTTTAAATAAAAATGTGATATAATAGTAAATGATAAACTTATAAATTGTAGAAAGTTGGTTAGTTATGAAACTTCCAAAAGAAGGCGACTTTATTACAATTCAAAGTTATAAGCATGATGGAAGTCTCCACCGTACTTGGCGGGACACCATGGTACTAAAAACAACAGAGAACGCTATTATCGGCGTCAACGACCACACACTTGTTACCGAAAGTGACGGTCGTCGTTGGGTAACTCGAGAACCGGCTATTGTTTACTTTCACAAGAAATATTGGTTTAATATTATCGCTATGATTCGGGATAATGGTATCTCCTACTACTGCAATATGGCAAGTCCTTACTATCTAGATGAAGAAGCTTTAAAGTACATTGACTATGATTTGGATGTTAAAGTTTTTACAGATGGTGAGAAACGCCTCTTGGACGTTGAGGAGTATGAACGACACAAGCGAAAAATGAAGTATTCTTCTGACTTAGACTATATTTTGAAAGAGCATGTCAAGATTCTTGTTGATTGGATTAACAATGAACGAGGCCCCTTTTCAGAAGCCTATGTCAACATTTGGTACAAACGCTACGTAGAACTAAAGAATCGGTAAAGTTGTCAGAGGTCAGGATTAAAATCCTGACCTCATTTTTTGGGTAGTGTAAAATAAGTTGTGTAAACACAAAAAGGAATAAATCCATTATGATAGAATTCGCAAGATATACAAAATAACTAGATATACTAATACTTTTTTAATGTCTTTGTTCCTTGTAAGTTTACAACAATCTTCTAGCATCTAATACAAAAAATAAGAAGATGATTAGCATAAAAAATACAGGTCACCTTCCTATCAAAAAATTTAGTTATTGTATTTCCGCATAGCATCAATCCTATAGTACAATCTTTGGAAAAAATGACTTAACAGAGAAAATGCTATTTAATCTACCAGCTCATTTAATCGTTTTTGAAAATATAAAGCAATATTTTTAGACTCAATAAACTCAAAATATTTAATGATATTTTGCATTTGCTTAATTCCAGATTCTTTAGATTCTGTCAGGTATATTTTATATCCTTCTACAAATTTGAATGTAGATTTTTCAAAAACTTTTGTGTCATCTTTTAATAATTCTTTTAATTTCATTTCAAAGTAGTCTGCATATATTAGATGTGAATTCTCAAGGCAGGAGAACCAAAAATTTAAACAAGCTGACACAACTAAATTTCTATTCTTGCCAATTTTTTCGTAATAATGTGTACGCTCTAGTATTTCTTTTCCGACCATGTAAATATAATCTATTTCAAAAAGATGATATAAATTACCAATCAGCGTTATCTCATAGGACTCCCATCGTTCCTTCTGGAATAAATAGTCATATACTAAATTTAGATCTTCTCTACTAACTATATGATTACAATCTATATGATTACAATCTATATGATTACAATCTATTTGATTTAATAATCCCTGAACCATAATTGTATTTATTCTATGAATTTTTCCCCCACTCTTTTCAAAAAGTTTTTGTTGCTCATTTTTTATTTCCTCCAACCCTTTAGTATTCAAACTATAAAAATTTGGAGATAAATTAACCAAAAAATCATCAAGCTCCGATCTTTTATAATGTTCTAAGTAATTACAAAAATTCTCTATCGAAACATTGATATTTGATAATAATTCAAAAAACGTTGAGAGAGAAATTTCATTTTCTCCCCTTTCAAATCTAGAGAGTTGAGATTTTGATATAGAATCAGATGCAGCATACTCTAAAGAATATCCGTTTAATTTTCTAAAATATCGAAAAGCTTCTCCGTAATTTTTCATACTTTCGTTCCCTTAACTTTATTTTCGAGCGATAAACATACCATATTCTTTAGGAATGATCAACATACCATTATTAAACTCACTTTCCAATCTTTTACGTATTATTTCCTCTTCTAGTGAACCTATTTCTGAAATTCCTTTAAACGATTGGATGTATTTAACTAGGTCATCTATACTAGTTACCTGTAACTCATCATCATAGAGTAATGTATCGACAGAGTTAAAATACCTACTCAGGTACATTTTACCATTTTGTAAAGTAAACGTTTTATTTTCTAAATCTTGATCAACTTCATCTCTAAATAAACTTGCCAAATAATCTACAACCCCATTTTCACCAAATGTAGCACAGTAAAAAATGCCTCCTGTTTTTAAGACCCTATTCACCTCAGAAAGAGCTTTAGGAATATCTTTCACATGATGTAGAAGCATATTAGCAATAACAATATCAAAGGTTTCATTCTCAAAAGAAATCTTTTGAATATCCATTATTTCATAGTTGACATTGTCTCTATTTCCAATTACTGACTTCGTTGTTTTTACCATATCTTGAGAAAAATCTGTAACAACCAACTGCTTCATTTTATCTATAGAATCACTATTACTTTTCCACAGTTCTCCTGTACCACATCCTAATTCTAGCACCTTTACTTCATCAGTGATTTGATAGTTAGAAAATATCCAATTATTAAATCCCAGTTTATTTTTTGAATACTTCTTATGCAATTCTACTCGAATATCAAGATTATCATGACTTTTATATTGTTCAATTACTTTATCAATCATTCTGAATGACCTCCACTCTATAATTTGACATTATATCACAAGAATAAATACAGCGTTAAATAAGTTGTATAAATGCAAAAAAGGAATAATTTTACCACAGTATTGAACTATTTTGGGGTCTTCTATACTCCAAAAAACACTTTTAACCTAAACTTCATGTTTATCCACAAATCTTAAGTCTCAACTGATTTATTGAATTCACGCAAGACACGGACTAAAAATTTAAAGATTGATCCATCTATTTCTATCCCAGTACATTTAAACGAAAACCTGCCACATTAGGCAGGTTTCCCTTTAAATATCTAACTTCGTAACAGTGAACTTGATATGCGAATAGTCTTTTTCGATATCCTTATCTACCATAAAGGCAGTTGCATCCTTCTTGACCTGCACCAAGTCGATATTCTGGGCTTGAGCTGCATAGACACAACCACAGTAACATTGGCGATAAATATCGTACTCTTCACACATTTCTACAGAGCGTTTATAGCCTTGATTTTTCTTAAAGTCGCTCGGAAGATAATGAGTTGTGTAGATTTTCTGCACATCAATCCCGATACTATTGATGGTTTGTGAATTTTTGTGAGGACTGATAGTCAGGGCAGAACCGAAGTAATCAAATCCTAAGTCCATGGCCACCTGTGCTGTCTTATCCAGACGATAGTCAAAACAAACCTTGCAACGATCGCCACCTTCAGGTTCTTCTTCCAAACCTCTGACCAGCTGACGGTATTCGTTGGGTTCATAGGGTGCTTCTAGATATTGAACCTTGTTGCCAGTTCGTTCATTGAAATCACTAACAAACTTTTTTGTCACATAGGCACGCTTGTGATACTCAGCTTTAGGATGGATATTTGAATTAGCAAAATAAATAGTCACATCCGCATACTTGGTCAAGTACTCTAGAGTGTAGGTGCTACAAGGAGCACAACAGACGTGCATGAGAATGGTTGGTCTTTCTTCATTTTTTTCCCAAACTTGAACCATCTTTTGCATGACACGGTCATAGTTGATCTTTTGATTGGGATTCATCTTACTTAGAATTTCTTCTACATCGATCATACTCTTCTCCTTTTCCTCTTGCTATTGTACCACAGGATGATCCTTTGGGCAATTAGGTTTTCGTTCTTTACTCAGTTTTTAAGTCCTTGTCCAATACCTTGCCCATCCTTTTTAGACCGATTATTAGGATAGGGTAGGTTAAAAGCAAGATAAGACCTAGAACTAAAAATACAGCTACAAGACCCCAACGATCGATCAACCAACCTGTCAGTGGAAATATAACAATCATGGAAAGACTAAAGAGCATAGAATTGATACTAAGCATAGTTGCTCTTACACTGGAAGGTAAATAACCTTGTAAGTCATTGAAATAGATTGGTTGATAAACTGCATAAAGTGTATCAGTTAAAAGATATACAAGAAGAAAAGCAAAGGGGGTCCCTAAAAACACCAACAACAAGGCCAAGCCCGTTAGTGCAACAAGAGTCGGAAAAACTCGATTACTATTCCATTTTTTACCGATTTGACTAGCTACATAAACCGCTATAAGATTTAACCCACTACCAATAAGCATAACCAGTGAAACCTGCCATCCTGCTAAGTCACTTATTTTCTGCTGATAATAAAAGTAAAACATACACATGAGTGTCCCGACTAGCTGGTAAGTCAGCATCCAGTAAAAGAGTACTGGTTTTTCCTGCCATTCTTTACGAACTTGCTGGACAATCATTTTAAAGGTTAAGACTTCATTTTTCTCTCTCTTAGCCATTGGTTCTTTCATAAAATAAATCAAAATGATAGACAGAAATGAAAATCCTATGGCAATCAGATAGGTCCAGGCAAGTGCTCCGTGAATGAAGAAGCCTGCCACAACTGTACCTAGAGTTCGAGTAACTTCTGCCACACCAGACAAAAAGCTAGAAATCTGAAGATAACGGTCCTTTTGACCTGCTTCAACTGTTGAATCATATAAGAAAGCGGTACTGGTCCCCGAATCAAAATTATAAGACCAAGCGTTGACCATCATAGCAAAAGCATAAATCCAAAAATTCCCCTGACCAAACAAAATCAAGATAGAGGATACAATACTGGCCAAGCGAGCCAAATAGAGATTGGTCTTGTAGCTAAATCGATCGGCCAACATACCAGATGGGATTTCACATAAGAGACTTGTCCCATGAAAGATACTCTCTAATAGACCGATTTGAAGTAAGGAAAGACCATTTTGGATAAAAAATAAAATCCAAAAACTGGTGATTCCAAAATAAGAAGTGAATTCCAGACCTGCTAGGAGTGGAATATTGCGTTTGTAAGTTCTTTTAAACATCGTTTTCTCTCTTTCAATATATAATATGAGTTTTTCTAAAAGACTTACTTAGAGTTGCCTACATTTTCTCCACCTCTTTCATTTAAAGTAATACTCAATGAAAATCAAAGAGCAAA
>NZ_KV804997.1:57186-94889 GCF_001811505.1 Streptococcus sp. HMSC034E03
TGTGGATAGAACTGACGAAGTCAGTAACACATGTACGGCAAGGTGAAGCTGACGTAGTTTGAAGAGATTTTCAAAGAGTATAAAAACGCCAGACGGCGTTTTTATGGCTATTAAGGTTTGATACGGTGCAACATACGTGGGAATGGAATAGCTTCACGGATGTGTTTAGTTCCAGCTGCGAAGGTTACCATACGCTCGATACCGATACCAAATCCACCGTGTGGTACTGTACCGTATTTACGAAGGTCAAGGTAGAATTCGTACTCTGTACGATCCATCCCAAGTTCATCCATCTTAGCGACAAGGGCATCATAGTTTTCCTCACGCATAGAACCACCGATGATTTCTCCGTAACCTTCTGGAGCAAGCAAGTCTGCACAAAGCACGCGCTCTGGATTTCCAGGAACTGGTTTCATGTAGAAGGCCTTGATGGCTGCTGGGTAGTTCATGACAAATGTTGGTACACCAAAGTGGTTTGAGATCCAAGTTTCGTGTGGTGAACCAAAGTCATCACCATGTTCAAGATGCTCGTAGTCAGCGTCTTCATCATTTTCATGCTCTTGCAAGAGGTCAATGGCTTGATCGTAAGTGATGCGTTTGAATGGCTCTGCAATGTAGCGTTTCAAGAGCTCAGTGTCACGTTCCAAGGTTTCCAAGGCTTGAGGAGCACGATCAAGAACACCTTGAAGCAATGCTTTTACATAAGCTTCTTGCAAATCAAGTGACTCATCGTGTGTCAAGTATGAGTACTCCGCATCCATCATCCAGAATTCAGTCAAGTGACGACGAGTTTTTGATTTTTCAGCACGGAATACTGGACCAAAGTCAAAGACACGACCAAGAGCCATAGCCCCAGCTTCAAGATAAAGCTGACCAGATTGGCTCAAGTAGGCTGGTGTTCCGAAGTAGTCTGTTTCGAAAAGTTCTGTAGAATCTTCTGCTGCATTTCCTGAAAGAATTGGGCTATCAAATTTCATGAAGCCGTTCTTGTCAAAGAACTCATAAGTTGCATAAATGATTGCGTTACGGATTTGCATAACAGCGACTTGTTTGCGTGAACGCAACCACAAGTGGCGGTTATCCATCAAGAAGTCTGTTCCGTGTTCTTTTGGTGTAATTGGGTAGTCTTGAGATTCACCAATCACTTCGATGTCTGTAATGTCCAACTCATAGCCAAACTTAGAACGTTCGTCTTCTTTGACAATCCCTGTCACATAAACAGAAGTTTCTTGGCTTAAGCGTTTGATAACATCAAACTTCTCAAGTCCCACTTCTTCACCAAATTTTTCGATAAAGTTTGGTTTAAAAGCCACACCTTGGAAAAAGGCTGTTCCATCACGCAATTGTAAGAAGGCAATTTTCCCTTTCCTGATTTGTTGGCAACCCAAGCACCGATAGTGACTTCTTGACCAACGTAGTCTTTTACTTCGATAATTGTTACACGTTTTGTCATCATTTATCTTCCTTTATTCGTTTAACTTGTCCAAAGACATTATTACTCATTATTGTACCACAAATAATGCCTGATAGCTAGCTAGTTTGACAGAAATTCCTAAGTTTTTAAAAATAAAAACCTCCGTTATTAAGACGAAGGTTAAACTTCTTATTTTTCCATAAATTGGTGCAAACGACGAATGGCTTCTTTAAGTGTATCTAGATCTGTCGCATAGCTGAGACGGACATTTTCTGGTGCTCCAAATCCAGCACCTGTTATCAAGGCTAAACCAACTTCCTCAAGGATAGCCGTTGTAAATGCTGTTACGTCTGTATAGCCTTTCATCTCCATAGCTTTTTTAACATTTGGGAAGAGATAGAAAGCTCCTTGTGGTTTGACAACTTCAAAACCAGGGACTTCACACAAGAGTGGATAGATGGTATTCAAACGTTCTTCAAATGCTTGACGCATAACTTCCACAGAATCTTGCGGTCCAGTTAGCGCCTCGATTGTTGCGTATTGTGAAACAGCGGTTAGGTTAGAAGTCGTTTGACCTGTCAATTTGCTCATGGCAGCAATGATTTCTGGATCACCTACTGCATAACCTATCCGCCAACCAGTCATAGCGTATGCCTTAGACACTCCATTGATGACGATGGTTTGCTTGCGAATGGCTTCTGATAGACTAGAGATTGGTACAAACTCATTCCCGTTATAGACCAAACGTCCATAAATATCATCTGCTAGGATAAGAATATCATGCTCAACTGCCCAGTTCCCTATCGCTAACAATTCCTCACGAGAGTATATCATACCAGTAGGATTAGATGGGGAGTTCAGAACCAAGACCTTGGTCTTATCTGTGCGAGCTGCTTCTAATTGCTCCACAGTTACTTTAAAGTGATTGTCTTCCTTAGCTTGGACAAATACTGGTACACCTTCAGCCATCTTAACCTGATCCCCATAGCTGACCCAGTAAGGTGTTGGAATGATAACCTCATCGCCAGGATTAACCACAGCCATAAAGAAAGTATAGAGTGAGAACTTGGCACCAGTCGCAAAAGTGACTTCGTTTGCCGCTACAGAATATCCATAATAACGTTCAAAATAGGTATTGACCGCTGCTTTTAACTCAGGTAAACCTGAAGCTACCGTATAGAAAGAAGCACGTCCATCTCGAATAGCCTCAACAGCAGCATCTTGAATATTTTCAGGAGTATGAAAATCGGGCTGACCTAAAGTTAAGAAAAGTACATCTTTTCCTTCAGCCTTTAATTTCTTTGCTCTTGCATCGCTAGCCAAAGTCACACTTTCTTCCATTTCTAAGACACGTTTAGATAATTTCATAGTTTCTCCTTTTCGATTAGGGCACCAGTTTCAAAATCCACTAGATAGTAGTCTCCACCAGACTTGATTTCCCAGACGGGTTTATCAGCATACCGTCCAAAGGTAATCGTGTCAATATCAGTTGCTCCTTTTTCTCTGACAACTGCTTCTGCTTTTTCTTGTGAAGTGCCATTTTCTAGTTGATATACGTAAATATTGTTATTACTTTTCTCTATTAAAACAGCAACTTGTTTTTGATTCTTATCTTGACCAAGAACACTATAATAGCTTTCTAAGCCATTAAAGATATCAACCTGGCTGACCGTTTCTAGATTCGCATACTGCTTGGCAAGTTTTTCCCCTTCTACCTTTTCTGTCTGATAAGGCTTCATGCTAAGCCACACCAAATAGAGAAAGGAAGAAGTCACAACTAGAGCCAGCAAGGTCAAGCCAATACTGTACTGAAATAATAAGGAATTTTTTTCTTTTTTCTGTCTCATTTTCACTCGTCTATTTTACCATCTATCCTAGTGAATTACAAGTGAATAAAGGGGAGGATTTAGCACGGAACTTTTCTTATGACAGGAGTATATGAAGCTTGAATCATTGATTTCACAGACTTTTCATAATCTCTACTCCTAAAAATAATCTTGACTATCATCGATTTTTATTTTCTGAGCAGATTTCTTGCAAATGATTTTGTTTTGTTGTAACATTGTTTATAACAACAGAGATAACTCTGATTAAAATCTAAAGGAGACTCCCTATGTCTAAAAAAGTATTATTTATCGTTGGTTCACTTCGTGAAGGTTCTTTCAACCACCAAATGGCGCTAGAAGCTGAAAAAGCTCTTGCTGAAAATGTTGAAATCAGCTACCTTGACTACTCTACAATTCCTTTATTTAGTCAAGACCTTGAAGTTCCTACACTTCCAGCTGTTGCTGCTGCACGTGAGGCAGTTCTTACTGCTGATGCTATCTGGATCTTCTCTCCAGTCTACAACTTCTCGATTCCTGGTACAGTGAAAAACTTGCTTGACTGGCTTTCACGCGCAATTGACTTGTCTGATACACGCGGAGCATCTGCTCTTCAAGATAAAATCGTTACTGTGTCTTCAGTAGCAAATGCAGGTCATGAACAACTCTTTGCAATCTACAAAGACCTCTTGCCATTCATCCGTACACAAGTTGTTGGTGAATTCACTGCAGCTCGTGTCAATGATTCTGCTTGGGCAGATGGCAAATTAGTTCTTGAAGACAGTGTTGCTTCTTCCCTAAAACAACAAGCTGAAGACTTGGTTCAAGCTATTCAATAATTGAATTGAAAAAAAGATAGTAGAAAATGTTAGTTCTACTATCTTTTTCTTAATCAACTAATTCATCAATCATACTATGTTTTAGCGGTAAACTACACATCACTAACAGGAAAATAAAGGATGATTGAATCCAAAAGAGAGCCAAATCAAAAATTCCGTGCACAGCTACTACTGTCAAGAAAGAGAGGTAAAGTCCAAGGATAGGACGCTTACTAGGTACTTGACTCATATCAATCAACATTCGTACTGGAGTGGCAGAAGCAATCCCCAAGAGAACGGTACCGACAACTCCATAACTCAAAATCGTATCTATATAGATACTGTGAGCATGTTCATGATAAGGTGCTCCAATACGAGGGAAAGAGTGCATGTAGGTTAGCGGTCCTTCACCCCAGAATGGATTTTGCTTAAACAAGGCCATTCCAGCATTCCAGATAGAAACACGTTCTTCCATAGATGAATCTAAGGTTCCCATTCGAACACCCAAATCACTTGAAAATAGAAAAGCTAAACCAATCCCAAAAACTCCAACACTAAGCCAGAAAGCACGCCAGTTCTTAATAGTTGTGAAGAGATAAATAATCGCTCCAAAGATGATGGCTGGAAAAGCTGTACGATTCTGCGTAAAGTTTAAACCGAATAAATTAGCAAATATGGCAATCATAGAGAAGATTCGTAACCACCTTAACTTAGTTGTGCTAATTAGGTAAAAGCCAATCATGATACAGAAACAACAGATAATTCCATAGTAATTAGGGTTAAAGAAGGCAACCTCTGCTCGGTTTTGATGCCAAACCTGCATCCGTGGTGAGAGGAAGGTATAATCAAATTTCTTTACAATTTGGAAATGTTCCAAAGCTGCAAAGGCTGCTGCAAAGACACTTAAGGCTAATATTCCTTCAATCGTCAACCTGAAAAATTTAGGAGTCAACTGGGATTGATAGTAGTAAAAGAAGATGGCAAACAGAAACATGGCCACCGAAGAAACTACTCCCATCACATTTTGTGCCAGAAGAGAAATTGCAGTGCTATAAGCAATAAAAAAGAGCAAGACAGGGTGTTGAGACAAACGTTTCAAGATCCCCTTCATCTCCCCAGTATATACTAACCAAAGTAAGTAAGAGATAAAAATAATAACAAAAAGATAAAAAGGAAGAAAAATACTCAGAATAACTCCCAAAAGAAGTCCTTCTTGTTTCGATAAACTTTTTAACTTTTCAATGACACCTATTGATTTCACAACAGATCCTTTCCTTCTGAATATCACATTCAGATAAATAAGTTATTAAAACATTTTACCATTTTTCAAGAGATTTGAAAACCTCTTTGCCTCTATCATCGTAACTAAAACTGGGTAAAATTTTATAGTTAGCTAAGATTACTCTAAAAAACGCTCTCCCTTTTTTAAAAATATGGTACAATAAATCTAATTATTCCAGAAAGGGTCTAGCATGAAATCCTACCAAGAAGTCTATAAAATACTAGTTACTGAGACTGATTATCTAAGCGGAGAAAAAATAGCTGAGAGATTAAACCTATCTCGAACTTCCGTATGGAAGGCGATCCAACGTCTCCAGCAAGAGGGACTGGAGATTGACAGTATCAAAAATCGTGGCTATAAACTTCTGGACGGTGATCTTATCTTACCTCAGGAAATCGAAGCGAATAGTCCCATTACTGTCCTGTTTAAACCCTCGACTAAATCTACCCAAACCGATGCTAAAGAGGCTATGGAAGCTGGTTCCAAAGGGGATAGGCTCTACCTTTCCACTAGCCAAACTATGGGACGCGGTCGTTTTCAACGTCCTTATTATTCTCCAGATAAGGGGGGAATTTACATGTCCCTCCACCTACAACCCAATCTCCCATATCAGAATCTTCCTGCCTATACGCTTCTAACAGCTGGAGCTATCTACAAGGCTATCAAAAACCTTAGTTTAATCGACGTGGATATCAAGTGGGTCAATGACATTTATCTGAACCAGAAAAAAATTGCTGGTATTCTAACCGAAGCCATTACTTCCGTAGAAACTGGACTCGTTACAGATGTTATCATTGGGGTCGGGATCAACTTTTCTATCGCTGAATTTCCAAAGAATCTACAAACTAAAGCTGGAAGCTTATTTTCTCAACATACTCCCATTACTCGCAATGAATTAATTGCTGAAATCTGGAAATGTTTCTATGAAACAGAAGACGATGAACTCCTCTATCTCTATAAAAAACGCTCAATCGTTTTAGGAAAAGAAGTCTCCTTTAAGCAAGATCACCAAACTATCTCAGGAAAAGCCTGCGACATCTCTGACCAAGGACAACTACAAATAGAATTACCGACGGGTGAAAAAATATGGCTCCATAGCGGTGAAGTTTCCCTAACTAAATGGTAGTTCTACCAGATCAAAAAAAAATCGACCTTTATTATTGAAGGTCGATTTTTGATCTGTTATTTTTTCAAACGTTCAACGTCACGCGCAATGACCAATTCTTCATCCGTTGGAATTACCAGTACACGTACACTTGCTGCATCTGTCGAAATATCTCCGGTTGCACCAAAGACATTTTTCTCTGGATCTACATCGCAACCGAACCAAGAAATCCCTGAAATAACATCTTCACGTACATTAGTAGAATTTTCACCGATACCTGCTGTGAAAATAATAGCATCTGCTCCATTTAGGACTGCAAGGTATTGACCAATATGTTTTTGGATACGGTCAACATACATTTCATAAGCCAAAGTAGCATCATGATCTCCTGCATCCATAGCAGCAATCACGTCACGCATATCACTAGATTTACCTGAAACACCCATCAACCCTGACTCACGATTGAGGATACGACTGATGTCCTCAGGCTTGTTAAAGTCCTCTGTATATTGCATTAAATAAGGAATGATGGCTGGGTCAATATCCCCTGTACGAGTTCCCATCATTACACCACCAAGTGGAGTGAATCCCATTGAGGTATCAACAGATTTCCCACCCTTAACAGCTGTAATAGAAGCACCATTACCGATGTGACAAGTGATTAACTTCAACTCTTCAAGTGGACGACCCAAGAGTTTTGCTGCTTCTTGAGCAACGTACTGATGGCTAGTTCCATGGGCTCCGTACTTACGAACCTTGTTTTCTGTGTAATATTTTGTTGGTAGAGGATAGCGATAAGCTTTCTCTGGCATTGTTGTATGGAAGGAAGTATCAAAAACAACGACACTCGTAATATCTGGCAACAATTCTTTGAAGGCACGAATACCCGCAGCATTCGCAGGATTGTGCAATGGAGCAAGAAGACCTAACTCTTCAACTTTTTCAATTACATCACCTTCCACGACTGTAGACTCTTTGAAGTACTCTCCACCTGCAACGACACGGTGTCCAACACCAGTAATTTCATCATAAGATTTAATAATATCAAAACGAATCAAGTCATCAAGCAAAATCTTAACTGCCAAAGTATGGTTGTCAATGTCAAGGACTTGTTGTTCTGAGCGACCATCGAACTTAACTGTAGAAATAGAATCTTTCAATCCAATTCGCTCAATCAACCCTTTTGCAAGCACTTTTTCTTCTGGCATTTGGTAAAGTTGCCATTTCAAGCTAGAGCTTCCAGCGTTAATTGCAATGGTTTTTGTCATAATGTTTCCCCTTTTTAAGCGTTTTCAACTATTATATCAAAATTTATACTAGATTTCATGTTCTTGACACCAATTTTGAAAATTTTCCTTAAATTCCAACAAAATTTCAGGATCCCGAAGGCTAGTAAGTGGATAAACAAAGGGCTCTGTCCCTTCTCCCACCTTCTTTTGCAAAACAAAAATGGTCTTAGACTGAGCTCCTTGAGCGAAGAGATCCTCTGGTAAAGCTATGATAGCGACTAGTTGAGCTTGATCAGTCAGCCAGGATTTCAAGAGGTCACTCTGGGGACTCGTCAAAAGATCTGTTGGAGCAAGAAAAATAGCATAGCCTCCCGTCTTAAGATACTTGAGAGATTGCTCCATTAATAGATGATGAGCGTAAGTATGTTCATCCTTTGCTGCCACTTGGTAACGTGAAGCAATCTGATCGTCTGGGTAGTAGCCAATTGGGAGGTCGCTCACAATAATATCACTTTCTTTTAATACTTGTGGACGTACTGCATCTCCTTGGACAAAGCCCATTTGCAGATCCATAACTTCAGCCATACTTGCAGCTAGATCGATCAAGAGGTCATCTAGTTCAATCCCAAGGTAATCTACCTTTTTGTTCATAGACGTTAAGAAGCTAGCGCCCAGAATTCCCATCCCAGACCCCAACTCTAATAAACTTAGATCTTCAGCAGGCCACAGTTGCTCTATCAGAAAAATCATCAAGTGACCAATGGCATCTGGTGTAAACTGGTGATTTGCTTGGAGAGATTCTGTTTGCGCTGCCTTCATTAACAAGAATTGGTAGGTTCGTAACCACTCTTCTTTTCGAAGAGCCAATCGTTTTAATGCTTGATTGTTTTTCTTGACATCTTCAAGATTTGTCTGACCATCCAGATAGATCCCATTTTGCTCAATCAAGGCATCGTAAAAGTTTGTCGTCAAATCATTTTGAATGATTTGGACATTTTCTAGTAAATAGGTATATGCTTGTTCAATTTTTTCAAAATCCATACCCTTATCTTACCAAAAATAATGTCCTTTTTCCATATTTTCATGATAGTGAAAACAAATTAAAACCTCTGAGATGACTCTCAAAGGTTTTATTCTGTCTATTTACTATTTTCAACCGCTGCTGTTACGAAAGCAGTGTAGAGTTCTTCTGGGCGGTTTGGACGACTTGAAAGCTCTGGGTGGTACTGACAAGCCACAAAGAATTTGTTTTCTGGAATTTCCACAATTTCGACCAAGCGGTTGTCTGGTGAAACGCCTGAAAAGACAAAACCTGCTCCTTCAAACTGTTCACGGAAGGCATTGTTAAACTCATAACGGTGACGGTGACGGCGTTGCACTACCTCTTTGTTATGATAAGCTGCAGCTGCCTTAGAACCACGTTTTAACTTAGAAGGATAAAGTCCCAAACGAAGGGTACCACCCATGTCCTCAACATCAATCTGATCACGCATGATATCGATGATAGGGTATTTGGTATCAGGATTTAGCTCTGCTGAATTAGCTCCTTCAAGTCCCAAAACATTACGGGCAAATTCGATACAAGTCAACTGCATACCCAAGCAGACTCCTAGCATTGGTACATCATTTTCACGCGCATAGCGAATCGCTTCAATCTTACCTTCTGTTCCACGTTGACCAAAACCACCCGGCACGATGATTCCGTCAGCGTCCGATAGAAGTTCTGCCACATTGTCAGCTGTCACATCGTTAGCATTGACCCAATCAATCTTCACTTCTGCATCATTGGCATAACCTGAGTGTTTCAAGGCCTCTACGACAGAAATGTAGGCATCTTGCAACTCAACATACTTACCAACAAGGGCAATCTTGACTTGTTTTTTGAGGTTCATGACCTTATCAACCATAGCTGACCACTCTGTCATATCTGCTGCAGGTGCATCTATTTTCAAATGGTCACAAACGATTTGATCCATACCTTGTGCTTGCAGATTAAGTGGGATTTGGTAAAGATGATCGACATCTAATGACTCGATGACAGCTTCTGGTGCCACATCACAGAACTGGGCTAGTTTATTTTTAATTCCTTGTCCAGCTGGCTTTTCAGTACGGATGACCAACATATTAGGCTGGATTCCCAGACCACGCAATTCTTTGACAGAGTGTTGAGTTGGTTTGGTTTTCATTTCACCAGCTGCCTTGAGGTAAGGAAGCAAGGTCGTATGGATATACATGACATTATCTGCACCCACATCTGCCTTCATCTGACGAAGAGCTTCTAAGAATGGAAGTGACTCGATATCCCCGACTGTTCCACCAACCTCTGTAATAATGACATCAGAGTCAGTCGTTAGAGCAGCACGCTTGATTTTTTCTTTCAAGGCATCTGTAATATGAGGAATAACTTGGACAGTTGCTCCAAGGTACTCTCCACGGCGTTCCTTACGAAGAACTTCGCTGTAGATTTTACCAGTTGTCACGTTTGAGTATTTATTAAGGTTAATATCAATAAAACGCTCATAGTGACCCAAGTCCAAATCTGTCTCAGCCCCATCATCTGTTACAAATACTTCTCCGTGCTGGTAAGGGCTCATGGTTCCTGGGTCAATATTGATATAAGGGTCAAATTTTTGAATGGTCACCTTCAAACCACGGTTTTTCAAAAGACGCCCAAGGCTCGCTGCAACGATCCCTTTCCCAATTGACGATACCACACCACCAGTGACAAAAATATATTTCGTAGACATAGATTCCTCTTTCTAAAATGCTCAAGGTCTTGTTTACTAACAGGGGATTGAGGAAACAAGACCTTCATCAATAACTACACCCCAAGAAGAAAAGCTTCCTGGAAAAAACAAAAATAGCTCCCTAATAACTAGGGAGCTCCGACCTCTAAAAGAGGTGCCCGAACAATATATTACCTCAAAATGAAGCATTTGTCAAATAGAACAAATCGTTGACTTGCCATTCCAGCTTACAAAACTAGTTCAGACTAATACAAAAAAGCTGGACTAGGAAATCGAGACTTGATAGACCGATTCCAGCTCCAACTCCTTTTTATTTTTATTCTTCCTCTTCTTCAGAGTCTTCGTCGTCCTCTTCATTAAGATCGACTTCTTCATCTAGATCATCTGGGGCGATTTCATTGATTTCAGCATCGTAGGCTTCCACTTCATTCTTCTCATCATCTGGATTTTCATCATCATAAGAAAGAGCTGGATCTTCTTCGTATGCATCCTCATCTTCTGGATCATCTGCACTGTAATCAATAGCATCTGCATCACCATCCATAAAGGCGTTGACACGTTTTTTCTTAGCCTTAGGTGTTACTTCTTCATCATCACTTTCTTCAAGAGCAATGATTTCCTCATCGATTTCATCGACTCCATACCATGAACGAAGGCCCCATTTGTTATCCCCAAGGGAGATAAAGCTACCGTCAAAGTTCAACTCTGTGTAGAACAAAGGCAAAGCTTCACGAATATCGCTATTAGAGGTACCGAGATAGTTTTGGATTTCATTAACCAAATCACTAAAATGCATTTCGTGATCACGACCACGGAGTTCCAAGATGGCACGAGCCACCTCAATCATAGATAGTTCACTTTTTTCTTGCCCAGCAAATACTTCTAATTCCAAAGCGTTTCTCCTCATTTTTTACTACTAACGCCAGAGTGGATAAACTCTGATCTCATTTTATCATGTACTCTTTATTGTACGATAATTTTGCCTAATAGTCAAAGGTTTAGGAGAAATAAATGTGAAATATTTCAGCTAATTAATACTCAATGAAAATCAAAAAGCAAACTAGGAAGCTAGCCACAGGCTGCTCAAAACACTGTTTTGAGGTTGCAGATGGAAGCTGACATGGTTTGAAGAGATTTTCGAAGAGTATAAAAGACCTGGGAGATACACCCACAGGTCCGATACTTTATTTATAACTTAAAGCTCGTTTAAAGGTTTTCCAGATCCCCAAATCATCCGTTTGAAGAACCAAACTAGCATACATACGTCCAATAAAAGCTGTTGCAGTAACTGCAAAAATAACCGTTATAGCAAGCGAAATCCATGCTTCTAGTCCATTTGCGTAACCATTGATAGCTCTGAAAGGCATAAAGAAGGTTGAAACGAATGGGATGTAAGAACCGATTTTCAAGATTAAATTATCACCAGAAGTTCCTAATACTGTTACCCCAATGAAACCTACCATAATCAAAAGCATCAAAGGCGATAAGGCCTTACCAGAATCTTCAGGTCGAGAAACCATAGAACCTAAGAAGGCAGCCAAGACCACATACATAAAGAGACTGACTAAGATAAATAATAAGGTGTTAAGCGAGAAGGCTTCTCCCAAGTAATTTAGAATACCTGAATTTGCCAATATAGGCATATCCTTAAAGAAGAAAATAGCTCCAAGACCACCCACAACATAAATACCAATATGAGTCAAAATGACTAGAAGTAAGGCAATCATGCGGGCGTAGAAATAATGGCTAGCACGAATGCTTGAGAAGACCACTTCCATGATTTTGGTTCCTTTTTCACTAGCTACCTCTTGAGCAGTGACACTAGCATAAGTAATCAAAATCATATAAAGGAAGAAACCTAGTCCTGCAGCCGCAAAGGTTTGGACCATCTTTTTATTTTCCTTGGCTTCATCAATCTGTTCTGTAAATTGAACCGTTTGAGCCAAGCGTTTTTCCTGTTCCTGAGACAAATTTGCTTCTGAACGGTTGAGTTGGGATTGAAGTTCATTCAACTTAGCGGTCACTGCTAACTTAATGCCACTCTCTAGTGAAGTCTCACCATGATAGACTGCCTTGAGGACACTATTCTCCTGGTCAATGGTTAGATAACCTTTTATTTTATCATCTTTGATAGCGGCTTGGGCACTTGCTTCATCCTTATAGTCAAAGTTAAGACCATTGGTCGATTTAAGTTCTTCTGTAACAAGAGAAACAGAACTAACTACTGCTACCTTACTATTTTGAGCCAAGGAAGAACCTTGGAGAACACCAATTCCTCCAGATAGACCTAAAAAGAGGAAAGGCGAAATCACCATAAAGAAGAAACTCCAAGACTTGACATGTCTTAGATAGGTTTCTTTGATTACAACCCACATATTTCTCATACTTCCACCCCTGATTCTAATTTAAAGATTTCATCGATTGTTGGAGCTTGTTGATCAAACGTCGCGATATATTGACCTTGAGTCAAGATTGGGAAGAGTTCTCTACCTGCACTTTCATCATCTAAAATCAACTTCCAACTACCTTGCTTGGTCAAGCTAACCTGTTTGACATGAGGAAGGCTCTCCAGTTCTTCCTTGCTTCGTTCACTTGAAACAAAAAGTCGTGTTTTGCCATATTGATTGCGGACCTCTTGAACCGGTCCATGCAAGACCACACGCCCATCACGAATCATGAGGATATCATCACAAAGTTCTTCGACATTGGTCATGACATGGTCAGAAAAGATAATGGTCGCGCCACGTTCTTTTTCTTTCAAGATAACCCGCTTAAGAAGTTCGGTATTAACTGGATCCAAGCCACTAAAAGGCTCATCTAGGATAATCAAATCTGGTTCATGAATCAAAGTGATAATCAACTGAATCTTCTGTTGATTTCCTTTTGAGAGACTCTTAATCTTGTCCGTCAGTTTCCCCTTGACTTCCAGTTTTTCCATCCATTGAGGGAGTTTTTCTTTGATTTCCTTAGCGTCCATTCCTTTTAAAGTCGCCAAATAACGAACTTGTTCAAGGACTGTCAATTTAGGCATAAGACTGCGTTCTTCAGGGAGATAACCAATGCGAGCATAGGTCTCCTGACGAATGTCTTGACCATCAAGCTCAATCTCCCCTTGATAGTCTAAAAATTTCAAAATACTGTGAAAAATAGTTGTTTTCCCAGCTCCATTTTTCCCGACTAGTCCCAAAATACGCCCTGGTCGTGCTTGAAAGGCAACACCAAACAAAACTTGCTTAGGCCCAAAACTTTTCTCTAGATTTCTTACTTCGAGCATCATCCACCTCCGAAATTTATTGCACTCATTATACTCCTTTTTGATAGCATTTACAATGATTTATGTACATTTTTAAATTTTAATTTCAAGAAGGATATTTACTGGATAGGAACTTTATTGGCTCATCACCAAGCATTTTTGTCCTCCAGATTTTAAGTGATAAATTTATTATACTCATTTCTTGATAAATCCGTTGGCTATGTCCTCAAATGTTCATTTTCAGTCCTGAATTGTTACTACTAATCTTCATCATTCAGCCTAGCTTATTGTACTCTTTTATGGTATATTTTTGATAGACTATAGATTATCATAAGCAAGGAATCTGATATGAAAAAAAGACTTAAACTCGAACCAAACAACAATAACTTAATCATTTGGGAAGCTGAACAGCCAAAAGCCGTTCTTCAGCTTGTACATGGAATGGTAGAGTACGTGGAACGATATGAGGAATTTGCTCTAGCCATGAATAAAGAAGGCTTTACTGTTATCGGCCATGATCATCTCGGCCATGGTTATACTGCTCAAAATCCAAGTCAACTCGGAGTATTTCCTGAATCTCCCGAGGAACTCATCAATGATATTGAAAGAGTGACCTCCTTCATTCAAGAAAGCTATCCAGGATTTCCAATCATCCTTCTAGGGCATTCTATGGGGTCTCTTATGTGTCGCTATTATGTAGCTAAACGAAAACCACCTATCAATGCCTTAATTATCATGGCGACTGGTCAACAACCTCAGTTTCTAACTCGATTTGCTCTCATCCTAACAGAATGCATCCGACTTATAAAAGGGAATAAACACCGTAGTAAACTCCTGACCTATCTATCAACTGATAGTTTTAACCGTAGTATTAAGAATCCTAAAACATCTGTCGATTGGCTCTCAAAAAATGAAGAATCCAACCTAGCTTATCTGAAGGATCCTTTCTGTCAATTCATACCTACGATTCCCATGTACAGATCTATTTTTTACTTCTCAAATCAAGTAGCTAGTAAACAAGTGATAGATGAGATTCCAACCCAACTCCCAATTCTCGTGATTTCGGGACAAGAAGACCCTCTAGGTGAAAATGGCAAAGGTATAGAGAGATTTGTAAAACTCCTAAAGGCTTCACATTCGAAAGTAAGCCTTCGATTAGTTGAAGAGGCTCGTCACGAAATTCTAAACGAGAATAATCGAAACGATACCTATCACTTCATAGCTGATTGGATGACAAAAAATACCGATGTCTGATCATCTTGTAACAGTATTAAAAAGGAGTTGTTCCCCCGTCAATTTGATTCAATCATCAGGCTAAAGCTTGATGATTTTTTCTACTAAAAAATCCATCCCTAGGGATGGATTGAAAATTTTTAACGCACTTCTGCATTCACTTTTTCTTCGAGTGATGCTTGGATTTTTTCCATGTAGCGTGCGACTTCTTCGTCAGTCAAGCTATCTTCTGGATTTTGGAAGGTCAAGCTATAAGCCATTGACTTCATACCTAGTCCCAATTTTTCGCCTGAGAAAACGTCAAAGAGTTTGATATCTGTCAATCGTTTCACGCCTGCAGCCTGGATAGCATCTACAACTTCTTGGTGAGTGACTTCTGCCTTGAGGAGAAGGGCGATATCACGGCTCACCGCTGGGAATTTAGTGATTTCCACAAATGGAGCGGCTGGTTGAAGAGCTGTCTCAATAGCTGAAAGGTTGAGCTCTGCTACATAAGTTTCTGGAATATCGTAAGCCTTGGCTGTAACAGGATGTACTTGACCGAGGAAACCAAGGACTTGGTCACCGAGTGAGATCAAGGCTGTACGTCCTGGGTGAAGACTAGCAATTTCAGAAGTTGCTGTATAAGTCACTTCAAGACCCAAGCGAGCAAAGAGAGCTTCCAAAATTCCCTTAGCATAGAAGAAGTCAACAGGAACTGCCGCTGTTTGGAAGTCTTTCTCAGCGACTAAGCCAGTCAAGGCAAAGGCAAAGCTGTTAATTTCATTTGGCAATTCTTCTTTTGGATTACCAGTTTGCTCGAAAACTTTTCCAATCTCATAAAGAGCCAAGTTTTTATTCTTACGTGCTACGTTGTAGGCAACTGTATCCAAAATACCTGAAACCATATTTTGACGGAGAACTGAACGGTCCACAGTCATTGGCCACATCAATTCTGTCAAATGACTTGGCTGAATCGTAAATTCAACCGCTTTTTCAGGAGTTGTAAGAGCATAAGTGATGATTTCTGTCAATCCAGCACCTTCAGCAATGGTACGAACCTGACGACGAAGTTTTTGTGTCGCAGTCAATTCACCAGCTGTCCCATCGTCTTTTGGAAGACTGGTTGGCAAGCGATCATAGCCATAGATACGAGCGATTTCTTCAAAGAGGTCAGCTTCGATAGTGATATCCCAACGACGACGGGGAACACTAACAGTGAAGGCTTCTGCATTTCCAGAAAGACCGAAGCCAAGACGACGGAAGACATCTTCAACATCAGCAAATGAAAGCTCTGTACCGAGGACACGGTTGACGTCAGCAAGAGTTGAAGAAACTTCCACATCAGAAGTATCAAGCTCACCCGCTGAAACGATACCTTTACGCACCGTCGCACCAGCAAGTTCGGCAATCATGCTAGCTGCCGCATCAAGGGCTTCATTAACAGTTGCCACATTGATCCCTTTTTCAAAGCGTGAAGATGATTCAGAGCGTAGGTTGAGACGACCACTTGTCTTACGGATAGATTTGCCATTGAAGACAGCAGCTTCAAGAACAACACGAGTAGACTTTTCAGAGATTTCTGTAGCCTGACCACCCATAACACCTGCAAGGGCTACTGGTTTGTCAGCAACAGTAATCACTAAGTCAGTTGTTTCCAACTCACGCTCTTCGCCATCCAAGGTCACTAATTTTTCACCAGCACGCGCCTCACGCACACGGATGTCATTTCCTTCAAAAGTATCCAAGTCAAAGGCATGCATAGGTTGACCAAAGTAAAGCAGGATATAGTTGGTCACGTCAACGACATTGTTAATCGGACGGATGCCTTCGTTCATGAGGAGGTTTTGCAACCATTGTGGACTTGGTGCGATAGTCACATTGTCCAAGATACGAGCGGCATAGTAAGGCGCCTTGTCTGTATCAATGCCTACAGAAAGTGCATCTGTAGCGGCTTCGTTTGTTTCTGTTAGAGTAAATTCTTTAAAGTTGACCGCCTTGTCATAGATGGCTGCCACTTCGTGAGCTACCCCACGCATAGAAAGAGCGTCTGCACGGTTTGGCGTGATGGAAAGTTCGATGATTTCATCATCCAAGTCTAGGTAAGAGAATACTTCCTCACCTGGAACGGCATCTTCTGGCAAGATTTGGATGCCATCTGCGAATTCCTTAGGCACAACGGAGTCAGAAACGCCCAATTCGCCAAGCGAACAGATCATCCCAAGAGACTCTAAACCACGGATTTTCCCTTTTTTGATCTTGTAATTGTCAGCGATGCGAGCTCCTGGAAGAGCCACCATAACCTTGATACCAGCACACACATTCGGTGCACCACAGACGATTTGGCGGGCTTCTTCTTCGCCAACGTTAACCTGACAAACATGGAGGTGAGTTTCTGGCACATCTTCGCAGGACAAGATCTCACCGACGACAATTTTTGAGAGACCAGCAGCAGGTGAGTCGACACCCTCTACCTCGATCCCTGTAGTTGACATTTTTTCAGCCAACTCCTGTGATGGCACATCAATGTCCACCAATTCTTTTAACCATTTATAAGATACAAGCATAATTCTGATTGTAAGGTTCCACCAAGTGTGACCTTTTCAATTCCTTTCTTTTTCTTCGAGTCAGTCCTTGCCATTCTCATCTAGAGAAAATGACTAGAACTGTATAGGACTATGTTTCAGGTTTCAACCTTATTTAAACTGTTCTGAGAAGCGGACATCTCCTTGGTAGAATCCACGGATATCGTTGATTCCGTAACGGAGCATGGCTACACGCTCTTGACCAAGACCAAAGGCAAATCCAGAGTAAACAGTCGCATCGATACCACTCATTTCAAGGACACGTGGGTGAACCATACCTGCACCCATAATTTCGATCCAACCTGTTTTCTTACATACGTTACAGCCTTCTCCACCACACTTAAAACAAGAAACATCCACCTCAACAGATGGCTCTGTGAATGGGAAGTAGGATGGACGCAGACGGATTTGACGCTCTTCACCGAACATTTTTTGCACAATCAACTGAAGGGTTCCTTGAAGGTCTGCCATAGAGATATTTTTCCCAACAACCAAGCCTTCGATTTGATGAAACTGGTGACTGTGGGTCGCATCGTCCGTATCACGACGGAAAACACGCCCTGGCGAGATCATCTTCAAAGGACCTTTTGAAAAATCATGTGCATCCATGGCACGCGCCTGAACAGGAGACGTGTGAGTACGAAGTAAGATTTCTTCTGTGATGTAGAAAGTATCCTGCATATCACGAGCTGGGTGGTCTTTCGGAAGGTTCATACGCTCAAAGTTGTAGTAGTCTTGCTCCACTTCAAATCCATCCACAACTTGGTAACCCATACCGATAAAGATATCTTCGATTTCTTCACTAGTTTGTGTTAAAACGTGACGGTGACCAGTCGCAACTGGACGACCTGGAAGTGTCACATCAATGCTCTCGCTAGCTAATTGTGCAGCGACTTTCTTTTCTTCCAATAGTTTAGCTGTTTCTTCAAAAGCAGCTGTCAAGACATCACGAGCCTCATTTACGTATTTTCCGATAACTGGTCGCATTTCTGCAGAAACATCTTTCATTCCTTTAAGGATTTCAGTCAGTGATCCTTTTTTACCAAGGACTGAGACACGCAATTCTTGCATCTCTTTTTCATTTTCAGCAGTAATCTGCTTCAAGCTAGCTAGCGTTTCTTCACGAAGCGCTTTTAATTGTTCTTCAATAGTTGACATAATTCCTCCATCAGTCTCTCGTAGATAAAAAGAAAACCACATGCCAAAAACTCCACTCGGAGCGTTGACACGCGGTACCATCCGTTTTCATCTGACAAGTCAGACCTTTATTTCTGAATCCATAGGCAAGTGAATTCACCCAGCTTTCATATAGAGAGCTTTCAGTCACGGCTCTCCTCCCTGATATACTTCCCCTGAGATACTAGTCTTGCAGATTCCTATTTAATTATTATTCATTTTATCAAATTTTAAGTAATCTTGCAAGGTGTTTTGCGACTAATCAACATAGTCTCCACCTTCAAAGCCATAATACTCCTCCAAACTGAGACCACTTGCTGCAATTTCTTTGGCTTCTTTTCCGACGTAGCGCAAATGCCATTCTTCAGCCATATATCCTGTTTCTTTTTCCTTACCTTTAAGATAACGAACGACGAAGCCATAGTCTGCAGCATGATCCAAGAGCCATTGGGCTGCTTTTTCTTCTGTCACTAAGTCTCCATCTGTGCCGATAAGGTCGAAAGCAAGACCAGTTTGGTGTTCACTATATCCAGGTCGTGCAGAATAGCGGTCAGCCTCTGCCTTTCCGTCTTGATTGACATAATCTTGATACAATTTAACCTGAGTCTCATAACTTCTAAATCCACTATAGTGGTCGCTGATTGGGAAACCTGCTTGCTGCATAGCTGCAATAAGTTTCAACAGTTCTGCCTTAGCGGTAGGATTTTCTCCTGGATTATAATCTTTAGATAAGGGATAGTGTTTATTAGCGATAACAATTTCATCGTACTTGCCTTGAATACTATAGTAATCTCCCTTATTGACCACTTCTGCC
This sequence comes from Streptococcus sp. HMSC034E03, assembly GCF_001811505.1. GTDB lineage: Bacteria > Bacillota > Bacilli > Lactobacillales > Streptococcaceae > Streptococcus. The sequence goes on from NZ_KV804997.1 coordinate 76,645, forward strand.
TTTTTGGGGCTCGCTTCCTGAGATTTACTTCCCGCGGTTCCTTCTTGGACAGTTGATTGCTCTGAAGAACTTTTTGCGTCAGAAGTTGCTGGTTTTTCTTGCGAACAAGCTGCCAATGTTAGGGCTAGTAGTCCAGACAAGATAAGGTATCTTTTTTTCATGATTTATCCTTTCATATGATAACTTTATCCAATGCAACAGATAAAGTTTGAATTAAGTTTTCTAATTGTTTCGGTTGCGCTTGGCAATCTTCTGCTGCCATTTCTTCCCAAGGAACCCACCAGACTGGACCACGCCCATTAAGACCGTGTCCTTTCATATCACCCTTTCGTCTCGGAAAAATATGCCAGTGGACATGGGCATCTCCATTTCCCAGCAACTCTATATTCATCTTTTGAGCAGAGAAGGCTTTAGAGACAGCTTCCTGAACCATACTCATTTCCTCTAAAAAACGAAGTTTAACACTTGGATCTAGATGATGTAGTTCTGTGACATGTTCCTTTGCTAAAAACAGAGTGTAACCTTCAAAATACTGGTGGTCACCAATGACAACATATCCTGTTTCCAGTTCTTTTACAAAGTAGGGATTGTCACCAGTCTTGATGAGTTCAATTCGTTGACAGATGAGGCACATAAGTTTCTCCTTTCAACTCTAAAAGAGGGGGATTAAGGTCAAAGAGTCGGTGTTTATAGGTCATCATTTCCCTCCCTCTTATCTTTGTGAAATAAATTCTTAATCTTATTAAAAAATGGAATAACTCTAAAATTATTTATAAAGCGTCTCTTACTTAACTCAGGTCCCTGTAGCTTCCTATATTCTTCGATATAAATTGTAGACACTTTACCAATTTCACTTCCCCCGAAAATAAAAGCTTTTGAAATTACTTCACCAACAATTAGAAGTAGTGAACCCATTCCACCAAGGAAAGCAATAAAAGAATTATTAAATAAATAATACGCTGTCCAAGCATCAACTCCGGCAATAAAGAAAGAGAGCAATGTAATGCCTATTTCAGGGTTTCTATCATCGCTTTCATTAACACTCAATTCTGGGAGTAAAAAAATTAAAATCACTACAACAAGTAGCCAAAAAATCAAAGACGAAGAAAGTAAGGTAGGTTGTTCGATAAAACTCTTATACCCAGAGTATATGAAAAATAGCTGAAGTAATAACATCGCATACTGAAATAAATTAAACCATATTTTAGCTGAATTTATGAGCGGAATATTATTTTCTACTTTAATATCTAGTAATCGTTTAGAAATTTGTATCCGATGAGCTAGTTCTTTTAAATCTTCTATTTGAAGTATTTGAGAAGCAAGTTTTTTCTCTATAATTTCTATTTGATACCACACATATCCATCATCTTCTATCCACTGATATTTTCCAAAAGTTTTTATTTTTCGTCCATACGGATTAATCTTTTGAGAAATTTTAAAAAGTAGTTTTTCTAGATCTGGATTAGTAATTCCTTTATCGACCAGTTCATCAGCATAAACAACTAGTTCTTTAAAGTTTTCTTGTTTATTTTCATACACATACTTACGATAGTCCTCTTTTTTCTTTTGAAAATAAGCATACAAACTCGAAATCAACCCTGTTATTATAGCAGGCGTTGCTATTTGTTTCAGTATTTCATACATAGTACTTTATCGACTCTTCAGTCCACCAACTCACTCTTGAGATAAGCGTCCACCATACGCTCAGTAGCCACTACAGAATCAATATGAGTACGTTCGTATGAGTGGCTTGACTCAATACCTGCTCCTAGAAGAGCGTGCTTAACCTCTGCTCCAGCTGACATCGCTGCAGAAGCATCAGAACCGTAAAATGGATAGATATCTAGTTTGAATGGAATGTCTTGCTCTTTTGCGAGAGCTACCAAGTGTTGACGGAATTCATAGTGGTAAGGACCAGAAGCATCTTTAACACAGATAGATACTGTGTACTCGTCTGTCTGCTGATCATCTCCCATTGCTCCCATATCCACAGCAAGATACTCAACAACTTGACTAGGGATGCTTGAGTTAGCACCGTGCCCCACTTCTTCAAAGACTGAAAAAGCAAAATGCGTAGTAACAGGAAGTTCAATCCCTTTTTCTTTGTATACTTTGAGGAGATTAAGGAGAATAGCTGCGCTGACCTTGTCATCCAAATGACGAGACTTGATAAAGCCTGTCTCAGTCACGACAGTTCGTGGGTCAAAGCTGATAAAATCACCAACCTCGATACCGAGTGCGCGTGTTTCTTTTTCATTAGTCACTTTTTCATCCAAACGAACTTCCATATTGTCCTGTGTACGTTCAGCTGTTCCTGCATCTTTGTAAACGTGACAAGAAGTTTGGTGGATCAAAATCGTACCTGAAACAGTTTTCCCTGTACTAGCTACATGGACCGTACAGTTTTCGCCTTCAATCATGTTCCAAGGATAGCCACCGATACGATCCATCTTGAGACGACCATCTGGTTTAACAGCGCGAACGATAGCTCCCAAGGTATCCACATGGGCAGTCACATAGCGCTGCTGCTCGTCATTTTTACCTTTAATGGTAACATTCACTCCACCTTTAGCAGTACGGATAGGTTGATAGCCTAGTTTTTCAAGCGTCTCAACTAAATAATTCGTAATTTCACGCGTAAAACCTGTTGGTGACGCAATAGCAGTTAGTTCTTTGATATATTCTACAGTTTGATTCATTTCTTCACCTCTTTTGCTACCTATTATAACACATTTATCATCGGATAAAAAAGAAAATCACTCCTGTAGACTTAGCTACAAAAGTGATTTTAGTGATTATTCCATTTCAAAAGCTTCACTTTCTTGTTTATTTGGAAGAACAAGAGAAAGTAGAATACCAATAATAGCTGGTACCAACCATGGCAGAGAAGCCTCCGCAAATGGTAGAGCGTTCACGATATTTGCAAGGATCTCAACTTTAAAAGTAGAGCCTAAAACACTTGCAATAGCAATGGCTGTGACAATACCAACAGTTAATTGCATTCCTGGTTTTGAAAGAGCAACAAACTTGTTCACAATCACAATCATGACAATGTCAATCGTAATTGGGTACAAAATAACGAGAACTGGTACAGAGTACTTAATAATAGCACTCAAACCAAGATTTGCAATAGCAAAACCAATCAAGGTAAAGACTGTTGCATAAACCTTGTAGCTGACTTGTGGGAAACGTCCGTTAAAGAACTCGGCAGTTGATACAATCAACCCTACAGTCGTTGTAAAGCAAGTAACGGTTACCATAGCTGCAAGGAAAAGCTGAGCAGTAGAACCAAAGATTTCTTGCGTTGCTTGAGACAAGATATAAACTCCGGGAGTTCCACTCTTCATTGCTTCTTCTGTTACTGGGAAATGATTGCCCAAGAAACCTAGACCGATGTAGAGAGCACTAAATCCGAGTGCTACAACAATTCCAACTACCCAAATGGTTGAAATGTACTCTTTCTTACTTGAAAAACCAAGTTGTTTCAAGGTTTGTACTGCAATAACACTGAAGGCAACCGATGCAAGCGCATCAAGTGTATTGTATCCTTCAAGGAAACCTGCACCAAAGGCTGAAGCTTGATAAGCGCCTGAAGCTGCTTGTGGTGCATTCCCACCATACTTGAAAGCTCCAAGGATAACCAGAATAACAATTAAGATGGCAAAAACTGGAGTCAAGATTCGACCGATACGATCCAAGATTTTTGAAGGATTCAGCGAGATTAGGTAGGCAGCTACAAAGTAAAGAATGGTGAAGACAATCAAACCTAAACCTTTATCTGCTTGATCCAAGAGTGGACTAATACCAACTTCAAACGATGTCGTTGCTGTACGAGGGATGGCAAAGAATGGGCCAATCGACAAGTACAAAACTGCAAGATAAATCGTCGCAAACCATGGAGAAATTTTCTTAGAAATTTCATAGATATACCCCTTAGGATTAAGGGTACCAATGATCAAGGTTAGGACGGCAATCCCAACACCCGAAAATACAAATCCTGCAATGGCAGGGAGAAAGTTTTCTCCAGACTGTGCGCCTAGAGTTGGAGGGAAAATCAAGTTACCTGCTCCAAAAAATATTCCAAACAGGAGTAATCCTGTTAAAGCACCTTTTTTAGCCATAAACTCTCCTTATAAAAAATAAAATACTTTCTTAGTATAACATGATTAAAGGCTTGAAAAGGCTATCTCGAAATAATTTTAAAATGTTTTCAATTTTCTGATTTTTAGAGCAAATAAACTCCCTTTAAAACCTTTCTTATTTTCGGTCTCAAAGGGAGATTTTCTTATTCTAAGGCATCCATGCCACCTTGGACATTGATAACCTCATATCCTTGTTCTGCTAAAAATTGACAAGCGCGTGCTGAACGCATTCCTGACTTACAGATCACGTAGTAAGGCTGGGTTTTATCTAGTTGCTCATAAGTATCTGCCAGTTGACTCAGAGGGGAATTAAGAGCACCTTCTAAATGAAGAGCCTCAAATTCCTCTACTTCTCTCACATCCAATACAGAAAGCGACTCTCTCTGATAAAGCTGATAAAAATCGTCAAAAGTAATTTCGTTCATTCTTTTTCTCCTAAAATAATTTTAATTCTTTTTTTCAAATCTGGAACCACTTCTTCCTCAAACCAAGGATTTTTTTTCATCCAAATTTGATTACGTGGTGATGGGTGTACGAGAGGGAAATAATCTGGCAAATAATCTTTAAACCGATGAACACGATCTGTTACCTTTTCACTGACTTTCTCATGCAGATAGTAAGCCTGAGCATACTGCCCAATCAAGAGCGTCAATTGAATATCTGGTAATTCCTTCAAGAGTTCTGGATGCCATTTTTCTGCAAAACCTGGACGAGGTGGTAGGTCACCCGATTTCCCATGACCTGGAAAGTAGAAATCCATGGGCATGACTGCAAAGTAACCTGAATTGTAAAAGGTGTCTTCATCCACACCTAGCCACTCGCGCAGGCGGTCACCACTTTTATCCTTCCAGTATAGTCCTGCTTCCTGGGTTTTGAGACCTGGCGCCTGCCCAATGATATTGATACGAGCAGTCTTTGGAGCCGCAAAGAGTGGCTCGATGCCTTGCTCAGTATAGCTGGCATTCTGGGGATCAGCCATAATAGCTTGCTTGATTCTTTCAATTTGAGACATTTTCTCCTCCAAAAAGAAGTCTAAGCATTAAATCTCAGACTTCTAGATCATTATTTGATCAATTCATAGATAGCTTCAGCGTAGATGGCTGCTGCACGGAAGAGATCATCCAAGGCGATAAATTCGTTGGCTTGGTGCATAGTATCGATAGAATCTGGGAACATAGCACCGTAAGCGACACCACGCTCTAACAAACGTCCAAATGTTCCACCACCGATGACTTGTTCGTGACCTTTAAGACCTGTTTGTTTTTCATAAACATCCAACAAGGTTTGGACAAGCGGATCTTCCATTGGCACATAGTGAGGAGTGTGACCTTGTTCAGAAAGGCTAACTGAAGCAACTGGCAAGGTTTCAAGAACTGACTTGATTTGCTCTGGGCTTGTTCCTTTTGGATAACGGAAGTTAAGGGCAATAGTATTGTCAGCACTTGATTCGTCGAAGCGGAAAACACCCGCATTCATAGAAAGGGCACCCATCTTTTCATCCACATGAGCTACTTTCAAGTTCTTGCCTTCGTGGTCGTTCAAAAGAATCTTACCAGCAATGTCAAGGTAGTCTTTTGCAGGTCCTTCAAAAGCAAATTGGCTGAGGAAGAGGGCAAGATAAGTTGCACCATTGATACCTGAAGCAGGCATAGCACCGTGAGCTGATTTACCAATTACAGTCACCTCGTACTGACCGTTCTCTTCTTGGATTTCTCCTCTGAGTTTGTGCTCTGCAACGAAAGCGTCTAGTTTCCCTTGCAAGTCTGCTAAGTCACCTGAAATGACTGCTGTTGCTGATTCTGGAACCATGTTTTCACGCAATCCACCTGTAAAGCTGTGAAGACGAGCTGCACCAGTATTTTCACCAGCAAAGTGAAGGTATTCTGTGATGTTTCCTTTTTCACCATTGATGATAGGGAATTCAGCATCTGGAGAGAAGCCAAAGTCTGGTTTTGCAAGTCCTACATGCTCAAAGTAGTAGTCCATATCTGCCCAACCTGATTCTTCGTCTGTTCCCACGATGAAACGAACTTTTTTAGAAGTTGGAAGACCCAATTCTTTGATGATTTTCAAACCATAGTAACATGCTATAGTAGGACCCTTATCGTCAGAAGCACCACGCGCATAAAGACGACCATCTTTGATAGTTGGAGTGTAAGGGTCAGTGTCCCAACCGCTACCTGCTGGCACTACGTCCATGTGGGCAAAGATTCCGAGAACTTCTTCTCCTTCACCAAACTCAAAATGTCCTGCATAATTGTCGACATTTTTTGTTGGGTAGCCATCACGGTCTGCGATTTCAAGGAATTTTTCCAAGGCTTTTACTGGCCCAGGTCCAAATGGATGCTGAGCATCAGCCTTGTTGTCATCACGTTCTGAGTTGATTTCCAAAAGGCTAAACAAGTCAGCCAAGAGGTCTTCTTTACGTTTTTCTACTTCTGCTGTAAAATCAATAACTGTCATTTTTTCTTCCTATCTTTTTTCGATAATTTCATCTACTGGCAAGCGGTAGCTTGGTTCCAACTTCTCATCTGTGTAACCCACTGTGATCAAAAGTTCTGGACGGAAACGTTCTTCGATTTCCAAGACTTCATTGGCTTTTGATTTGTCAAAACCAAGGATAATGTTTGATCCGATTCCTTGGTCAGTCAGTGCAAGGACCAAGTTCATAGCTACTAGCCCTGCATTAAGAGCCAAGTAGTCACTAACTTGTTGGTCGCTGTAACGCGCAAACTCAGCTGGAAGATTTTTCAAAAAGTACTGAAGTTGCTCTTCTGAGAAATTGTTGGCACCACCAGTACGGGCAATCTTGCGAGCACGTTTAGCTAAGTCTGTATCTGTAAACAAGGCAATGGTTACAGGTGCAGAGGCTACTTGCTCAAAGTTTGAACCGTAAGCCAATTTTGCTAGTTCAGCATTTTTCTCACGAACCACGACGAATTTCCAAGGCTGGCTGTTGTGGGCACTTGGTGCCAAGGTTGCGATTTCAATAGCTGTACGAACATCCTTGGGATCGACAGGTTTATCAATAAAATGCTTGGTCGCATGACGTTTTTTATTTAACTCAAGAAATTTCATAATTGATTTCCTTTTCTATTTCTATTACTTCCATTTTACCACATTCTGAAAGAGCTTGCAGAGTTTTTTCATTAGTGAAACAAATTATCTTTTTTCTTACTTGAATTGTTTATTACAAAACTGGAAATTATAATATTTCTCTATCACCTCCATAAAAAATATATATTGGATATCTGATTAATTGTCTGGTAAGCTAGACACCATTATCTTATGATTAGCCATTAGTCCCTTGTTGGTCGCCTGTTGACAATCCAAACAAGATAGCTACTTCCACTAAAACCATTGTTGTAGCAACTGCTGGAGACATCCCACCTTTTGATTTTGAAAAAGATGGTAATTTGACCGGATATGATGTTGAGGTTTTAAAAACAGTCGATGAAAAACTTAACCAATACAAGATTGAATTTCAAAAAACAGCTTGGGAAAGTATCTTCCCTGGAGTGGATGCCGGCCGTTACCAAGCTGCTGCCAACAACTTGAGCTATACCAAAGAGAGAGCCGACAAATATCTATACTCCCTACCTATCGCTAAAAATCCTTTGGCTCTCGTGAGCAGAAAAGACAAGGCTCTTACCTCTATTCAAGACATCGCTGGTAAAACAACCCAGGATGATACTGGAACTTCTACTGCCAAGGTTGTTACCGACTGGAATCAAAGCCACTCCGACAATCCTGCTACCATCCAATACTCTGGTGAGGATGTCGCTAAACGCCTGACTGATCTCGCCAATGGTGAATTTGATTTCCTAATCTTTGATAAAATTTCGGTTCAAAAAATTATCCAAGACCGAGGTTTAGACTTAAACGTAGTCGACTTGGAGAGCAATGATAATCCAAACAACTACATCATCTTTTCAAGTGACCAAAAAGAATTTTAAGAGCAATTTGACAATGTTCTCAAAGAACTCTACCAAGATGGAACCCTTGAAAAACTCAGCAAAACCTATCTCGGTGGTTCTTACCTACCAGATCAGTCTCAATTACAATAAGATATATTAAAAACGATTGGCTAGTCCAATCGTTTTATTTAGTATTTGTTTGTTAAAGCAACTCTTACAAAAAATCAAAATAATTCTTCACATCCTCCACATAGCCATATTTTTCATTTAGGCTAGCAAGTAATTCCCTATTATGTCCTTGATAGTTGTCCTCACGTCGTAATTCTTCATACATTTCGATAAAAGGAAGGCCTTTGGTCTTGGCTGATTCTAGCTCTGCTTCATAATCATAGGCGACCTTACGAAATTGGATATTGACCAATTCACCATTTTCAACCTCAAGTAAGGCATACTGGGCTCGATGGTTTTTTAGCCCTTCCCAATCAAAATAAGGCATACCAATCGAACCTGGATTGAGGATTTGTTGGCCTTGACTACCATAACGTAGGAGCTGTTTATGGACATGACCATAGACGGCTACATCAGTAGTTTCATCAAGTAGCTGGTCAAATTTTTCAGTATTATTTTCAACCAGTAAATCTCTACCATAGTTTTTCTCAGGCAAATTATGAGAAAGTGAGAAGCGCAAGCCTTCGATTTCTTTCTTGGCTATCATCGGTAGCTTTCTCAACCAATCAATATGCTCTGGGTTTATGCGCTCCATCAGATACTGAGTCATCCTGAGAAACTGAATTTCTTCGGGATCTTCTAGACCATAGTGCCCGCCTAAAGCCTCTAACACACAATCATCCCAGTTCCCTCGAACGGATGCTGTAAGGGGAAGGTCTTTCAAAAGAGCCACCAAGTCAGTTGCTCCCGGACCAGGAAGAAAAATATCTCCCAAAAGCCAATATTCAGTCGCTCCCAAATTTTTAGCATCCTCAAGCACTCCAGCTAAGGCTGTCGTGTTGCCATGAATGTCTGATAAAATTGCAATCTTATGGTTCATTTTCTGCTCTTTCTTTATTGGATAGCATTCAGGGTATCCAAATAACTCTTATTTTTCTTCATTATAGCATAAAATCGCTAGAAGATTTTCACATAGAAATATTATCACCAAGATTCTTTTAAAAATATGTCAAAAATAGTTGACATTATGTTCTTAAAAGAATATACTATAGTCAAATATATGTGACATAAACTAAAAAGGAGGAAGCATGAATCGCGTAAAAGAATTCCGCAAGGAACTGGGAAAGTCCCAACTCGAACTTGCCAAGGATATTGGTGTCTCGAGACAAACCATCAACATGATTGAGAACGACAAGTATAATCCTACCTTGGAACTTTGTCTCAATCTCGCTCGAAGCCTCCAAACTGACCTCAACAGTCTCTTTTGGGAGGACGATTTTTAAAAAGGAGAAGAAAAATGAAAAAAGAAACCTTCACTGAAAAGCTCATCAAACGCACTTACGGTATTTCTGATCCACTGGACGAATACAAACGGCGCGAAGCTGACCGCATCGGAAATAAAGTCTTTATGATTCTCTTTTATCTGATGATTTTCGGCAATCTTATTCCGCTTGTTCTGGCCTATCAATTTCCTCAACTAGTGGCTCTAGTCTATCCTCCTCTGATTTTAGTGATTGCCCTCATCGCTGCTGGCTATGTCACCTACCAAATGCAAAAAACAGGGATTACAACTATTGAACCAGATATGTTAAATGAGAAAGAAAATAAGCAACTACACTACCCTGGTCTTAAAGCGGGTTTATTCTTTGGCCTATGGATGTTTTTTATAACCCCTCTTCTCCATATAATTACTGGTGAAGGTCAGGACTATTTCCACTCTCTTCTCACTATAAGAAATGGCTTAGCAAGCATTTTCGGTTCTATATTCTTCGGAGCGAGCATACAGTTCCTCATCTCCCGTCGCATTGCAAGAGCTAAAAAAGAGCAGGATAAGGATTAGGAGGTACCCTATGAAATCACTAGTAACTTTACTTACCTATCATCTTTTGTTTGCTTCACTGCTCATCTTCATCATCGTTTCAGGGAACTTGCCCATCTACGATACAGTCCTTGTTCTTGTCTTTGTTCCAGCACTCAACAAAGGACTGACTTATCTAAAGATAGATTCCCAAAAAACGCGCATACTCAACTTAGCACTATTCTTTATGATTCTATCCTTTCTATCCTTACCACAACTGACGCTCATCTCAAGCAATTGGAAATATTATATACTGCTAACTATCGCTATCCTTTCTTCTATCACTTATCTTTATTATCTCTATCAATTCGTAAAAGAAACAAAATAACATCGTTCATTTAGGAGAAATTACCCATGAAAAAAGAACCCCTCTATGAAAAACTAATCAAACGTATCTATGGCGTTTCAGGCCCCCTTGATGAACACAAACGACGCGAGGCTGACCACATCGGGAATAAAGTCTTTATGGTTCTCTTTTACCTCATGACTTTAGGTAATCTCATCCCCTTTGTCCTTGCTTATAAATATCCCCAAATGGTCGCTTTCGGATATCCAATCATTATTTTTCTGGTTTCCTTGTTTTGTGCTTTCTATGTCACTACTCAAACTAAAAAAACTGGTATTGCTGCTATCGATCCTGATATGTTGAGCCAGAAGGAAAAGAAACAGTTACGTAATCCTGGCCTTAAAGCTGGACTTTTCTATGGAGTCTTTATGTTCTTTGGCATACCACTTCTCAATATCCTAATGGATGATAGCAAAAGCTATCTTACCGCTCTTTTGAATACAAGAAGTATCTTGTCAACCATCGTTGCAGCCTTCTTTTTCGGATTAACAGTGCATATTGTCGTCACTCTTCGCATTCAAAAAGCTAGAGAAGATCAAGACGACGATTAGGAGGAAACTTATGAAATCACTAGTAACTTTAATTCTCAGCCATATTTTGATCAGTATCTTTATGACAGTTTTCCTAGTTTATGGCCAAATTACGCGTCCTTTTCTGATCATCTTCCTCTTAGCCATTCCTGTCTTGAACAAAGGACAAAGATTTCAGAAAATCAAATCAAAAAAAAGACGCCTCTTAAACGCATCTCTCTGCTTTATCCTCGTATCTCTCCCACAACTGATAACGAGTTCTATGGATTGGAGATATCTACTATTTCTAACCATCTGTATCGTTTTTAGTCTAGTCTACTTCTATACTCTCTATCAACTCTTTAAAGAAGTTAATCAAAAACAATGTTATTAAGAGGCCCCTACCATGAAAAAAGAAGACTTAACAACTCGCTTAGTTCGAAATTTCTTTCATATCCAAGGACCCTTTGATGAATGCCGTCAAGAGGTCATCTATAAGGCTTGCGCCCGTTCCATGGTCCAAATCTTTTACTCTTCCTTCATTCTCTTCCTATTCTATATTTTGTTCGGACGCTTTATAGAAATCGTTCGAAATGTTATGCCCTATCTCTACTTCTTGATGATTTTTGCCCTCAGTCTCAAGGCAAGATATTCTACTAGAGGGCTCCACTTAGAAGATGATGATCAATCCGAGATTCCACAAATCACTTACAGCAAGCAGCAAATCAAGTTAAGAAGTTGGTTAGTTGGAACTAGCATCCCAACTCTCTACTTATTTATCCTATTTTCCAAAAAAGTAATCCTTGAAAATCACTCGATTACAGATTTCTTTTTGCAGTTTCTAGAACTAAAAATGATCGCACTTTTCCTACTACTAGGACTTGGAGTAGGATCAATCTTCGGTACTATGACTTATTATTTTTTATCCGAACATGAAGAACAGTAGGTATAAGCTGAACTAATTGATTATGTTTATTGTCGACAACAACCCCCTAACACTTCTCAGTGCTAGGGGCTTTTTTAGTTCCTTAAATACCGCATATATTCTACTAATACATAGACAAGGATTGTTAAACAAATGATCGTTTCCAGCCAAACGAGGAGGTTAAGGACTGGAAACTGCAGAATGCCTTGGGCCATTTTCAATGAAGTTGCTGTGATGATAGTTGGGAAGGTTAGGGCTGAAAAAGCTGGTTGAAATCCCTGTTTTAAAATATTTGGCAAGCGACTGAGGACAAAGAAAAAGAAAGTTTGTGAAGCAAGAATCATGACTAGCAAAATCCAGACATGAAGAGCTGAACCTCCGATCCGAACGAGTGCTGCTAACAGTAGAGAAAAGGGAGCACAATAGATTCCTTCTTGCCCCAGTAAAGCCCGTGGCAATGGATTACTTTTCAAATCTTGATAAATCAGAGGATAAAGGAAAAGGGTTAAGGTAAAGCCAAAAATCCAAGCACCATAGGCAATCTCGACTATGCCCACCACTGGGTAGGTCAAGCTTGCTACTGCTATTCCCACATAAAGAACTGTCCAACTTGGCGTTGCGCTCGTTCTTGGTTTAGTCTGCACATAATTTTTAGTGAAGTAGATGATTAAACCTACATCCAGTAGAAAGGCAAACCACCAAAGAGCTTGCACTATGATACTCATACTCGCAGGTAAGATTCGCAGTAAGTAGGTTGATAAAATCATCCCTGCCATGGGAAAAGTCGCCATTCCCGATAATAGAGGAGCTTTCTTAAGTTCTTGCTGGATTTCTTGCCAATCACTAAGATGACTGTATAAAAAATAAAACCATAAAATCAAGCCTGACAAACTAAAGATGTGCGATAATAGTGGAAAAATATCCAGGATGAGATTGCCTGCTCCAGCCAATCCCAATAAACACCCTGAAAAGGCCAAGGGGAGTTTTTTCATATGAACCTCCAATAGTCATGTTATTATCAGTATAGCATAAAAGCGCTTAAATGAAGTATTAAAAAACGAAGTTTAAAAAGATAAACCTCGTTTTTATTTTCTTTATTTTTAGTTTGTCGCTAAAATATGTCGCAATTGCACAGCACTAGGAGAAACAATTGGCAAAAATGCGCCTTCATTCCAACGACGTATGAAACCGGATGTCGATTTACTAAAGTATCCTCTACCGCCACCAGCTTGTAGTTCTAATAAGAGACTTTGGGCAACAACATCAACAATATCAATCCGTAACTGGAATAGCTCACGCGGATTTTTAACGAAATAGGACTCTTCAGATAGTCCTTGATAGAGAGAATGCCGAATATCATCTAACTGTTCGACCTGATGTTGCCACTCTTCCTTCAAGACACCTCGTTTCCCCAATTCTTTTTCGACTTCTGAGAGTGAACGTTCAGCCAAACCAAAAGCTAGGCCAAATTGGTAGCCTAAAAAAGCTGGACGATTTTGCGCTAAAAATTGATGAGCATCCTTGGATAGAATCCACTCTTCCTTTAAAGGAACCTTGTTGAAAGTCAGAGCTGCCGTATTTCCTCCTTGGAGAGAGACAAATTCCAAATCTTCGGAACGACTAAAGTTTTCTGCGTCCGATGGTACGGCTACTACATAACTTGTACTCGGATCATCTGCAAATCCTGCTACAAAAATAGTGAGGAAGCGATCCCTACGAGCATTGGTTACCCAAGGAAGTCGTCCTTTAAGATAATAATTTCCCTTTTCTTCAAGGATACGAACATTTAGTTCCTCTAAGTCAGATAGATACTTGACCGCATTAGACAAAGCCGTAGCACCTGCATATTCTCCTGATAAGAGTTTTTCCAAGTAAACTTCTTTGAAATAAGCATTATCAGTATGAAGAATATTGTCTATTAAAGTTCGTTGCCCCCATGAGATAAAGGAAGCTGTTAAGGAATGTTGAGCGAGTTCAGCAAGGATATCAATAACATCTTGATCATTTCCACCTAGCCCTCCAAGAACTTTGGGAACCCCTACACGAAAGGCGCCTTCTGCAGCAATTTTCTCAATTAGTTCTTCTCCAGCTTGACATGATTTTTTGTCAATTTCATCAGCGTGCTGGTCTAACCAGCTTAAAAATTCTTCTGAAAAAAATCCCATACTTTGTCCTCCTCTTATGCATAAGGTTGTAATTCTGGATTAATCGGTGTGTTAGCTAGATTGTTAGCATAGTTACAAAGACTTGCTAGACTGACACCGAGAACAACATCCAAGGCATTTTCTTGCGTATAACCAGCTTCAAGGAATTCTCCAAGAGCTTCATCTCCTACGCGCCCTTTGGTATTGATGACTGCCAAGGTAAACTTAGCTAGGGTATCCAGCTTAGGATCGCTTTCGATTGGGGTACGATTGCGAAGGGCTTGAAGAAGGTCATCATTCATTTGGATTTGCTTGATAGAAAAGGCTGTATGTCCAGCTACACAGAAGGCACAACCATTAGTTACGGCTGCAGTGATTTGTACCACTTCGCGCTCTACAGGTGTTAGACTATTGCGACGGTTAATAGCTCCAACAGTTCGGTAAGCTTCTAGGGCTGTTGGGGCATTGGCCAAAAGACCGATAAGATTTGGAATATAGCCATTGTTATCCTTTTGTACCGTTTCAAGAACTTCTTTAACTTCTGCTGGTGCTGATTCTACTGTGTGGATAGTAAATGTTGTCATAAGAGGACCTCTTTTCGTTTTGTAATTGAATGGTTTCTGCGAAAATCTTACGAAATCTCATCAGCCTATTGAACAAATTCTTGCCTTGATTGATGACTCATTAGCTTTTCGTTGACAATAAGTCTAACACAGAATCTATACCTTGCATAATATATATTTTAAATTGCACTGATAAAAAATTTTTATGAAAACAAAAAAATCACACCAGATGTGTGATCATAACTGTTAATTTATCTGATGCTTGTTTCTTAAAACTAAGATGGACTCTACTAGCAAACAGAATATAGCCAAGCCAAAGCCAATAAATACACCAAAATATTCTGTGATGGAACTCATTAGAAAAACAGAGACAGAAAAGGCCAATGTAGAGACAACTTCGATAACGGAGTAAACATTCACAAGTTCCTTCTCATCAACCGATTCCTGTAAAAATACGCTCTCAGGAACTTCCTTAATCTGAGATAGAAAACCAATTACTAGAGATAGGAATAGAAAAGCAGGTGGATTTGGAAATAACACTATCAACAGAGTTACTAGTGCTGTCGCTAACAAAGAAAAGGTCATAGTTTGATATTTATAGGTAACAACTTTATCTGCTAGACGGAAGACAATAGCACCTCCCAAGATAATCCCAAAGGAATAGGATGTATTGACATAGCCCCAATAGCTTTCTGACCGATGTAAAATCTCAGTCACAAACACAAGTAAAACTGAAGATACCCAGATAGCATTGGCTAAAATTTCTAAAAGATTGGCTTGGACAATAAAGCCTAATCTTGATTCTTTAGCCACCAATCGCCAACCTTTTGTTAACGTCTCAACATTCGTTTCTGAGGACAACTCTTCTTTTTCTACAAGTGGCAAACCAAACATCAAAATCGTCGAAATTGTAAACAAAACTAACACAATGAGCAGACTAGGATTCATTCCCAGACTCGCAAATAAGAAGCCTCCTAAGCCCCAACCAACGAGTTGCACACTTTCTCCACTCATAGAAATAGCTGCGTTCGCTTTAGCTAAATCACTTGCATAGCGTGGAACAATCGCATAGGAAACAGGCGCTGCAAAACCATCCAAAATGGAGATAAAAGTGACAATAGCATATAAAAGAGGGAGGGAAATAGTTTCAGATTGCTTGAGTAGAAAAAGTAAAATCGCTAGCAGAATCGTCTTACCCAATTGAGTCAAGAAAAGAACACGATTTAAAGCTAGTCTCTTCGTTACTAATGGAACTAAGAAACTGGCTAAAAAGGAGGATAGACCAATCAGAATTGGCACTAGGGAGGTTGAAATAACCGAACCAGATAAGACAAACACATTTGCAATCACAACAACTCTAAAAAAGACATCTGCTAGATTCGCTATTCCTTGTGAAATCACTAATTTTTGAATATCTTTTGACATAAACACCTCCAGTTTATTTCTCTTTCGCATATAGATGGAGCAAAACATATCAGAACAAAAACAGATTTATGCTGACTATTATACAATAAATAAAAGTGCAAATAAAGGATATCATAAAAGATGTACTCTTGAATTTCATTCATCTTATGACATAATACTCTTCGAAAATCTCTTCAAACCGCGTCAACGTCGCCTTGCCGTATATATGTGACTGACTTCATCAGTTTCATCTGCAACCTCAAAACAGTGTTTTGAGCTGACTTCGTCAGTTCTATCCACAACCTCAAAGCAGTGCTTTGAGCAACCTGCGGCTAGTTTCCTAGTTTGCTCTTTGATTTTCATTGAGTATAAAATAAAAGACTAGCCCTAGTAGTGAAAAAACTAGCATCTCACAAACAGATGCTAGTCTTATCTATAAATGGTAATATCAATCTTACATTATTTATCAAAATACTTCTTAGTCTCAGCAATAACAACTGGCGACAAGGCTAAGAGTGCAATCAAGTTTGGCAGTGCCATGAGGGCATTGACAATATCTGCGATAATCCAGACCATATCCAACTCAATAAATCCTCCCAGCAAGACCATGAGCACAAAAACCACACGGTAGAGCCAGATGAAGCGAACCCCAAAGAGAAACTCAAAACAACGCTCTCCGTAGTAGTTCCAACCCAAAATCGTAGTAAAGGCAAAAAGTACCAAGAAGATTGTTAGAAGAGCAGGTCCAAAGAAAGAGAAGACTGTAGAAAAAGCTGACTGAGTCAAAGCAACACCATTCAAATCACCGCTCCAGACACCAGTCACCAAGATGGTCAAACCAGTCAATGTACAGATAATCAAGGTATCAATAAAGGTACCTGTCATGGAAATCAAACCCTGCTCCACCGGTTCGTTGGTCTTAGCTGCCGCAGCCGCAATGGGAGCTGAACCCAATCCCGACTCGTTTGAGAAGACACCACGCGCCACACCATTTTGAATAGCAGTTCGGATACTGGCTCCTGCAAAGCCTCCTACTGCAGCCACTGGACTAAAAGCTGATGTAAAGACCAAGGCCAGAGTTGCAGGGAGTTTCTCGATATTAAAGAAGATGACGGTAAGAGTTCCCAAGATATAGACAATGGCCATAAAAGGAACAACGGTGGTTGAAACCTTAGAAATGGACTTGAGTCCACCAAAGACCGCAATCCCAACAAATATAGAAAGGACTATAGCAGTAATGGTCGGTGACAAGTTGGTTGTATTTTGTATAGACTCTGTGATGGAGTTGACCTGAGTAAAGGTACCAATACCTAAGAGAGCTACCAAAACACCTGCCAAGGCAAAGAGCATCGCCAAGGGGCGCCACCTTTCTCCCATACCTAGAAGGATATAATGCATAGGACCACCTGCAACCGCCCCATTATCATCCTTACTTCTGTATTTGATAGCAAGGAGACCTTCGGCATACTTGGTCGCCATTCCAAAAAAAGCTGCTATCCACATCCAGAAGAGGGCACCAGGACCTCCCACCTTGATGGCTGTTGCCACCCCGATGATATTTCCTGTACCAACAGTCGCCGCCAAGGCCGTACATAAGGCTGCAAAGCTAGATACATCTCCCTGCCCCTTGTCTTTAGCAAAAATCAGCTGAAAGGCTTTTGGTAAACGGAAAATTTGTAAGAGTCCTAGACGAATAGTCAAGTAAATTCCTGTACCGACCAATAAGATTAAAAGGGGTGGTCCCCATACAAAAGCGTCTATTTCTTTTAGAAAATTTAACATGCATTTCTCCTATCTAATCAACTCCAAAAGAAAGAGTACATGCTAGAAACATGTACTCTGGAATGCATCGATAAATGCCAAAAAGCGCTCTATCATTGCTCTGTCCTTTTACCTGAGAGTTTGAGCAGTTGCCTGCCTTGCCCCTTCGGTGCCTTTACGGTCTCTCCAGAGTTCCGTCCATTTACAGTCATGAAAAATCAAACGATTTTCCACTTCTATTAAACTTCATTCGGTGTTGTATTTAATTTTTCTTATTTTACAAGAAAATTCAGCTCTTGTCAATTATTTTCAGAAAATTTTATTCATATTTTTATTATTTTAGCTTTACAAAAAATTTCAATTACAGTATAGCACAGGAGGTGATTTTTTGCGCTTTTTACTGTTTTTATTCATTCTAAGATTGCAGGGATCGAACCTGTGACATAGGCTTTACGAGTGCTTTGCTCTACCAACTGATACTCAATGAAAATCAAAAAGCAAACTAGGA
>NZ_KV804997.1:94989-173405 GCF_001811505.1 Streptococcus sp. HMSC034E03
AGTACGGCAAGGCGACGTTGACGCGGTTTGAATTTGATTTTCGAAGAGTATGAGCTAAATCGGCGATTACACTTACAGTATAGCACTATAAGGACGGATATCAAGGGATTCTTAACCCATCTTTTTAATCAAAATCTGACAAGGATTTTGGGATCCCCACAGTTGCGGAAAAATCTCTAGTTTTTTAAAACCAAGACTACCATAAAAGATATTTGTTCGGTCATAATCTTTATTAGAACCTTCTGCTACTGTTTTCACCTGCAAAAAATCAACATTTTTACTGGCTTCACTTTCTAAAGTAGCAAGTAACTGACTACCAATTCCTCTACCTTGATAAGCTTTTTTTACTCCGAGACAATCAATCTCGGCACAATCTTCACTAGAATAGGACAAGCTTACAAAGCCAGTTAAATCACTCTCCTGATAGGCAGCCCACACTTGCAAGTCCTTGGCTTCTTCGATATAGGCTTGCGTACTTTCTGGAATTCCAAACCATTCTGGCAAATCCTTTAAAACCTCAGCGACAACTGCCATTTTTTGATTAACATCTTTCACTTCTTCAATTACAAACATCATAAAATCCTTTCATGATTTGGTCCAATTTTTGCTATTAAGAACCCGCACTTTCGTAGGCATCTAAGCCCCTATCCCAGAGTTTTAGAGAGATTCCAAAGAAGATAAGGGAAATCAGAACCAATCCTCCGATGTTAAAAAGCCCATCCTTATCCTGCAAGAAATAGCTGGCAGGATAGTAAGCCGTAAAGGCGAAAGGTACAATAAAGCTAATTAACCAACGAAGGAGCGAATTGTAAATGGAAATCGGGTACTTGGCAAAATCATTAAACATATAGAAAATGTAAATCATGGCGCCTGACTGCTTGGTCCAAAAAGCGATGCTGGCTGTCGCGATTTTTAAAGAAGTGTAAATCAAGGTCGCAAAAGGAATACAGACTAGAAAAATCAGGAATTTTGGAAGAGTCCAAGCGATGCTAGTCACTGTTGTTCCTAATAGAATGCCACCGACCAAGAGTTCACCCAAGGCATCAATCTGAAAGGTCTCAACGAGGATGTGAAAGAGAGGATTGATAGGACGAGTCAGATACTTGTCAAACTCCCCTTTTCGAACTAGTCGTTGACCTAAAGCCCAGAGATTGTCAAAAAAGAGATGATCTAATCCCTTTGGAATTAAGGAAAATCCATAGATAAAAGCAATCTCTTGAAAGGTGCAACCTTCTAGGGATGGAATATGTTGAAAGATGACATTAAGAAACAAGAGGTTCAAGCCTTGAGTCAGAAATACTCCCAAGACACCAACCACAAAATCCACCTTGTATTCCATAATTTGTTTGATGTATTGTCTGATAAAAATCAGATGCATACGCTGATATTTTTTCATACTAACCTCCCTGAATGGTGATAAATGACTGGACTCGTTTCCAAATCAACTGAGACAAGCCCACCATCACTAAGAGCCAGAAAAACTGCAAAAGGAGTGCCTGAAGAATCTGACTGGCATCGTATTTCCCAACGATAATCATGACTGGAGTATAAATCAAGGATGAAAAAGGCAGGAAGGACAGAATATCTGCAACAACCTTTGGAAAGAAAGCCAAGGGAATCAAACTTCCAGACATAAAGGCCACTATGGAAGTCTTGAGTAGATTGGAACCCCAAAGATTTTTAAACACAAAGGCTGAAAATCCAAAGCAAATATTAAAGAAAAAGTTAATCAGATAGGCCAGCGTTAAGCTAAAAAGATAAAGGACAGTTAATCCCAGCACTTCTACAATCCCTTGCCCAGATAAGATTTTCATTAACACAATGACACTTAAAAATGGAAGGCCAACGCTGATAAAAATCAACCACTTGGAACCAAGCTCAGTGAAAAGATAGGAGGCCGCAAAATGCACCGGTCTCAACAAGCGCATGATAATGGAACCATCCTTGACCTCCTCCCCAATCATAAAGGACGAATCTGACCTAGTCAGAAGATTGGTCACAAAACTCATAATGATGTAGAGGGTGATATCTGCCATACTAAAGCCCTGAATCAAAGACTCCTGGGAGGAATCAAAGACAGCCTTCCAGAGATAAAAGGCCACAAAAGCCCCCATGACATCCCCAATCCGATAGAGAATAAAGTTGACTCGATAGCTAATCAACTCCTGAATCCCTGCATTGATAAAGGGTTTATAACGTCTCCACAATTTGACCATCTTAGAGCTCCTTTCGATAGAAGCGACGGATAATATCCTCAATATCCGTATCTACCATCTTCAAATCACGAACTTCAAAATCAGACAGGGTTTGTTTAATAATATCAGCTGACTGGTAGCGAGAACTGTCGAATTCAATGTTGAGACTATTCCCCTGTCTATCAATGCTCATATCAGGTAGACCTTCATAGTGAGAAACGAGATGACTTTGCCCTGGCATCAATTCAAAGGATAGAGTCTTCATCTTGCCAAAAGTCTCCTTAAGCTGGCTCACCGTTCCATCAAAAATCTCCTGCCCCTTATCAATCATAAAAATCCGATCACAGAGTTGCTCAATATCACTCAGATCGTGAGTGGTCAAGAGAATAGTAGTTTCTTCTTCCTGATTGATTTGAGTAATAGCCCGACGAATGTTATCCTTGACCGAAACATCCAAACCGATGGTTGGCTCATCTAAAAAAAGAACCTTGGGATTGTGGAGCAAGGAAGCTGCAATATCCGCCCGCATCCGTTGACCAAGCGAAAGAGTCCGCACGGGATCCTTGATAAATTCCTTCAAATCCAAAACTTCATTCAAAAAGTCCATGCGTTTATGGAAGAGCGAGTCTGGTACATCGTAAATTTCTTTTAAGACCGTATAAGTCTCTTGCAGTGCCAAATCCCACCATAGCTGGGTACGTTGTCCGAAAACGACTCCAATATCCTTGACATAATCTTGGCGATTGTCCTGTGGAATCTTGCCGTTAATCCGACAAAAACCAGATGTCGGTTTCAAAATCCCTGTCAGCATTTTAATGGTTGTCGACTTCCCGGCACCATTTGCTCCTATGAAGCCTAAAATCTGCCCCTTGGGAACCTCAAAGGTCAAATCTTTGACCGCTTCAAAGGTCTGCTTTTCAGGATGAATAAAGGAGCGCAAAGCTCCCTTCAAGCCCGGTTCCTTAACTGTCTTCACAAAATTTTTCTGAAGATGTTCCACTTCTATCATTGCCATATCTATCTCCCTATCGTAAGGAATAGCAATATTGTATTGTTGACTACAAATATTCTAAATCCTTACTTTCTACACTTTCTCAATATTATTACAGAAGGCTTTATACCAACCTATTATAATCTAATAAAAATAGGAATGCAAGCGTTTGCTTATTGATTATGAAATTAGAGATTTCTCTCTTAAAATAATACTTTTAATCAAAAATTCTGGCTTGATAGTTTCCTTAAAATACCAAAAAACCTGCCAAAAGGGGCAGGTTGCTATTTTATATGGTTCAGCTAGATTAAACTTTACTTTCTTGAACCTACTGAGCAGTGTCACATGTTTTTTAGAAAGCTTTAACTACGATTTTATATAAAGTGCCATGAAATAGAATATAATCTGACTAAATACGTATACGTCAATCGGATTTGTTCCCGATTTCAAACAGTAATCTGTCCAAGCTACTTGATTGATGTAACACTCTCAAGATGGTAACTGTATCCTTATCAAAGCGATAAAACACTGAATAATTTTTTACTAGTAGTCGTCTAACTTTAATATCTAAACTGAGCAATTCTTCTACAATAGCACATCTTTCAGGAAATATTTCTAAGGTTTGAATCCCTTCTGCAATAGCTTCAAAGTGATTCATGGCAGTTTCCGGCGATTGAAGCTCGTCTGCAATATAATGATAAATGGCTTCCATATCACTTTCAGCTCTTTTTAAAATATTAATGGTTATTTTAGTCATACATTCCGTTCCTTAAATTCTTTAAAGAACTCATCGACCGATCGAACCTGACCGTTTTCTGCTTCATGATAAGCTTCAACCATCATTTGTCCAAATCGATCAGCTGTCATTTCCTCTACATTCACTGATGAAGGTGCGTCTGGCAATGAAATATCAAAAGGGATTTTCTTCGTTAATGATACTTGTTTCAATAATAGTGTAACTAATGTTGACATCGGCATCCCAAGCTGCTTCAAAACCTGTTCAGCTGATTGTTTATCTAATTCATCAACTCGAACACTAATTGTAGCTGTTTTTCCCATTCTTATCACCTCACTTAAGTTTTGTACTGTAATTGTACATCAATTTACATTACTTGTCAATTTAATGTTTTTCTGAAAACGAAATACCACTATTACACTGTTGAAAGATTAGATTAGATTAGTCATCAAAAAAGTGGTTATACAGAAAACTATTGATCATGTAGCGCTCTCGTAATCCTAACCCCCAGATGTTTTAAAAACTTACTGGTTAATTGAATGTTTTGAATATAGAAACTAAAATTATAAGAAAAGTCTCATTTATTAAAAAATGAGGTCGTAATTTTTTCCTGACCTCATTTGTATATTTACCCCAAAAACATGAATTCTGAGGGACATTTACCACTTATTGATTCTTATAATTCATCATATTTTTAATCAATTTATTTACAAAACATTAAAAGATTTTGTAGACAGATAGGACATTGATTTTAATTGACTAGGGTACAGAGTTTCTACACCTTAATGAGGGTATGATAAGTAGTCATTCTCTGAAATAATTTTGACAGTCAGAAATTGACAATATTTTCTTTCATTTCCTTCTGATACACTAAGAGAAATCGTTTATTACTTTCTAGTATTAAAAGCTGAAATAACAGAGCCGACAGCTGCAACACGTGCTGAACTAGCAATATCATGCTGCAAAGCGCGCGTTTCTTCTTGAATAGAAAGTTGATTTTCTTGAAATTGTTGTGTTTCTAAAAGATTATACGCCTCCTGCAATGTCAAAGCACGTCCTTCTTCAACCAGTTTATAAAGACGGTAAGTATCACTATAATTATAAAATTTCTCTGGAAAATTCTTTTTCCCATTAATGTACCCTGGTTGACTAATTTCTGTATTATGTAATTTCTGAGCCTGTTCCAGTTCCGCTTCTGCTGGTTATATCAAAAATAACTGACGACCACCAAATAATACAATTCCTATCATCAGAAATACAAAACGTTCCAAACCTCTACCACTATCAGTAATCAAAATTAGTAAAGTAAGTACAAACATTGCAATGATAGTTTTTCTTGTAAATTTTTCAAAGTTACTGCTACTGGAGCTGTCAACTCACGTTTATCTTGTAAGTATTGTAAAATTTCCTCTCTCGTCATTTCCATTTCCTTTTCTTTATACTAACTCCCACTCACGGTTCATAAAGAATTTGTCCGTCTTCTTGTAAGATTACCCCGTTTTGATAGACCCAAACTACAGAACCATCTGTACTATGAACTGCATTATAGGGGATTTCATCTGTCATACCGTAGTTTCCTGCAAATACTTCACGCTCTTTAAAACCTAGCTTTTCGTTTGCATAATCAACGGAGGACTGTCCACCACTTAACCAAACACCAGTATTACGCCGTTTACGTGCATCATCTCCACTACGTTTCACAGTAGTTCCCGTCGTATCTAAAAGCTCCGTGCTCATCTTGTAGTAAAAATCATTTGCATCTGAAAATATCCCTTGTTGTCCAGTCCAGATTCTATCTTTTGAACTATCAGAAGCATCATGTTTCCCATCTACTCCATCTGGAAAAACTGTTCCACTGGGCGCCAAGTAAATCATTGAACCAGTAAATCCATGCTGTAAACTAGCCTTTAAAATCCCTCCTTCAAGAGTAGAACGATTTGTATTCAAGCGCGTATCTTGTGGCTCGACAAGACCTTGTCGATCAAATTTCAAGACTTTTCCGTTAGCATTCTGCCACGTTCCAACTAGACTAGAAAACTCTCCTGACTGGATAGCAGTCACATCCAAAGACTTCGAGGCCCCTTTTTCTTTAGAACTAGTGTTTTGCGAGCTGCTGTTAGTCGATGATTTTGTTGACGTTCCAGCATCTTCACTCCGAGTTGAAGAAGATTGCTTTTCTGATTCTTTTTGACCATTTCCGGTTATTTTTTTCATTACAACTGAGTCTGATGTAATCTTTAAAGCTCCTGAATTTTTCGGTGTTAAAGTAAGAGCCTCCTCCTTCATTTCATAAGATAAGCTTACTTCGTCATCCCTATATGTTCCAGTTAACTCCTTATTTTTAGAATCAACAGACAGATCCACATTATCCTCAAAAACCAAGGCATTCATTCTCAAAGATGCTACTTTATCTTTAATCTCCAAGCGATATGAAACTATCCCATTTTTCCCTTCATAAATACCGTTAAGGTTCTTACTACAACCTGTTAACAAAACAAGTAGGAATATCAATGAAACAAATATACTGACTCTTTTCATTATCTATCCTCTTTTTTGCGTTTTGAACGTGTTACTCCAAGTAAGCTAAGTGCACCTAGGCCAATCAAGGTTAAAACAGAGCTTGCACTACCAGTTTTTGGCAATTCTTTATTTCTAGCTACACGGCTATAGCTAACAACCTGATTCGCACTTTGAGTCTCTTTTTTCCCTTTCAGATTTTGATCTTTACTATCTTTCACATCTACTGATGGTTTTAGGCTTGCTTGGTATGCTTCGTATTGAGCTTTAAGTAATTGATATTCATGAGTGGCTTTATCAAACTCGTCGATTGCATGTTTCAAGTTAAGTTCACTTGTATGTTGTAAGTCTAGAGCTTTTTCATACTCTTGTGTGAGTTGATCAAGCGCATGTTTCGCATCTTCTAATCGTTTCGGTGCATTTTTCAATGCATCAACTTTATCTTGTGCACGTTTAAGATCTTGTTTCGCATCTGTTAATACGTTTAATGTAATATTAAAGTTTTCTTCTGCATCTGCTAATTGTTTAACGGCTTCCTGATAATGTCTTTCAACGGTTAAAAGGTTATCTTGACGAGATTTTAATTCTTTCTTATCTTGACTTAACTGTTCTTTAGCTGCAACTAAATCTTTTTCTTTTTCTTCTTTTGTTTTAGAAAGAGATTTAAGTTTTTCTTCTGCATTTTCTTTTTCAAGTTCAGCTTTACGAAGGCCATCTTTGGCTAAGTCTAGTTTTGTTACTGCTTCAGGAGTCTGTTCTTTAGATTCCTTAGCTTCTGTAAGTGCTTCTTTTGCCTGTGTAAGAATGAGACCTGTTGCTTGAGCCTGTTCTTTTGCAGTTTCTAATTCAGTTTGTTTTTCAGTTAATTCAGTCTTTGCATTAGAAAGAGTAACGTCTGCATTTTTAACGTCAGTCTTTGCTTTTTCAATACGTTCTGTTGGTGATTCCACTTTAATTTCAATAGTATCGAATTTTGATGGGTCATCAATATAATCTGGTCGAACTAATTCGAAATGTACTTTACCTACTGCTAATCCATGACCAATTGCAAGACCAAAATATGCAGGTTCATTTCTATAACCCACAATACTTCTAGCATGTTGCCATTCATATCCGTTAAACAAGAATGCTTCTAATGATTTATAAATTCGTCGTTTAGCTTCATCCATTGTTTTAGTATCAAATTGATCAGCATTTACACCCAAGTGTTTGTATTCATTTTCGTACTCATCATCATTTAATCCATATGAAAATAAGTTTTCATAAAATTGAAGTTTTCCACCAGTTGTTAGACCAAATTCACGTGCAACTTCATTGATAACTTTAACATCATGCCCATCATCCATTTGATAACCATTTGCTTCATCTCTACGTACAACTGTATTTGCAAATTTAAGAGAGTCTTTTGTAATTGTAACAAGTGGTGAACCATATTGCTTACGTACTTGATTAATCAAATCAGCTGCAAATTGTGTTAACTCTAATTGTTGATCGTATGTTAAATTTCGAATATCAATATTTCGAGTTTTGTCAACTTCATTTGACTTGTATTCGTTTTTATCACCAACAATTTCATTAATACGTTTCAAGGTTACTTCATCATCTTCTTTTAGTGCTTTAATATATTCTTCACTAAGAGTTAATGTATTTACAACTTGATTTGTTAATGTTTTTAGCGTTGTAGTAGCATTAGTAAGTGTTTGTTGCGCATCTTGAACTCGTTGTTCTGCTACCTTAACCTCTGCTTCTTTGTTTGTTACTGTATTATTTGCAATAACATTATTGGTTGTTGCTTGGGTAACTTTTTCATCTAAGATATTGATTGTTTCATTACGTTTTTCATCAGCTTCTTTTGCAATTTCTACTTGATGTTCAGCTACGGTAACAGCTTCTTTTGATTGCTCGACAACTGTGGTTGCTTGAGTAAGCGCATCAGTTAATTCACGTTCATTTGTATGATGAATCGATTCTTCAATTTCTTGAACACGATCTTGTGCTGATTGAACAATATGTTCTTGTTCGTTTACTTGTTCAGTTGCTTGTTTGAGTTTTGTTGTTTGTTCGTCAACGGCTTGCTTATCATGAGTTACTTGATCAGCTGATACCGAATGTTGCATTGTGGCATTGGTAACCTGTTCAACTGCATTGGTTAGTTTATCTTCCGCTTCAGCAATAGATATATCAGATGCTTTTTGATTCGTTTCTGCATCTTGTACATTTTGTTTCGCTACAGATACCTGTTTTTCAAGTTCTGTTACTGTTTGAATGGCATTGTCATTCACTGTACGTGCATTTTCAACAGTTTGTTCAGCATGTTTCACGTTTTCTTTTGCGTGATTGACTTGTTCTTTTGTAATTTCTACGGTTTTAGTTGATGTTTGCTCAGTGACTACTTGAGAAGAAAGTCCTTGTTCAGTTAATTCCTTAGCATTGACATCTTCAACCTTTGCTAGGCTAGCTGTAACAAGTGCAGCTGCTGCTAAACTCCATTTTGTGCGTTTATCCATATTTCACTCCTTATAAGTCGTTCTTCCATTAGTTTAATACAAAATACCTATTTTGTAAAGTGATTTCAGTATAATTTTAACTCTACAGAGGGGATTTGTGGTGATAATTTAAGAGTTACAATAGAGAAATTAGGGGATTATATGAACAAATACACATTACAAAAACATATCTCTCTTCGAATCCGACATTTAAGAAAGCAGAAAAAAATGACACAGTGGGAGTTGAGTGAGAAAGCCAATCTAGGTATTAATTATATCTATAATATTGAAAATAAAAATTTAAATATAAAATTAGAAACGTTAGAGAAAATTATCATTGCTTTGGAAGTCACTGAAGCTGAATTTTTTAACTTTTTTAATCAAGAAACTGATTTTGAGACGACAAAAACATTTGAACTGATTTCTGAACTACCCATTTCAAAACGAAAAAAACTACTTGATGCTATTAACCTCATCTTAGAGACTTTAGAAGAATAAAATGCTAGACTTTTTTATCTAGCATTTTTCTGTTGACACTTCAATTTTATAGTGAGTTGAATAAACAATAGTACAGTCTGGCTTCTAAAACATTACTAGAAATTGATTTGATTTTCCTAGTCAATTTGTTCAGATTTTATTTCATTACATTATATATCTGATAAAAATATGATTCAAATTAGGTCGATGTATCCTTGATATGACTAGATTACTGACTTTATCAGTTTTATACAAAAATTTAAAGCAGTTCTTCAAGTTGACTTTGTTAGTCATATGAAGTAGGTTAGATAAAAAATTAAATCTACCATATAAGTTAGTGAATATTCCCAAAATAAAACGCATATTATCAAGTTTTTTACCACCTGATAATATACGTTTTTCTGATTTTAAAGACTTGTTTATCAACATCTTTGATTTACATTTATTCTCACAACTCTATAAAACATTAAATTGAAAAAACCCACCCTCAGGGGCAGGTTTCTGTTTTGTATTGTCCAGCTAAATTAAGCTTTACCTTCTGAACCGAATACGTCGATACGTTCTTCAACTGATGCTTGGATAGCTTTTACACCGTCAGCCAAGAATTTACGTGGGTCGAAGAGTTTCTTCTTGTCGTATTCTGCTTCGTTTGCTTCGTAGTCACGAGCAAATTTACGAGTTGCGTTAGCGAATGCGATTTGGCATTCAGTGTTAACGTTAACTTTAGCAACACCAAGTTTGATAGCTGCTTGGATTTGCTCATCAGGAATACCTGAACCACCGTGCAATACGATTGGGAATCCTGGTACAGCTTCAGTCAATTTTTGCAAGTGGTCAAGGTGAAGACCTTTCCAGTTTGCTGGGTAAGGACCGTGGATGTTACCGATACCAGCTGCCAAAAAGTCGATACCAGTTGCAACCATTGCTTTAGCATCTTCGATTGGAGCCAATTCACCATCACCGATGATTCCGTCTTCTTCACCACCGATAGTTCCAACTTCAGCTTCGACTGATACACCATTTGCGTGAGCAAATTCTACAACTTTACGAGCTTTTTCAAGGTTTTCTTCAACTGGAAGGTGTGAACCGTCAAACATAACTGAAGTATAACCAACTTGAATACACTCAAGTGCATCTTCGTAGTGACCATGGTCAAGGTGGATAGCTACTGGTACAGTGATACCCATTGATTCAACAAGGTTAGCGATCAAGTTGCGAGCAACTTTGTAACCACCCATGTATTTAGCAGCACCCATTGAAGTTTGGATCAAAACTGGAGCTTGTTTAGCTTCTGCTGCGCGCAAGATAGCTTGAGTCCACTCAAGGTTGTTTGTGTTAAATCCACCAACTGCATAACCGTTGTCACGAGCTGCTTGGACAAATTTTTCTGCTGAAACGATTGCCATTTTATCAGGCCTCCTGTATATTTTTATGGGACATCCCATTTACATTGTTCATTTTATCACTTTTTAGCAAAAAAAGCTAGTTTTTCCCGTAGTTTCGATTGAATTTCTTCTATTTTCAGATATGTAAACCTTTTCCCACTTGGTCTACTCCTTGTTCTAAGGCAGGTTCATGTAAAATACCAAGTGATCATCATGTCTTTCAAATCGATAGTCAATTTCTTCATTTTCCAATAAACTTTTGACTACGAAGAGTCCCAAGCCAGCTCCCTTACTTTGTCGACTAGAGGACGTGAAGGATTGTTCAAATTTATCTTGCTCCTCAGATGTACAGGCGTTCTCTATAAACATCCAACTATCTTTTGCTCCAATTTTCAGATAACCACCTTGAACAGAGTGTTTCACAGCATTACTGATCAGATTGGAAAGAATCAGCTTGAGTACCGAAGGATTTAGATAAGTTTGTTGGTCAGTCAGTTGATTTTCTACAGTGATTTTTCTCTCTTTGGCTAACAAGTCATAGTCCTTCAATAGGAGATTGGTCATATCAAAAAGGTCGATTACTTCCTTCTTATCTCGCAACTCCTGCACTGAAGAAAGCGATAGGATTTGCTGGACATGGTGAGTCAAATCATCCACAATACCCAAAGAAACTCCCAGATAATGATCACGATCTTTATAGCGTCCAATATTGGCTTTCATATTCTCCAGAAGAATCTTTAGACTAGCTAGAGGTGTTTTCAGTTCGTGGGAAGCACCTCGCAAAAACTCAACCTTCATCTTTTCCAGCTGGAGAATGGCCTCGTTTTTCTCATGCAAATCTGCAATCACAGTCAAGAGATGCTGATAAAGGCTATTGATTTGTTCTTTGAGATCGCCAATTTCATCCTTAGAATCCACGCGCAACCTCACTTCTGCATCCAAATCCATCATCCGTCGAGTCACTCGTTTGATTTCCAAAATAGGTGCAACAATGGTTCTAGCATAGATAAAGGCGATGAGGAGCGAAATGATGAAAGACGCTAATAAAGTATAAGGCAGAAATTGAAGACTGATGTCTTCTGCTTCTTTCTGCAAATCCATAGATGCCAAGAATTGCAAGGTCATCGTCTGACCATCCTTAGTTTGAACTTCTCTTTCCTCAATAACCAAGGAAGCCGTTTGTCGTTGTTTATCAATGGGAAGATTATCATTGACTTCCAACTTATCCTGAGTCATCTCTCCCTTAACAGCTCCCTTAATATCACTGCTTTTAGAATAAAGTTCAAGGACTTCCTGAATAGCTTGACTGTCCTTTCCTTGGAGGGACTGGGCAATTTCTGTAGCCTTTTGCCCTATGCTCTCCTGACGATGACTGAGATAGGTCGGAGGAAAGAGGAAATAGATGGCCAAATGCAAACAAATGACCAAGGTAGAAAATACCGAGAAGGTATAGATAAAAATTTTTTTAAATAAACCTGAACGTCTCATTTTCTCTCCAATTTATAACCAACATTGCGCACGGTAAGAATACAGTCTAAATCCAATTTTTTCCGTAGTTCCTTGATATAGACATCGATCACTCTGTCAAAAGGAACCTCATCTGTCATCTTCCATACAGCATCGATAATCTGCGACCGTGTTAAGGCTCGACCTTCATTTTTAACCAGATAGTCTAAAATTTCCAGCTCTTTTGCATTCACTGCAACTTCTTGACCAGCTACTTTAGCGCTATAACTGTCAAAGTCTACCTCGGTGTCTCTATAGGTAAAAATACAACCGGTATCATAATAACGTTTAAAGATGGCATCCACTCGTACTTTTAACAAAGATAGAGAAAAAGGTTTTTCCAAATAACCATCTGCTAATGCAGCAAAGGCACTCATCTTATATTCTTCGTCCTGAAAGGCTGTCAACATCAAAACCGGAACTTGGCTTCTTTTACGAATTTCTGACAAAACCTCTAAACCATTTCGTTTAGGCATTTGAATGTCCAAGAGAACCAAGTCTACTTGATGATTGAAAAATTGCTTTAGAGCTTCCTCTCCATCTCCTGCCTGAATGGTTTCATAGCCACAATCCGTCAAATAGTCACTAATTCCCTCGCGGATCATGTCTTCATCTTCTACAATTAGAATTTTCATATAAATCCTTTTCTATCAAAAATGCTACCTATATTATATCTCATTTGAGTGAGAATAGGTAGCAGGTTTTTTATTCACTATCCAACAAGAGTTCTTTTGGTTGTTTAAAGAGGAGATTGCTTGAAGCAAGTGCCATAACTAATACTACCAATACCAAACCAAGTACAAAGATGATGGCAAAGTCTGAAGGTTGAATAGAAATATCCAAACTTGAAAGAGTCTTGCTAAAGCCGTCAACTTCTGCACCACCACCAAGATTGGAAGCTTGGGCTGCCTTACTTGCCTGTTTAGCCACATCTGATGTGACATTGGCAAGAACTGTGTTCCCAATAGCACGAGCTGTGTAATTAGCTAAGAAGTAGGCTGAAATGAGAGCTGGAATTGCAATCATAACTGCTTCTGTGATAAATTGTCCTAGAATACTTGCTTGTTTAAGACCAATTGAAAGGAGAATTCCAACTTCTTTACGACGGGCGTTAATCCATAGTGTCAGTAAGAGAGCAAGTAGTAGAACAGAGAAGCTTAAGCTACCCCAGAAGAGAAGATTAGCCATCTTGTACATGCCTGAGATAGATTGTTCAAGGGCAGGATAGTTAGATGAACTCTTAATCAAGCTATACATCTTCCAGTTGATGCCGTTGATAGACCCTAATTCTTGCATGACACTATCTAGATTCTTATCTCCAGCTACAAAGAAGGTAGCATCTCCATAAATAGCTGTATCTTCTGTATAACCATAGAGTTGGGCTGCTGTGTGAATATCTGTTATAGCTGTATTCTCATAAAGTTCTTGTGAGTAGGTCACAGCAGATTTGTTATGTCCATCAAAAAGTCCTTTGATCGTTACTTCTACTGTTTCCTTGGCTCCTTTTTCATTATCTGCATCGTAGATATTGGAGTTCAGTTTGACCTTATCTCCTACCTTCCAGCCATGTTTAGCAGCCAAGTCTTTGTGCATGAGAATCTGGTACTTGTCGTCATTGGTTAAATGCTCACCTTCGACCAGCTTGTAAGAGCCTGACACAAACTTGTCTTCTTTAGCCGAATCATTAACTCCTGTTATCATCAAGCTACTTCCAAAACGTTGAGCACGATCTGCAGTTAGATTTTTCTTGGTTTCAGGCGTTTCAATAAGTTCATAGCCTGTCAAATCACCGATAGCATTAATCCGTTTGATGTAGGATTCAATGGCCTTGTTCTCGGTAATTTTTTTGATATCTTCACCCTTGATATTCCCAGCACCACGTGGAGTTCCTTGATTGACCCTACGGTTGATTTGCATGGAGAAACTATTGGTGATATTTTTAAAGGTTTCTTGAGAAGCCTTGGCTGTCGCACCCTTGATAGATAAGCCGACCAAACTCAAACTAGCCATCAAGAGAATGATAAGAAAGATCACAATAGACTTGAAAAATTTTCTTGTGACATAGGCAAATGCGTTGTGTAACATAAGATTCCTTTCTAGATTTACTTCAGTTTTTAATATGTTTAAATGTTTTAGTTACTATTTCTTCTTGTTTCAGTCAGTTTCTTATCCTTCAATTCAAGTGTAATATCTGATGCTTGTGCTACTTCCTTGCTGTGGGTCACAACGATCACACACTTGCCTGTTTTCTCAGCAAGAGATTTGAGCAAATCGATGATATCCCCAGCAGTCTTAGGATCTAGATTTCCTGTTGGTTCATCTGCTAAAATCACTGGCGCCTCAGAGACAAGACTACGAGCAATGGCAACCCGTTGTTGCTGTCCTCCTGATAATTGGAGAACATTCCGCTTGATTTGACTTTCATCTAAACCAAGTTCAAGAAGAGTATCCTTGCTAGCCTTTTTATTGACCAAGCGGATATTTTCCAATGGGGAAAGATAATCAATCAAGTTATAGTTTTGGAAAACTAGCGAGATATGGTGCATGCGATGATAAGAATAACCTTGTTCACGAATATCCTTGCCTTCGAATAGGATAGCACCTTCGACTGGGCTATCAAGTCCTGCTAATAGAGATAAGAGTGTTGACTTCCCAGCTCCAGATTCTCCGATAATACTATAAAACTTGCCAGGTTCAAAATCGTAATTGATTTTATATAATACTGCTTCTGCAGTGTTCTTATAACGATAAGTAAGATCTTGTAATTGTAGTAAAGTCATGATTTCTCCTTCATTAACTAATGGATGATAAAATTTCTTTCGGTGATTTTCTAAATAAAAATAGGAAACAAAGTGCAACTGACAAGCAGCTGATGATTAGTAGGAAGATATAAGATTCTCCAAATGATAAAAGACTTGTTGAAAGATTCGTTGCTTTTGCTAGCGTATCTTGTAGTGCAGCCTGATCTCCACTTGCTAGTACAGTCTTCAAGAGATAGGAAGTAATAGCATTTCCTGCAAGAAATGCTGGTAGAATTGCTGCCAATGAAACTAGGATAACTTCCAGACAGAATTGGCTAAAGATTGCTATTTTTCCTTTACCTAGTGCCAATAAAATACCAACCTCGTAGACTCGCTCTCGTAACCAAAGTGACAAGACCAAGACCAGCGCTCCTACTCCAGCAATCATAATGCCATAGAGAAAAATCTGTAGGAAGGTTTGGAAGGTCGAAACGGAATCCTTGATTTGTTCAAAGGCCTTATTTTCCTTTTCAACTTGGTAACCTTGGTTTTCCAGAGATAATTTTTCAACCTCTTGAATGATGTCATCCATATCTTTTGGATTTTCAAGATAGAAACGGGCTGCAGTGACTTGATCTTCCTTATTTCCAAGAAGAGTTTGGCTACTTTCGTAGTCTGTATAGACCGTATTTTCACTAAAGTCTGATGATAGACCGGTAAATTTCTCTTGCTTCTGACCTGAGAAAATACCTACGATTTCATAGTCTAGCCTTTGTCCACTATTTCCTTCAACTTGAGCAGGAGTTAAACTAATCTTATCCCCTACTTTTAGCTTGTTTTTCTTGGCTAAATCTTCGTGGATTAAGATTTTCTGGTTATCTCCTTTTTGTAGATGTCTTCCTTCTTTAAGGGTAAAGGCGGAACTTGTAAAAGAAACATCCTTGGAAGAATCTTCTAAAGCAATCAGACTGATAAGATTTTTTTCAGCCTCTGTCAAATCATCCCTTTGGATACTTTGTTCTCCAGTAACGACTTCTTTGTCAGTTAACTTGGCTATTGTTTCTAGCTCAGGTGAAATCTTCTCGAGACCCTTTATCTTTTTAAGGTCATCTAGTTGAGACAGTTGAAAAATCTGATCTGCTTCTATTCTTTTAATAGAAAAAGATGTATTCAGTGAGCGGTAGAGATTATTTTCTACTGTTTTGTTGGACTTCATAAGCGTCAAACAAGCCGATATTCCAGCCAATAAGACAAATAGAATCAGGAATAATATGAGACTTCTCAGTCGTTTTCTGCTGACGTAAGCCCAGGCTCTTTGAGTGGGATTCATATAGCACCTCCATATTTGTAAAACCATTATAATATTCAAATATGAAATGTTTATGAAATCACAAAAAAAGAGCAAAATCTTTGCCCTCATTTTGATAAAAAAATAAAGAGCTAGCAATTGCCAGCTCTTATCCTATGCGGAGAGAGGGACTTGAACCCTCACGACCTAAAGCGGTCACAGGATCCTTAGTCCTGCGCGTCTGCCAATTCCGCCATCCCCGCGTCGATTACTTTACTAGTATATCAACTTTCACAAACTTTGTCAACACTTTTTTCAGATTTTTTTCAGTTTTTTTGAATACATTATTCTTTGATTTCAACTAGATTTTCATCAAGGAGTTTCGCTCCTAATGTATTCTTAAAATGTCCAAGTGCAAACTGATGGTTTTCAGGCCAAATGGATGCGACTGCTGGCTTGACAACTTCTATCTGATACCCAAGATTATAGGCATCGATAGCCGTATGCAATACACAGATATCTGTAAGAACTCCTGTTAAGATGACTGTATCCACGCGACGCTCTCGGAGACGAATATCCAAATCTGTACCAGAAAAAGCCGAATAGTGACGTTTGTCCATCCAGAAAACACGACTATCTTGGGCCTGTTCCTGATAAAATTCAGCTAACTTACCATATAGATTACGCCCGCTAGTCCCAATCAGATTATGTGGGGGAAATAGTTTACTTTCTGGATGAAAGACATCATTTTCCTCATGAGCATCAATGGTAAAGAAAATATAATCTCCACGGTCAAATGCTAATCTAGTCACCTGATTGATCGCTTCTGATATTGCTTGAGCAGGAGCTCCAGCTGTCAATTTTCCATAATCCGCTACAAAATCTTCTGTATAGTCAATCGAAATTAAAGCCTTAGCCATTAATAGTCCCTCTTTTTCACTTCTTCAAAGATATCTGGGATCAAGACCTTAAGATAAGTTCCCTTCATCCCCAGTGAACGACTTTCAATAATTCCTGCTGATTCGAGCTTCCGAAGGGCATTGACAATCACAGAACGCGTAATACCGATACGGTCTGCAATGACTGACGCAGTTAACTGTCCTTCATTGCCATTCAATTCACTCAAAATAGCTGACACTGCTCGTAACTCAGAGTAAGAAAGAGTGTTGACTGCCATCGTTACGGCTGTACGACGACGGATATTTTTCTCGTCTTCTTCACGTTGGAAGTTCAAAAGCTGAATACCAACCACCGTACTAGCAATCTCAACAAGAATCAAATCCTCATCTTCGAATTTCTTGTCATTTCGCCAAATAATCAAAGAACCCAAACGAATCCCAGAAACATGGATTGGAGCAATTGTTGTCAAACCTTCTGGAAAATCAGAACGACTCTCAACTGGAAAGATGCTTAATTCGTGATCTACAGTCAGATTTGCTTCTGTATCGTAAATCATGTTTGCACCTTGTACATAGTCATCCGGGAAAATCTTAGTTTGGAAGAACTGCTCTACGCGATCTGTATTGGTTTTGTAACGCATAAAATAGCCAAGGAGGCGCCCCTTGCTGTTAACAATACAAGCGTTGCAATCAATAATATCCGCTAATTGGCGTGTGATAGCATTATATGGAAGATCATCTTGTAATTTCTCCTCCGCACGCTTCAGGATAGACGTAATTTTTCTCGTTTTTTCTAATAAATGTGCCATTTTCCACCTCGTATTTAATCGCTTCCATTATATCACAAAACTGTCTTTATTTCAATAATTATCTGAAAATTGCTTATTGCATTGCAATTCTCTTACATTTGCAATTTTTTATATTTTTTTCAATTTTCTTGTTGACAGCTTCTCCATTTTTTGATAATATAATATTACAAGATAACAAATATATAGATATGACTTCTAGTATTAATTTTTACGTAACTCTCGGTCTCCTTATATATAAAAGCGATCCACCTCAGTGAACCGCTTTTTTATTATTTATCGCCCTTGTTACGAATAACGAAGCCTGTTTTCTTTTCGCTAGATGTTGTGCGAGGTTTTTTGTTGTCCTTACGGTAACGTTTTTCCTTATCAAAGCGGTCGTTTTTGCGACTGCCTTTTTTGAAATCATCCCGACGTTCACCACGACGATTGTCACGACGGCGTTCACGATCACGACGGTCATCTCCACGACGACCTCCCTTACCTTTGCCACCAAAGCCACCACCAGATGGTTTAAATGGTAACGGTTTTTCACGTGCAATCTCAACCTCAGGAAGACTATCTGGGTCTTGAACAGTTAAGCTGAGGATATACATAGCCAATTCTTCAGGACTGAATTCTGAGGCTAATTGACGAGCATCCTTGCCAAACTTCTCAAAGTTGCCACGAATCTCCTCATTCGCAAAATCACGTTCAATTTTCTTAAGAGCTACTTGCTTCTTAGCTTGGAAGGCTTCTTCCGCACTTGCAGGTTTGAGACCTTTCATACGTTTCTTAGTCAAGTTCTCAATGATTTGGAGGTAACCCATTTCATTAGGTGAAACGAAAGTAATAGACTGACCTGACTTACCTGCACGACCTGTACGACCGATACGGTGAACATAACTCTCAGGATCTTGTGGGATATCATAGTTGTAGACATGAGTCACACCTGAAATATCCAAACCACGAGCAGCCACGTCTGTTGCAACTAAGACATCAAGGTTGCCATTTTTAAAATCACGAAGGACACGAAGGCGTTTGTTTTGGTCCAAATCTCCATGAATCCCTTCTGCACGGAAACCACGGATTTTAAGCCCACGAGTTAACTCGTCTACACGACGTTTTGTACGACCAAAAACGATTGACAACTCAGGTTGATCAACATCCATAAGACGAGTCATGGTGTCAAATTTTTCTTGTTCCTTAACACGGATATAGTACTGGTCAACTAGTTCTGTAGTTAATTCTTTGGCAGCAATCTTCACATGCTCAGGTTCTTTCATGAACTGAACACCAATACGTTTGATAGCATCTGGCATAGTCGCTGAAAAGAGCAAGGTTTGACGATTTTCTGGGACACGAGAGATGATGGCTTCGATGTCTTCAAGGAATCCCATGTTGAGCATCTCATCTGCTTCGTCAAGGATGAGAGTTTCAATGTCTTGCAATTTCAAGGCCTTGCGTTTAATCAAGTCTAGGAGACGACCAGGCGTTCCAACTACGATATGAGCCCCTGATTTAAGAGCCTTGATTTGTTTTTCAATACTTGAACCACCATAGACTGAACGAACTTTTACACCTTTACTACGACCAAAGCGGAAGAGTTCTTCCTGACTTTGAACAGCCAGTTCACGAGTTGGCGCAATCACCAAAGCTTGGATTGTCGCTTCTTCTGTGCGAATTTTTTCAAGGGTTGGCAAGCCAAAGGCTGCTGTTTTCCCTGTACCAGTCTGTGCTTGACCGATAACATCTTTTCCTTCAAGAGCCAAAGGAATAGTTTGCTCTTGGATAGGACTTGCTTCCACAAATCCTGCTTTATCAACTTCTGCTAAAAGGTCAGCAGACAAGTTAAATTCATTAAATTTCACGTTTTTCTTCTTTCTAAAGGTGGTGCGAAGCCACCCTATAGCGCTTAGTTTATACTTTTCTTTTCATGACGTATTTTCATATCTTCTATGAAAGATCGTGTTGCTTCTTTTCCACAAAAGAAAAGTACTGCTTTCTTTGCAACTTATCTAGTATAACACAAGAAAGGGCCAAAAGATAGTCTAACCACTTGATTAAATCATGTAAACGATTTTTCTATTTTTTGAACTTGATTCTCAAAAGCTTTCGTAAGACTAATTTAGTCCAATATTTTTTTCCGTAGCAGATTTGTGAAATTATTTTTTTCTTGTGCTAGAATGAAATCAAACAGGAGGATTTAAAAATGTTAACATACGATTTAATTGTTATTGGATTTGGTAAGGCAGGTAAAACTCTTGCTGGGAAACTAGCTTCAGCTGGTAAAAAAGTTGCCCTTATCGAACGCAGTAAGGCGATGTACGGAGGAACTTGTATCAATATCGGTTGTATCCCAACTAAAACCTTGTTAGTTGCCGCAGAAAAGGACTTGTCATTTGACGAGGTTATGGCAACTAAAAACACTGTTACTACACGCCTCAATGGTAAAAACTATGCTACTATCGCTGGTACTGGAGTTGATATCATTGATGCCGAAGCCCACTTTGTTTCTAATAAAGTCATCGAAATTCAAGCTGGTGATGAAAAACAAGAACTAACTGCTGAAACAATCGTCATCAACACTGGTGCTGTTTCAAACGTATTGCCAATTCCAGGTCTTGCGACTAGCAAGAATGTCTTTGACTCAACAGGCATCCAAAACTTGGAACAATTACCAGAAAAACTCGGAATTCTTGGTGGTGGAAACATTGGTCTTGAATTTGCTGGTCTTTACAACAAACTCGGAAGCAAGGTAACAGTCTTGGATGCTCTAGATACTTTCCTACCTCGTGCAGAACCTTCCATCGCAGCTCTTGCTAAACAATACATGGAAGAAGACGGCATCGAATTGCTTCAAAACATCCATACTACTGAAATCAAAAACGATGGTGACCAAGTTCTTGTTGTGACTGAAAATGAAACCTATCGTTTCGATGCCCTTCTCTATGCAACAGGACGTAAACCAAATGTTGAACCACTTCAACTTGAAAATACAGATATTGAACTTACTGAACGTGGCGCTATCAAGGTCGACAAAAACTGTCAAACAAATGTTCCTGGAGTCTTTGCAGTTGGAGATGTCAACGGTGGCCTTCAATTCACTTACATTTCACTTGATGACTTCCGTGTTGTCTACAGCTACCTTGCTGGTGATGGCAGCTACACACTTGAAGACCGTCTCAATGTGCCAAACACCATGTTTATCACACCTGCACTTTCACAAGTTGGTTTGACTGAAAGCCAAGCAGCTGATTTGAAACTTCCATACGCTGTCAAGGAAATCCCTGTTGCAGCAATGCCTCGTGGTCATGTAAACGGTGACCTTCGTGGCGCCTTCAAAGCTGTTGTCAATACTGAAACTAAAGAAATTCTCGGTGCAACTATCTTCTCTGAAGGTTCTCAAGAAATCATTAATATCATCACTGTTGCAATGGATAACAAAATCCCATACACATACTTCACAAAACAAATCTTCACTCACCCAACCTTGGCTGAGAACTTGAATGACTTGTTTGCGATTTAGTTTTATCAAGCAGCCCTCCTTGGGCTGTTTTTCTTTTTCTAAAATCTCAAAACTGTCTTTTTCAGCTTTTATGATATAATAGAAACATGAAATTAAAAACTACTTTGGGTCTTCTTGCTGGGCGTTCTTCTCATTTTATTTTGAGTCGTCTTGGACGTGGAAGTACGCTCCCTGGAAAACTGGCCCTTCAATTTGATAAAGATATTTTACAACATTTAGCGAAGAACTACGAAATTGTCGTGGTTACTGGTACCAATGGAAAAACCTTGACAACTGCCCTCACTGTCGGTATTTTAAACGAAGTCTATGGTCAAGTTTTGACCAATCCAAGTGGTGCCAACATGATCACAGGGATTACAACTACCTTCTTGACAGCCAAATCCTCTAAAACAGGCAAAAACATTGCAGTTTTAGAAATCGACGAGGCCAGTCTTTCCCGTATCTGTGACTACATCAAGC
Organism: Streptococcus sp. HMSC034E03; assembly: GCF_001811505.1. Lineage (GTDB taxonomy): Bacteria > Bacillota > Bacilli > Lactobacillales > Streptococcaceae > Streptococcus. The sequence goes on from NZ_KV804997.1 coordinate 116,984, forward strand.
CAAGTCTCTTCGTCATCACCAATATCTTCCGCGATCAAATGGACCGCTACGGTGAGATTTATACAACCTATAACATGATTTTGGATGCTATTCGAAAAGTTCCTACTGCTACTGTTCTGCTGAACGGTGATAGTCCACTTTTCTATAAACCTGCAATTCCAAATCCTGTTCAATATTTTGGTTTTGATTTGGAAAAAGGACCAGCACAACTGGCTCACTACAATACCGAAGGTATCCTCTGCCCTGAATGTCATAGCATTCTTAAGTACGAGCTCAATACCTATGCCAACTTGGGTGCCTACATCTGTGAAAATTGTGGATGCAAACGTCCTGAGCTGGATTATCGTCTGACTGAACTGGTTGAATTGACCAACAATCGCTCTCGTTTTGTTATCGACGGCCAGGAATACGGTATCCAAATCGGTGGTCTCTACAACATCTACAATGCTCTGGCTGCAGTTGCTATCGCCCGTTACCTAGGCGCTGATTCTCAACTGATTAAACAAGGATTTGACAAGAGTCGTGCAGTATTCGGTCGCCAAGAAACCTTCCAGATTGGTGACAAGGAATGCACACTGGTTCTTATTAAAAATCCTGTTGGTGCTACCCAGGCCATCGAAATGATCAAACTAGCTCCTTACCCATTTAGTCTATCTGTTCTCCTCAATGCCAACTATGCGGATGGGATTGATACCAGCTGGATTTGGGATGCAGATTTTGAACAAATTACTGATATGGACATTCCTGAAATCAATGCAGGTGGCGTTCGTCATTCTGAAATTGCTCGTCGTCTACGTGTTACTGGCTATCCAGCTGACAAGATCACTGAAACAAGTAGACTGGAACAAGTTCTCAAAACGATCGAAGCTCAAGACTGCAAGCATGCCTATATCCTTGCGACTTATACGGCTATGCTAGAATTCCGAGAATTACTAGCCAATCGTCAGATTGTTAGAAAGGAGATGAACTAATGGTTTATACTTCACTTTCCTCAAAAGACGGCATTTATCCTTACCAACTAAATATCGCCCACCTCTATGGGAATCTCATGAATACCTACGGAGATAATGGGAATATCCTCATGCTCAAGTATGTAGCTGAAAAGCTGGGGGCCCATGTGACAGTTGACATCGTTTCGCTTCATGACAATTTCGATGAACATCACTACGATATTGCCTTTTTCGGCGGTGGCCAAGACTTTGAACAAAGCATCATTGCTGGTGATTTGCCTGCTAAAAAAGAAAGTATCGACAACTTTATCCAAAATGATGGTGTCGTCCTTGCTATCTGTGGTGGCTTCCAGCTATTAGGTCAATACTATATTGAAGCTTCCGGAAGACGCATAGAAGGTCTAGGTGTCATGGGACATTACACACTCAACCAAACCAATAACCGCTTTATCGGTGACATTAAAATTCATAACGAAGAATTCGATGAAACCTACTATGGTTTTGAAAATCACCAAGGCCGCACCTTCCTCTCAGATGACCAAAAACCACTGGGGCAGGTTGTCTACGGAAATGGCAACAACGAAGAAAAGGTCGGTGAAGGTGTTCACTATAAAAATGTCTTTGGTTCTTATTTCCACGGGCCTATCTTATCTCGTAATGCCAACCTAGCCTATCGCTTGATCACTACTGCTCTTAAGAAAAAATATGGTCAAGACATCGACCTTCCAGCTTATGAGGATATTCTCAGCCAAGAAATCGCTGAAGAATATAGCGATGTTAAAAGCAAGGCAGACTTCAATTAATATTTAGATTCCAACATGCTATTAGCTGTTGGAATTTTTTTAGGTTCTTTTCTCCTTCTTCCTTGCATTTTCTACTAATTTTTGCAAAAATAGAGGGGTAGAAAGAAGGTAGAATATGTCTAAATTACAACAAATCTTAACTTATCTTGAATCAGAAAAGCTAGACGTCGCTGTCGTATCTGACCCCGTCACAATTAATTACCTCACTGGCTTTTACAGTGATCCACACGAACGTCAAATGTTCCTTTTTGTCCTTGCAGATCAGGAACCGCTTCTCTTCGTTCCAGCACTTGAGGTTGAACGTGCGACTAGCACTGTCTCTTTCCCAGTAGTTGGCTACGTGGACTCTGAAAATCCTTGGAAGAAAATCCAAAATGCTCTTCCACAGCTTGATTTCAAACGTGTAGCAGTTGAGTTTGACAATCTCATCTTGACTAAATATCACGGTTTGAAAACTGTCTTTGAAAGTGCTGAGTTTGAGAACTTAACTCCATTGATCCAACGTATGCGCTTGATCAAATCAGCAGATGAAGTGCAAAAGATGATGGTTGCAGGTGTTTACGCCGACAAGTCTGTTAAAGTTGGTTTTGACAATATCTCTCTTGATAATACGGAAACAGATATCATTGCACAAATCGACTTTGCTATGAAACGTGAAGGCTATGAAATGAGCTTTGATACTATGGTTTTAACAGGTGATAACGCTGCAAATCCGCATGGTATCCCTGGAGCTAACAAGGTTGAAAACAATGCCCTTCTCCTCTTTGACCTCGGTGTGATGGTCAATGGTTATGCATCAGATATGACTCGTACAGTCGCTGTTGGTAAACCTGACCAGTTCAAGAAAGATATTTACAACTTGACTCTGGAAGCCCAACAAGCTGCCCTTGACTTTATCAAACCTGGTGTGACAGCTCATGAAGTAGACCGCGCAGCTCGTGAAGTGATTGAAAAAGCTGGCTACGGTGAGTACTTTAACCACCGTCTCGGTCATGGTATCGGTATGGATGTACACGAATTCCCATCCATCATGGAAGGAAACGACATGGTTATCGAAGAAGGCATGTGCTTCTCAGTTGAGCCTGGTATCTACATCCCTGGTAAAGTCGGTGTCCGCATCGAAGACTGTGGTGTTGTAACGAAGGATGGCTTCGACCTCTTTACAAGTACCAGCAAAGATTTACTTTATTTTGATTAAAAAGTATATTATAAAAAATAAGATGGAAAAGTTATTCTTTTCCATCTTATTTTTTGATTTGATAATAAATTTTATCAGCGATATAACCTTTTCGTTCAACTGCATTTGGAATCGTCTTCCAAAAAGCCATACCCACCTTTTCCATAACACGACCAGATGCTGGGTTTAGACTTACATAGCAAGCATCAACCTCTTCAAATCCAATCTCATCTAGACAGTATGATAAAACTGCCTTCAAGGCTTCTGTCATGAGTCCTCGTCCCCAGTAGTCCATCCCCAAGATATATCCGATCTCACAGCTAGAGTTTTCTTTATCCACACTGACCAGACTAATATCTCCAATGACATAGTCTGGATTTTCTTTGAGACAGATGGCCCATTTGTAGCAATTTGGATCGTCATAGGTTTTTACCCAATTGCCAATAGAATTTCGAGTCTGTTCGACATTCAGGTGTGGATCCCAAGTAACATAGGTTAGATTATCTAGACGAGAAGCCCAATTCTCAAACATAGCTTGAGCATCATCTTCCACAAATCTCCTCAAGATCAATCGTTCAGTTTCTATAGGTTGTGTCCCTAGTGCTTTCATAATCGTAACTCGCTTTCTATTTTATGGATGGGCTCAAACTTACATTGACCTATCTCAGTCTCCTATTGCAAGTTATAAAGTGAAAAAGGTCCTCCGGACTTTCCTCGTTCTCCTGTTTCTAGACTCGGGGTAAAAACCTCCCCCGGAGGTTTTTACTCCCAAAACGTATCAAACACAGTAATTGGTAGGTGGCGTTTGTGTTGGCCTTTGTACCACCATTTTTCAATGGTAGCTTGGGCTTCTGGGCTGACTTGTTTACCTTCGAGGTAATCATCAATTTCATTGTAAGTGACTCCCAAGGCTACTTCGTCTGCAATACCTGGTTTTTCTTCTTCCAAATCTGCTGTTGGAACTTTTTCATAGAGGGCTGGATCAGCTCCAAGTTCCTTCAAGAGTTGTTTCCCTTGGCGTTTATTGAGGCGATAAAGTGGGAGAATATCTGCACCACCGTCACCAAATTTAGTAAAGAAACCTGTGATATTTTCCGCAGCATGGTCTGTTCCGATAACAGCTCCGCTATGAGCACCTGCAAGGGCATATTGGGCAATCATACGACTACGCGCCTTAATATTTCCCTTGTTGAAATCTGAAACAGGACTTCCTGTTGCTTCCACTGCTGCTGTCATAGCATCAGCAGATTCTTTGATATTAATGACCAAGCTCACATCTGGCTGGATAAAAGCTAAGGCTTTTTGAGCATCATCCTCGTCAGCTTGCACTCCATAAGGCAAACGAACAGCGATAAATTTATAACTATCATCACCGGTTTCAGCTCGCATTTCTTCTATGGCTAATTGAGCCAAGCGTCCTGCCAAGGTCGAGTCCTGTCCCCCAGAAATTCCTAAGACAAATGTCTTTAAAAAAGGATGTTTTTTCAAGTATCTTTTCAAAAAGTCAATCGAACGACGGATTTCTTCCTGGGCATCAATCACTGGTTTAACCCCCAGTTCTTGGATAATAGTCTCTTGCAAACTCATTCTTCTTCTCCTTCACCTAGAGCTTCCTTACGCATTTTATCAATCAAGTCCATCTTGTCTTGCCATACATCACGAGCCAAGTCGACAGGGTAATGTTGTGGGTTAAGAACACGTTTGTATTCATCCCAGAGCTTATCAAATTCCTTACGAGCATAGGCTTGAACTTCAGGCAGACTTGGTAAGTCATAAACCAGCTTACCATCCTTGAAAATGTCAACCAAGAGAGGAACAGCATCAAAATTACGGACAGTTTTCTTGATGTAAGTATAGGTTGGATGGAACATCTTGATTTCAGTCATGCTAGCAACGTCGACACCATCATAGGTAATATAATCACCTTCTGACTTGCCTTTTTCACGACTGGTGATGCGCCAAACTTGTTTCTTCCCTGGCGTTGAAACCTTCTCTGCATTGTTTGAAAGCTTGATGGTATTGCGCATATGACCGTTCTCATCTTCGATGGCAACAACCTTGTAGACTGCTCCAAGTGCTGGTTGGTCATAAGCAGTGATGAGCTTAGTACCTACACCCCAGACATCAATCTTAGCTTTCTGCATCTTGAGGTTAAGGATGGTATTTTCATCAAGATCATTTGATGCGTAAATCTTAGCATCTGTAAATCCTGCCTCATCCAGTTGTTGACGAACTTTTTTAGAAATATAGGCGATATCTCCAGAGTCAATACGAACACCAAGGAAATTAATCTTATCACCAAGTTCACGCGCAACCTGAATTGCTGCTGGAACACCGATCCGAAGAGTATCATAGGTATCCACTAGGAATACACAGTTTTTGTGAGTTGAGGCATAAGCCTTGAAAGCCTGATAATCATTGCCATAGACTTGTACCAAGGCGTGAGCATGAGTCCCTAGAACAGGAATACCAAAGAGCTTACCTGCGCGTACATTACTAGTTCCATTGGCACCACCAATAACAGCCGCACGAGTTCCCCAGATAGCAGCATCCATTTCTTGCGCACGACGTGTACCGAACTCCATCAAAGGCTCATCTTCAATGACTGAACGAATACGGGCAGCCTTAGTCGCAATCAAGGTTTGAAAGTTGACAATGTTCAAAAGGGCTGTTTCCACTAATTGGCACTGAGCCAAAGGTCCCTCCACTTGAACGATTGGTTCATTAGCAAAGACCAAATCCCCTTCTTGAGCAGAACGTACAGTCAATTCCAACTTAAGATTACGGAGATATTCCAAGAAGGCACCATGATAACCAAGTGACTCCAAATAAGCAATATCGCTATCTGAGAAACGCAAGTTTTCAAGGTATTTCACAATTCGTTCCAAACCTGCAAAAACAGCATAACCGTTTTTAAAAGGTTGTTGGCGGAAATAAACTTCAAAAACCGCTTTCTTGTTATGAATCCCTTGGTCGAAGTAAACCTGCATCATGTTAATCTGATACAAATCTGTGTGCAATGTTAAACTGTCATCTTGGTACATATACTGTCCTTCTTCCTTATTTGCAAAAAAAAGAAAATATTTCTTCTTTTATCATAAATTAGTACTATTATAACACATTTTATCGATATTGATAAAAAGCTAACAAGCTATTCCATGCTCTCGAGCTCATCCATATCTTTTTCATATTTCTTCTGAGCCCATTCACCATAACTTTTTAAGCCTAAGTTTCCAAGAAAGACCCAAGGAAGATAAAGGAGATAGGTAATGACCCAAGCAGACAAGTATTTAACGTTCAGAGGATTGTGCTGATAAATTTCGATATTGAATTGATAATTCTGTAACATTAAAAGAGCCGTAATAGCCAAGGTCAGGAAAAAACAACCCAAAATCGTAAAATGAAAACGACTATAGTAGGTCACACCGAGATTGCGAGCACGGGTGAAAAAGTAAAAAGTCCCTATGATAATAATAACGAGAAGCATACTTGGATTAAAAAGGCTTGGTGCTAACACTGCTATGAAATAAGCTAGAAACAACAATCCGATAGAGATATGAAAAGTTTCCGCACCTGCTTTATTCATCAGTTGCTCTTCTCTTTCATCTAATAATTGATAATAATAAAATCTATTTTTCATCTTCTTCCTCCCAAAATAGTTGATCTAGCGTTTTGCCTAAGCACCTGCAAATGGATTGGCAAAGTGAAAGCGAGGGATTATACTTTCCTGCTTCTATCAAACCGATAGTCTGCCTAGTGACACCTACAGCTTCTGCCAAATCACCTTGTGTCATGTCAAGCTCCACTCGAGCTAACTTTAATTTTAAATTCTTAGCCACTTCTTACCTCCTTTATAATTTTAAAAAGTCGCGCTTCTTTCTAAGTTCATTATATCATATAATTTACAATATGCAATATATATATTACATATTGTGCGGTTTTTTTAACAAAAACTCTCTATCACCTAAATGATAGAGAGTTTTCTGTTTATTCAAATCTTTGTAAAATACCTACGAGATCGCTTCTGTGTTTTACTTGATAGGCTTTGATACCTAAACTTTCTGCCATCTTGGTATTATCTTTTACATCATCCAGAAAAATACAATTTACTGGATCCAACTGATATTTATGGAGGATTTCTTCAAACATTTTTCGATCAGGTTTGACAGCCTTGATATCACAAGAAAGAACGAATCCATCTAAGATTTCATTTAAAGGAGAGAGTTGTTCCTCTAATAATTCATAAAAAACTGGTGATGTATTTGACAAAACAAAAATACGATGGCCTTTTTCCTTTAAACGTACCAGGAGAGGAAAGACTTCAGTGTAAATCTCAATGTAAGAAGGCCAATTCCAGACTACTTCTTGAACCTTTTCTTGATATATGCTTCCAATCATGGAAACCACTTTCAAGATCAAATCCTCTCTGGTCAGGGTTCCGAGATCTAATCTTTCCCAAAGACCTGATTGAAAGATCGCCTTGTCCAATATCATATAATCCTTCTCTGTTTTTACCACACCTCGTAAAATCTTATCCTTATTCCATTCTAATAAAACATTTCCCATGTCTAGTATGATATCCATTATCCACCTCTATTGTTAATCGAATAGCAATCTTTGCTTCAATCTCTATTTTTATGTTATAAATCTTTTTGATAATAGTGCCTTTGTCCTGTGTAGGGATAGTCTTGTAACCTAAGGACTTCCTTGTAGCCATGCCTTTTATAAAAATCTGGAGCTTGAAACTGGTAAGTATTGACAAAAGCAAAACGACAGTTTCGATTCTTAGCTTCACTCTCTGCTTGCTGCAATAGTTGGGAGCCGATTCCTTGTCCTCGCAAATCCTCTTTCACAAATAAATACTCAATTTCTAGCCAATTTCCAAAGGTCTCTGCTACTAAACCAGCCATGACTTGACCGCTATCATCTTCGACATAAAGGTTAAGTGGCTCACTTTCAGCTGCTTCTCTCTTAGAACGATTATAGGAGCGAATCAAATCCCCAATTTCTTGCGCTTTCTGAGACTCTGTATTATCCAATCTAATGTGCATCAAAACCTCCTCAAAGACACTTACGCCTTGATTATATTCCTATTTTGAAGAACTGTCAAACTAAAAAACTCACCAACCTAAGTTGATGAGAGTAAAACTTATTTTCTAAATTTCCATTGGCTATAAATACCAAATGCGACAATCCAGATAGCTGAACCGATTGCTCCTACAAATGTAGAGTCTTGTAAAAAGAGTGTTCCAAATACAAAGATAAAGAAGAGCATGGTCAGAGGATTTAGCAAGCGGTATTGAGGCATGAGATAGCCATTTGCCATGAAGTCTTTAGACTTGCGATACTTGAGATGGGCTACCATGATCAAGATGTAGATGGCGATATAAACACCTGATGAAGAAGCTGTAATCAAAGCAAAGGCATCTGATACTCCAGGAAGTACATTGATGAAGGCTGCAAAACCAATCAATACGGCAGAAGCAATGATTGCATTCTGAGGAACGTTGTGACGTGAGAGCGTGTCTGCCTTAATAGCTTTCAAGAAACGATTTGGTGAATCATGGGCAATTTGGTACAAGTGACGACCTGTTGAGTAAAGGGTTGAATTCAAGGCTGACGCTGCTGAAGTCAAGACAACAAAGTTAATCAAGGCTGCTGCCCACTTAAGACCAACAAGTTCAAACACTGTCACAAATGGTGAATCTGTTGCAGAAAGCTCACGCCAAGGAATAATAGACATGATGGCTAAGAGAGCTCCACCGTAGAAAAAGATAATTCGCAAAGGAATTTCCTTAACCGCCTTAGGCAATACTTTTCGAGGATCTTTGGTTTCAGATGTTGTAACACCGATAAACTCAATCATCAAGTAAGCAAAGAAAACCATTTGAAAGGCCATGACAAAGTTCATACCCCCATTTGGGAAAAGGGAGAAATGATCACTGATATTGGCAAGGCTTGCTGAACCATAAGGCGTTTCAAAGCCAGTCAAAACTAGAAAAACACCTGTTGCAATCATGGCAAGAATGGCCACAATTTTAATCATAGCAAACCAAAATTCTACTTCACCAAAGATTTTAACAGCAATCAAGTTCACCAAACCGAGTATTGTCAGAAATACAACCTGAATCAACCAAGAGGGCCAAGATGGAAACCAAAACTGAACATAGTGAGCAATAGCCGTAATCTCGGCCATTCCAATAAAGACTACTGAGAGCCAGTAAGACCAGACTGAGAAGTAACCCCATCCCTGACCAAGATAACGCGTAATAAAGTTGATAAAGGTGTGTTGCTCCGGATCTTGGTACAACATTTCCCCGATAGCGCGCATCATAAGATACATGAAGCCACCCGTAATCATATAGACCAAGACGATTGACGGACCTGTCAAACTAATGGAACGGCCAGCTCCTAGAAACAATCCTGTTCCAATTGTTCCTGCAATGGCCATAACCTGAACATGGCGATTGGTTAACCCACGTTCCATTTTATTCTTCTTTTTGTGCTTATTTTCTGAATTCATATAGTCTCCTCTAATTTTTAGAATTAAGAAAAGGAGTGATGGGAAGCGCTTTCCCTACATCTACTCCTTCTTTTCATTCCTATTAAACTGTTTTTTCAACTTTTAAGATTTTAACATCGTAGCTACCAACAGGTGTTTCAATTGTAGCTGTATCGCCTGTTTTCTTACCAATCAAGGCTTGCCCGATTGGACTTTCATTTGATACTTTTCCTGCAAAGGCATCCGCACCCGCTGAACCCACGATGATGTATACTTCTTCTTCGTCCTCGCCAATTTCTTGGATAGTGACAGTTCGACCGATTGCAACTTCATCTTGAGCAACTGCATCACTGTTAACAATCTCAGCATAACGGATTTTTGTTTCCAAGCTTGAGATTTGTCCTTCAACAAAAGCCTGCTCGTCTTTCGCTGCTTCGTATTCACTGTTTTCTGACAAGTCACCATATGAACGAGCAATCTTGATGCGTTCAACAACTTCTGGACGACGAACTAGTTTCAACTCCTCTAATTCTTTTTCGAGTTTTTCCTTCTCCTCAAGGGTCATAGGGTATGTTTTTTCTGCCATTTTTCTCAACTTTCTTTTAATTAAATTATATTTTTATAGGTAGTAAAGCAAAATTATGTGGTAAACCACATAATTTTCTTTTTATGACTTTTCGTAAGTCATGATGGTTGCTAGTGATTTCTTGAAAAATCCCTAGGTAGACATTGAGCACTGAAACTTTCATTTCTGAACTCAATCTAAAATAGTTTCTAAAACTGTGTCAGTCTCAAACTTTCCGAACGCCTAAAACTTGTGAATTTCAGGCGTTTCTGATCATAGCGGAAAGACTGGTGTGACTTGCTATTCCCGTAAAAAGAGAGTTTCTCTTCTACACTCACGGATTTAATAGCAAATCTTGTTCTAAGAGTTAGTTTGAACTACTTGATTGTGTCAATTTACTGTTAACATGCTCTGCAACGTTTCGATCATGTTCTTCTCGTGTCGTTGCAAAGTAAACCTTGCCATCTTGTACGTTAGCTACAAAGTAGAGATTGTCACTCTTAGTTTGATTGATACTTGCTTCAATTGCATCCAGACTTGGACTGTCTACTGGGCCAGGCATTAAGCCAAGGTTTGTATAAACATTATAAGGTGAATTGATTGTTGTATCAATTGCTGCATCATCTGCCAAGCTAATATTTTGTCCTAGCTTACCTTCTGCATAGAGAATAGCAATATTACTCTGAAGTGGCATACCAAGGTTCAAACGATTATAGAAAACTCCAGCGATCAGCTTACGATCATCAGTTTTCAAACCTTCTTTTTCTACAAGTGATGCAATGGTGAGGAGTTCATTTACTGTCAAATTCTTTTCTTTGATTGCAGTATAACGCGTTGACAAGTTTTGGTCCATAGCTGCCACCATTTCATCAATCAAGCTTTCAACAGTTGTACTTTCTTTGATGCTATATGTTGCTGGGAAAAGGTATCCTTCTAGACGGTAACGAACACCTCTTTCCTTCGTTGGTAAACTTTCAAGAAGGGTTGGATACTTAGCAACTAATTGAGAAATAAAAGTTTCATCTTGAACTTTTGCCAAGAAGGCATCTGCAGTCAAAGGTTCTTTAAACTCTCCCTGAAGCTGACCAACTGTTTGTGCAATTTGATCAATTGTATAACCTTCAGGAATTGTAAGATTTGCAAGTGCAACCTCTTGAGGTTGAGGCGTTCCACCCTTTTGCAATTCTTTGATGATATCATCTGTACTCATACTCTTTTGCAAATTATAGTAACCAGATTTTAAATCAGAATAGTTTTTATACTTAGCATAGAGACTAAAGATAAAACCCTGTTTTACCAATCCAGAGTTTTCTAATGTATCACCAATTTGCTGAAGATTGGCCCCATCTGGAATTTGAACAGTGACATACTGTTTTGAATTTGCATCAACTGGTTGAAGTGCAGATTCGACATAACGGTAACCGAAGAATCCACCCACACCTAGTAAAATCAATAAAACAAATACTGTTACGAAAAATCCTTTTAAGCGTGATTTTTTCTTTTTCTTGATTGGTTTCACTGACTCTTTACGACTTCTTCTAGGAAGTTCAGTTCTAGTTTCAACTGGAGCAGCTGGTTCTTGACTCGGAGTTTCTTTTCCAAGAACCGTTGGTTTCGGTTGCGGCTTAATAGTCTTTTTAGCCGGAATTGGTTTTGCCTGATTCGTACGATAAGAAACTGGAATCCTTGTCGAATTAGCATTGAACTCTTTCTCTTCTTGAACCGGCTGAGCAGGTACATGAGATTCAACTCGATCTACAGTAGGTACTACTGGTTCTGTAGCTACTGCGGATTCTGTAGGTGTAACTTCTGCTGGTTCTGCAGGTGTAACTTTTTCTGGAGCCACAGCTGGTTCTGCAGGCGTAACTTTTTCTGGAACTACAGCTGATTCAACAGGTTTTTCTGATGATAAAGATGGACGTGGTGGAACTGTTGGAGCATTAGCAAATAGTTCATCCACTAGTGAAACTGAATCTTCCATCAAGTCTTCTACAGACGGCTCTTTCACTAGTTCATCTGTCTTTGAAAGAGTACTAAAATCAGAGAAAAGCACATCCTTACCACTCTCGGTAGCGCTAAGCTCTTCTTCTCTTTTCAATCTTTCTAAGTCTCTTAAAATTTGTTCTTTAAAACTTAACTTTTCTTCTTCTCTTGAATTTTCGCTCAAAGGTATTACCTCCTTCTTGATAATCCATAATATTATATCTTAAAAACTAAAGAAAAGCAACCATAGATGCCTTTCTAATGCCTAATTCGTGTTTTCCCAGACCATATCATACCATTCTTCACCAGCAAAAGTCGACTTGGATTTTCCTTCATTTACAAAACCATGTTTTTCATAATACCCAATGAGATAGTCATGGCAGGTTAGATTGATTCCCTCACGCTCATGCTCAAGAGCGAGCTCTTTTAAGGCGGTCAATAATTTTCGTCCGACACCTAAATCTTGAGCTTTCTTAGCAATGGATAGACAAGTCACAGAGATATAGCCACCTTTTTGATGGCTATAATCTTTAATGTCTTCTGTAAAGGACTGGTCTTGTAAATGTCGATGAGGCATTACCGGTCCTTCAACGTAACCAAGGATTCGTCCCTCCTTTTCAGCCACTAAGAAACTGGTCTTAATTTCCTTGAGATGAGCTTCAAAAACAGATCGAGGAATAGCCTCCTCAGCAGAGAAATTTTCCAACTCAATCTCTAGGATACGATCAAGGTCTGTAAGCCTTGCTTGTCTAATAATCATCTTTCCTCCTGAAAATAGGGATTTGCCCAAAACATATGAAAATAAGTTTCACTACTAGTTGGCATATCTGCTAGACCATAGTCAAGAAATCCATTCATCTCAAAGTAAGCCAGTAATTCATCCCTGGACAGCAAATAGAGGCCTGGTCTATTTTTCTGAAAAGCATACTCCTTCATAGCTCCCAACAACAAGGTTCCAAATCCTTGTCCTTGATAATCAGGATGGACGGCAAGATCTAAAATAGTGATAAAGTCACTCGTGTCAGGAATTGCTGCTTCAAGCTGCTTCCTAGAATCACTTTGGATGAACTTAGTGAGTTCGTCACCAATGATATAACCAATGATTTCTTCATTAAGGCTGGCTAGCAGAAACGTACCCGCATGCTTGCGGATACGCTCTTTTATCACTTCTATACTAATTTCATCTTGGGAGTCAGAGTTGCTTTCTCCTATCAGCCAGATTGACTCTAAATCTGATGGCTGAACCTCCCGAATAGTGATTGAAAATTCCATGGTGTTCCTTATTGAACATTGCTAGTCAAGTTTGACAAGAGACGCTCAAATGAGTATTCATAAGTTTGGATGTCACCAGCTCCCATAAAGACATAGACAGCATTGTCATGGTCTAGGAGTGGAGAAACATTTTCAACTGTGATTACTTGATTTTTCTTATTAATCTTACTTGCAAGATCTTCAACCTTGACATCTCCATGGTCCACCTCACGAGCAGATCCATAGATTTGTGCTAGGTAAACGGCATCAGCCTGGTTTAATGCTTGTGCAAAATCATCCAACAAGGCAATTGTACGAGTAAAGGTATGTGGTTGGAAAATTGCCACGATTTCCTTGCTTGGATATTTCTGACGCGCAGCATCTAGTGTTGCAATAATTTCTGTTGGATGGTGAGCAAAGTCATCGATAATCACTGTATCATTAACAATCTTTTCTGTAAAACGACGTTTCACTCCTCCAAAAGTCTTCAAGTGTTCACGCACCAAATCCAAGTCAAATCCTGCTATGTAAAGCAATCCAATAACCGCAGTTGCATTCATGATATTGTGACGGCCAAAGGTTGGAATATGGAATTGACCTAGCTCTTGACCACGGAAATGAACGGTAAAGGTTGAACCTGTAGTAGAACGAAGCAAGTCACTTGCTACGAAGTCATTACCTTCTGCTTCAAAACCATAGTAGTAAATCGGAGCATTAGCCGTAATCTTACGCAACTCAGCGTCTTCACCGTAAACGAACAAGCCTTTGGTAATTTGTTTGGCATAATCATTGAAGGCGTTGAAGACATCTTCTAAGCTTGTGAAATAGTCTGGGTGGTCAAAGTCAATGTTCGTAATAATAGAATATTCTGGGTGATATGGCATGAAATGGCGCTCATACTCGTCTGATTCAAAGACAAAATACTTGGCATTTTCAGAACCACGACCAGTACCGTCACCAATCAAGAAGCTAGTATCTGTAATATGGGACAAAACGTGAGAAAGCATCCCAGTTGTTGAAGTCTTACCGTGGGCTCCAGCAACTCCCATACTGATGAAATCACGCATAAAGCTACCGAGAAACTCATGATAACGTTTATAGCTCAAGCCCTGTTGATCTGCATAGGCAATTTCAACGTTATTATCTGGACGGAAGGCATTCCCAGCGATAATCTCCATATCCCCTTGTAAGTTCTTCTCATCAAAAGGTAAGATTGTAATCCCTGCTTGCTCTAGTCCACGTTGGGTAAAGTAGTACTTTTCAACATCAGAACCTTGCACCTTGTGCCCCATTTGATGCAACATCAAAGCCAAGGCACTCATACCTGATCCTTTGATTCCGATAAAATGATAGGTTTTTGCCATTTTCTTCCCCTTTATTCGCTCATTCTAGTCAAGTTAAGCTCTTGGGCAACTTGACGTTCTTGTTCTTTTTGTTTACTTTTTTTGTTATAAATTTGACTTTTCTTTAAAAAGTCATAATTGTTTTTCTTGGAACGACTTGTTTCACCGTCTGAAATTGGATGTTCCACTTGAGAAACTGTTTCTGCCAAAATATAGTGAGATTGACCTAACTTCTGACTATATTTCGCAAATTCTCCTGGATTTTCTTTTTGAAAAGGTGCTGTCGGTTGATTTGCTGGACGCACCTGGCTTGGTTTCGTTTGACGTCTCGTATGACTCACATCCTGAGTCAAATATCGAGCCGAGCGCTTCTTTTTCAAATCCGCGCGAGCTTCTTCACGCGCTAATTCAGCATAGGATTTTTCTTTTTTCTCAATCGGTTTTACAAGAGGTTTGGCTTCCTCTTGCTTTTTTTCTTCAGTAATCGGAGACCATTCCAAGTAGTTTTTGTCTTGGTAATCACCTTTTATATTACTGATGAAATCAGACTCATCGTAGAGATTCATAACTGGCATTTCTGTCAACATGACTTCATCATCTGCCACTATTGGAAATCGTTTTTGTGTCATATTTATTTCCTTTCAATACTCCATTATAGCGTAATGTCTTGATTTTTCAAGTATAGGCTCATGAAATCCCTAAAATTTCTCGTATTTCAGCTAGACTCAGACTGCCACGAGACTCTGTTCCATCCAAGATTTCAGAAACAAGATTTTTCTTTTTCTCTTGTAATTCTTGAATCTTTTCTTCGATTGTCCCTCGAGTCACAAGACGATAAACTTCAACAGCCTGCTCTTGTCCCATACGATGGGCACGACCAATAGCCTGTGATTCAACCGCAGGGTTCCACCACAAGTCTACCAAAATAACTGTATCAGCACCAGTAAGATTGAGACCAACACCACCTGCTTTTAGAGAAATTAAGAATACATCGCGCTCACCTTGATTAAAGGATTTGGTCATTTCCTGACGTTCTTGAGAAGGCGTTGAACCAGTAATTTTAAAGGATGTCAGACCTAAGTCAGGTAGCTCTTGCTCAATACGATCTAGCATGCCTCTAAATTGAGAGAAGATAAGTACACGATGTCCACCTTCAGCAATCTGAACCAGCAAATCTCGTAAACTATCCAGCTTCCCGCTCTCTCCTTGGTAGTCCTCCATAAAGAGCGCAGGTGTATCACAAATCTGACGCAGACGCATGAGACCAGTCAAAATTTCGACGCGATTTCGTTGAAATTCCGAATCGCTTACCTGTCCCAGACGCTCCTGCATCTGTTGTAGCTGAGCAAGATAGATAGCTTTTTGTTGATCCTCCAGTTCATTCTTATAGACGACTTCAATCAAGTCAGGCAACTCTGTCAAAACCTCTTCTTTCTTGCGTCTCATGACAAAGGGTTTGATAAATTGAGCCACTCTTTCAGTTGATAGTTTCATAAACTCCTTCTTAGCAGGTAAGAGGCCTGGTAAGACAATCTGAAAAATCGACCAGAGTTCTCCCAGATGGTTTTCAATCGGTGTTCCTGATAGTGCAAAGACGGATGGAACCACAAATCGTCGCAAACTTTGAGCAATCTTCGTTTGTGTATTTTTCATCACTTGAGCTTCATCTAGAAAAAGAAAATCAAAAGATAGGTCTCGATAAATTTCACTATCTTGACGGAAAGTAGCATAGCTTGTCACATAAATCTGATGATTTTCTGCCAAAATTGACTCTCGATGAGATTTTAAGCCATGCACGACCGCGACATCCAAATCTGGAGCAAACTTTTGAAATTCATCAGCCCAGTTATAGATTAAGCCAGATGGAGCAAGGATTAGGACACTAGTATCTGCTTGAACCTGACTACTTAAAAAGGCAATGGTTTGCAAGGTTTTCCCAAGCCCCATATCATCTGCTAAAATACCGCCAAAGCTATAATGATGGAGCATCTGCAGCCACTGAATTCCCTTTTTCTGATAATCCCTGAGATCTGCTTGGATATTCAGCACTTTCATCGGAAAATCTTCTGGATGCGTCAAATCATGGGCCAGATTACGAAATTCTTCGGTGAAAGAAATTTGATCCTGGTCCTTAAATAGATGAGATAGGGTATAAGCTAGGGATTTACGAGCTCGAAAAGCTCCATCTTGTAGGTCCTCTATCCCTAATTCTTCTAAATCCTGACGAATACGCTTGGTCTGATCATCGAAATAGTAAACCTGATTCGAAGAGCTGATGTAATAATCCTGCTTCTCAACTAGAGCTTTCATCGCTCGATCGATTTCTTCTTGATCTATATCTTGAAAATCAAATTGAATTTCTAATAGGTTTCCCTTGGATGAGATGTGAACTTGAGGCTTCTGAACCTGATAAAGGTCTTGCAAGCTTTCAGAAATCTTTAATTCTCCAAGTGCTGCAAAGGCTGGCAAAACTTCCTGGAAGAAGGCATGGACTGCATCAGCTTTCAAATTTTGACGCCATGAACGAAAATCTGCTTCAAATCCAGCAGATAGAGCCAATTGAAAGATTTGCTTCTCCAGTTGAATATCACTAGCAAAAGGAAGACTCTCTAGTTCATTACGATTCCTTACTAAGCAAGTTTCATACTGAAACTGCATATCCAAGCGAATAGAACCGTCCTCTTCTCCTTCCATGTAGAAAGAAGGACGGAAAGACTGAATTTGGAGCGCATCAGGGGCTTTTACCTCTCCTATGTCTTTAAACTGCGACAAGGTCGAAGCTAAAAGATCTCGATCACTGGTATCAAATTGTAAAATCTTTCTACCACTTTTATCGATAGATACTTTTTTTAATTTTTCTATAAGTCTAGCTTGTTCTTTAGACAGAAGATAAAATGTACCTTTAGTAAACAAGACTTGTCCCTTATAAAATGAATTAAGCCCTACCTGTTGAACAATTTCCATCTCATAATAGTTGGACTTTTCTTCAATTTGAAAGGTAAACAAACCTGCTTGACCATCAAAATCTTGAAATACAAGGTGGTGATAATTCGAAATCTGATGGTCAAATTGAAATTCATCTAAACCCATCAGCAGACTAACACCCTGCTCAAAAAAAGACAGCGGGAAATAAAGATGACGACATTGATTCTGGAAAAAAAGGGTATTTTCAACCTCATCTTCTAGAATTCCTTGAAGGAAATTTATAACAAATTGACTACTTTCATCAAACTGACGAATATTCAAGGAAGTTTCATATAACTTCCCAATCATGTAGGGTTTACTAGTTTCTAAAACCTTCAGAAAAAGGGGAATATCTCGGATTACATAGAATTTCTGCGTCTGGATAAGACCAATCCTCAAAGTCCAAATAATACGATTAGTCCCTGCTTCAATCTGCCCCTGAGCAGACAACTGATAGATTTCAGAAAGACTAGGAATTTGAATGGATTCTAAAAACTTTCCTCCAAAAGTAACCTGAGTTTCAACTTCTTCTTTCTGTTCGTGCACATTTTCCAGATTTCCCAAGAGTTCCTGACCAATCGGATCATTTTTCAGGTAATGCTCTAGTGCTGCCAAATGCACACAAAACCCTCTTTTTTGGAAAAAATCACAAGCACAAAAAACCAAATCATCATCCAGGCTATAGCGAATTTCTTCATCTGCTACACGCGCATAGAGGCGATGGTCTTTCTCTTTGATAATTTCAATCTGACTAGTTTCGTAGAGTTGAGCTCCCTCCATTCGAAGCTTCCCTGGAATCAATTTAGCCATATTTTCCCCTTTACTTTATCTCTTAATTATACCACATTTCTTCTTACGAAAATAGCCTTCTAGGAGTACTTTTCTCCTAAAAGGCTAGCTTCTTAAAATTTAGCGAAAGTAGCAATGATTCGCTGGCAAACTTCTTCCAAGACAGATGTCGGCATGGCTACATTTAAGCGAGCATGGAGAGCTCCTTCTTCACCAAAGTCCAAGCCCCTGTTCAGGATAACCTTGGCTTCGTCTCTTAAAAGGCTTCTTAATTCTTCATCACGAATATCGTAGGCTGAAAAATCAAGCCAAATGAGATAGGTTCCTTGAGGTTTCATGACCTTGATTTTCGTTTCTTTTCCAAACACATCGACGACATAATTGATGTGTTTCTCAATCAGTTCTTTGAGTTCTGACAACCATTCTTCACCAGAGCGATAGGCTGCTTCTGTTGCCAAATATCCCAACCCTGAGATTTCATGTTGATTATTAGCTAGCTGGCGCTTTTGGAAAGCCACTCTTAACTTAGGATTCTCGATAATAGCGTAGGAATTCTTTGTTCCCGCAATATTGAAGGTCTTGGTAGCGCTGCTTAAAATCAGTGAAAATTCTTTAAAATCTTCATTTACCGTATTGAATGACTGGTGTTTGTTTCCAAACAAGGCTAAGTCTTGGTGAATCTCATCAGACACCAACAAAACTCCATGTTTTTGACAAAGTTGTCCAATCTTCTCTAAGACTTCCTTCTCCCAAACACGTCCACCAGGATTATGAGGGTTGCAGAGAACGTAAAGTTTCACATCCTCTTCAACAAAGTCTTTCTCTAATTGATCAAAGTCAATCTCAAAAAGTCCGTCTTTTTCTACTAGAGAGTTGGTGATTAGTCTACGATTATTAAGCTTAATACTGCGAGCAAAAGGAGGATAAACTGGTGTGTTAATGAGTACTGCTTCACCCTCTTTGGTAAAGGCTTGGATGGCTGTTGAAATAGCTGGTACTACTCCTTCGATAAAGACTAGGGCATCCTTATCAAAGCGATAGCCGTGCTGTTTTTCCTCCCAGTTTTGAACGGCTTCAATCAAGCCATCACTAGCATAGGTATAGCCATAGACTAATTGCTCAGCATAGTCATGGACTGTCTGACGAATCTCAGGTAAGACTTCAAAGTCCATATCAGCGATCCAGGCTGGCAATACTTGACGGTCAGTCTCTGCTTCTTTCCATTTGTAGGTATGATGTCCAAAACGATTGGGCAAGGTCGTAAAATCATATTTTCCCATAGTTTTATCATCCTTCCAAGGCTTGACGCAAGTCTTCAATCAAATCTCTAACATCCTCAATACCAATAGACAAGCGCAAGAGGTCATCTGTCAATCCATAAGAATGGCGAACCTCTGCAGGAATGTCTGCATGGGTTTGAGTAGTTGGGTAGGTAATCAGACTTTCTACCCCACCTAAACTTTCAGCAAAAGAAAATACTTTCAAAGTATTTAAGATATGAGGAATACGTTTCTCATCTGCTACTTTAAAGGAAATCATTCCCCCACGACCTGTATACAAGACTTCTTTGACAGCAGGTGATTGTTCCAAAAAGGCTACGATTTCTTGAGCATTAGCAGTCGAGCGCTCCATGCGAAGTGACAAGGTCTTAAGACCACGAATCAACTGATAGCTATCAAATGGTGACAAAACAGCCCCTGTCGTGTTGAGATTGTAAAAGAGTTTTTCGTATAGATCCGCACTATCTGTCACAACTACACCAGCTAAAACATCATTATGACCTGCAAGGTATTTTGTCGCTGAATGAAGGACAATATCTGCTCCATCTTCAATTGGACGTTGGTAAATCGGGCTATAGAAGGTATTGTCGACGACAACTTTAGCACCCTTAGCATGAGCTAATTTTGACAATTTTTCAATATCAAATTCCAACATCAAAGGGTTGGTTGGTGTTTCGATATAAAGTACATCCACATCCTTTTCTAGCTCGGCAATTAGCTCTTCTTCTGTGTTGGCATAGGTAAAGTGGAAACGTCCTTCTTGCTCCACTTGATTGAACCAGCGGAAAGAGCCACCGTAAAGGTCACGGACAGCTAAAACCTTGCTTCCTACTGGAAAAACGCTAAAGGCTAACACAATCGCAGACATACCTGAACTAGTTGCTAGAGCATAGTGGGCGGATTCAATAGCTGCCAAAACTTCCTCTGCCTTGCTACGAGTTGGGTTTTTGGTGCGGGTATAGTCAAATCCAGTTGATTGACCAAATTCTGGATGCTGATAGGTCGTTGAAAAGTGAATTGGTGTTACCAAAGCACCTGTCGCTTTATCTGACTTAATACCTGCTTGGGCTAAAATTGTGTTGATATGAAATGATTTGCTCATACTTTACCTCCAAATCTATAGTAACTATTGTACCACTTATTTTGGATCCTTCGTTTTCTTGTTTTCAAGAGCTAGTTATAGTTTCAAACTATACAAAAACGATAGCTTCCTGAGAAACTATCGTTTTTCCTGTTGAATAGACTGATTACTTAACGTGTTTAGCAAAATCTTCTTGGGCTTTTTTATTAGATTCTTCTTTTTCTTTCAGCCATTTTTGTCTAGCTTCTTCATACTCAGCTGTTGTGACAATCTTATCTTGCAATTTCACGTATTTGTAGGATTCAACACCCTTATTACCAGCTTGAGAGAAGGCGGCAGAGAATGGAACTGTTTTTCTCAATGTAGGTGTTCCACCTTTAGAAACGTTTGGAATTGCAAGGGCGCTATCAACGAGCCAAGCTTGAACTTCAGCATATTTTTCATAACGTTTCGCTGGTTCTTGCTCCTTGTTAGCATCTTCTAACATTTGAGTGTAAGTATCCAGACCAACTGCCTTAGCCTTGTCATTGACCTCACCTGGTTCTAGACCAATGTTTTGCAACATACCACCGTTATTGACATTTAGGATATCTAAATAGCTTGATGGATCCAAGTAGTCCGCACTCCAACCGCCATTATAGATATCAAAGTCTTTTTGAGCTGCAGTTTGAGCTAGGTAGCTAGAGTTGTCAAAGTCATCTGTTGATAGCTGTTGGATATCGATAACCACATTCTCAGCTCCTAGAACAGATTCGATGGATTGTTTCAAAGAGCTTGCTTCAAGTACACCTTTTTTAGCTGATTGGTCAACTGATACATCCAAGTGGATTGGGAATTGCACACCCTTAGCTTCCAATTCTTTCTTGGCTTCCGCAAATTTAGCCTTAGCTTTATCAGGATTGTAGTATGGGTCTTGTGCATCTGCAAAGTTGATTCCTTGCCATTCTTGGCCATAGTTGACCATCTTTTCTGAAACAACATCGCCAAAGTCTTTTCCGTTGATACTTACAAATGTTGGAGGTACAACTAGGTTACGAATAATCTTCGTTGCTCCGTCCTCCCCTTGAGATTGTGCTCCATAGGCTGTACGGTTGTATGCATAGTTGAAGGCTTGACGGAAGTTTTTATTCAGAACTGCTTCTTGAGTTGATTTCTTTTCGATATCTGAGGACTTAGACGTGAAGTTATAAGATTTTCTGTCCAAGTTGAAGTTCAAGTAATAAGAAGTTGCATTTTGCATACTATAGATGATGTTATCCTTGTTCTTCTCTTTAATTCCTTCAAAGCTTGAGCTATTTGGATAAAGACGTGCGTAGCTGTAGACTCCTTCTACAAAGTTACGAGCTAGTGCATCTTGGTCACTACCATCATAATAGGCCAATTTCACATCATCTACAAAGACATTTTTTTCATCCCAGTAGTTCGGATTTTTCTTGAATTCGATGACAGATTTTGAAACAAAGGATTTCATCAAGAAAGGTCCATTGTACAAAATGCTAGAAGGATCCACCTTACCAAAATCATCCCCTTTTGATTTCAGGAAGTCTGCATTGACAGGGAAGAGAATGGTTGATGTTGTTTTAGAATTCCAATAAGATTCTGGTCGTGTCAAAGTGTACTGAACTGTTTGGTCGTCAATCGCCTTAACACCGACAGTTGAAAAGTCAGTTGTTTTCCCCTTGATATAGTCATCCAAACCTGCTACAGAATCTTGAACCAGGTACAAAGCTTCGGATTTTTTATCAGCAGCATATTTCAAACCAGTTACAAAATCTTGGGCAGTTACTGGAGCATATTCTTCACCTTCAGAGGTATACCACTTAGCATCTTTACGAAGTTTATAAGTGTATGTCAAACCGTCCTGAGAAACAGTCCAATCCTCTGCTAAGGATGGAACGTAGTTACCATATTGATCATTTTCCATCAACCCATCTACCAAATTGGTAACGATGTCATTGGTTGTTGCACGGTTTTCTGCAAGATAGTTCAAACTAGACGGATCGCTAGAATAGACATAGTTGTATGTTTTAGTTGAACTAGCTGAGTTGCTACAAGCCGCCAATAGTAGACCGGCACTTAGGGCAAGGCCTGCCAGCGTCAGATATTTTGCCTTAGACTTTTTCATTTCCAGAACCTCCAAATTTAAATATTTGTATCATTATACAGCTATTGTTTTTTTTAGTCAAGCGATTATAGACATAAATTAATCTTTTTTCTACAATTTTTATTTTTTTCTCTCTTTTTTAAATAAAAAATGAACAATTTAAACTTTTTTAGAGTTGAAAGTTCAAATTGTTCATTTTATTTATAAACTATTATGATATTTTCAAGCGTTCTCGCAACTGGTCCGCTTTTGCCTGTCCAATAAC
The DNA here is from genome assembly GCF_001811505.1 of Streptococcus sp. HMSC034E03. Lineage (GTDB taxonomy): Bacteria > Bacillota > Bacilli > Lactobacillales > Streptococcaceae > Streptococcus. Next base: position 140,041 of record NZ_KV804997.1, read on the forward strand.
CTTATCCAAGAGACGAGTATAGAGACACATGACTCCGTAGAGACCACCACCGATTGTTCCGATTAGAAGAACGTAAAGGAAACTCCAGAAACGACCTGATGGTTGGAAGACAAAGCCAATCATCCATTGTAAGAATCCTACGAGGATAAACATAACTAGAGTCAAAATAGTGACTAAAATTGTTCTCTTCAAGATAAGCTTACGACGAGCACCTGTAACCTGACAGATATCACGATACATCAAGACATTCGGGATAATGAGACCGATGGTCGTTGAAATGAGAGGACCATAACTATGGAAAATCGCTATTGATGGTAATTGTAAAACAATCTTAGCAATTGAGCCATAAACAAAATACAAGACTGCTTTACGGTTACGGAACATAGCTTGAAGCATAGGGGACAAGACCATGTACAAACCAAGAATGGTTGACTGTAAAACTGCAAAGACAAACAAGCCCATAGCCAAACTATCTGGCTTACCGTAAAAGACTGTATAGAGAGGTTCTCCAACCATGACTACTCCAACAGTTGCTGGAAGTAAGAATAAGAAGAGCATGGTGATACTATCTTGCACCAACCGAGCAGCTGCCTGCAAATCACCCTTAACATAGTTCTCAGTTAAAAGTGGTAATCCTACACTACCGATCGAAACTCCAACCGAAATCAAAATCATAGTAATTTTATTAGGATTGGCAGAGAAATAAGAAAACATGACAATTAAGTCTTCATTACTATAGTTGGTAAACCACTTCATGCTATTGATAAAGGTATTTTGGTCCAAGATTTGGAAAAGCTGAATAGCCGAACCAGTCAAGATAAAAGGAATAGCTTCCTTAATGGTATCAATCAAGAGACCTTTACTATCAATCTTATCTCGAGTTTCAAAAACTTTTTGAAGCATTCCTTCTTTGTATAGGAAATAGATCAAGACTGCAAAACTAGCTACCATTCCCACAAAGGCCGCAAAGGTAGACTGGGTAACTGCTGATATATAATCTTTTGAACCCAGCTTCATGATGATAAAGGTTGCTAAGAGCATCCAGATAACACGAATGACCTGTTCAGCGATTTGGCTCATGGCATAAGGCTTAAGATTATTCATCCCTTGGAAAAATCCACGAATCACACTCATGGATGGGAAAATCAAGACCGCCCAAGCTAGACTTTGCATAATGGGGATGAGCTCCTTACCAACACCCGAAAGGTCTGCTAACCAAGGGGCAAAGAGATACAAGATTAAAGCAAAGATCACACCAAGTCCTGTCATAAAGCCTAGGAAACTCCGAATCAGGGCAAAACTATGTTCTTCCTCATGCATGGTATTATACTTGGCAACTTGCTTTGCGACTGCCACAGGGATACCTGCTGTCGAAATCAACAAGAACCAAGCGTAGATATTGTAACCCATAGTGAAGAGTCCATTGGCCTTAGCGGCATAAGTCCCCATCCAGATATACCAGGGAATGATGTAAATGGCCCCGAGCAGGCGACTGATAAAGTTACTAGCCGTTAGCCAGGCAGTCCCTCGTAACATCTGGGCCTGCTGATGATTATTTTCGTTAGACATAACTTCCTCATTCATTTTTAATAACTAGGAAATGTTCCTTATCTTCCATTATAAACTTTTCCTTGTTACTTGTAAAATTCAGACTTTCGGTTTACAATAGAAAGTATGATAAAGATTGAAACTATATTAGATATTTTAAAGAAAGATGGTCTCTTCCGTGAGATTATTGACCAAGGACATTACCATTATTATTATAGTGATGTCGTTTTTGATAGCATCTGCTATGATAGCCGAAAAGCAAAAGAAAATAGTCTCTTTTTTGTCAAAGGAGCAGCCTTCAAAAAAGAATTTCTCCTTTCGGCAATTGAACAAGGACTTGGTTGGTATGTAGCAGAACAAGACTATGAAGTAGGTATCCCTGTTATTGTCGTTAGCGATATCAAGAAAGCCATGAGTTTGATTGCCATGGAATTTTATGGCAACCCTCAGGAGAAATTAAAATTACTTGCTTTCACTGGTACTAAAGGAAAAACAACCGCAGCTTACTTCGCCTACAACATCTTAAGTCAACAACATCGTCCAGCTATGTTATCAACCATGAATACGACCTTGGACGGCAAGATTTTCTTTAAATCTGCCCTGACTACTCCTGAGAGTATCGATCTCTTTGAGATGATGGCGCAAGCAGTTGATAACGGACGAACTCACCTTATCATGGAAGTATCCAGTCAAGCCTACTTGGTTAAACGAGTCTACGGACTGACCTTTGATGTCGGTGTCTTCCTCAACATTAGTCCTGACCATATTGGTCCTATTGAGCATCCGACCTTTGAAGATTATTTTTATCACAAGCGTCTCTTGATGAAAAATAGCAGAGCAGTTGTCATTAATAGCGATATGGACCACTTCTCTGTTCTGAAAGAACAAGTTGAGAACCAAGAGCATGACTTCTACGGTAACCAGTCAAGTAACCAAATTGAAAACTCCAAAGCCTTTAGCTTCTCAGCAATCGGTAAATTAGCTGGAGATTATGACATCCAGTTGATTGGGCACTTCAACCAAGAAAATGCAGTCGCTGCAGGACTTGCCTGCCTTCGTCTAGGTGCTAGTCTTGAAGATATCAAAAAAGGGATTGCGTCTACTCGCGTCCCTGGTCGCATGGAAGTTCTCACACAGAAAAATGGCGCAAAAGTTTTCATTGACTACGCCCACAATGGTGACAGTCTTAAAAAACTAATCTCAGTTGTTGAAGCACATCAAACTGGAAAGATTGCTCTAGTGCTTGGCTCAACTGGAAACAAGGGAGAAAGCCGTCGCAAGGACTTTGGACTTCTCCTCAATCAACATCCTGAAATTCAAGTCTTTCTGACTGCTGATGATCCCAACTATGAAGACCCAATGGCCATTGCGGATGAAATTAGTAGCTACATCAATCATCCTGTTGAAAAGATTGCAGATCGCCAAGAAGCCATCAAGGCAGCTATGGCTATCACAAATCACGAATTAGATGCAGTTATTATTGCTGGTAAGGGAGCAGATTGCTACCAAATCGTTCAAGGAAAGAAAGAAACCTATCCAGGTGATGCAGCCGTCGCAGAAAATTATTTATAAGATAGAAAAATCAAGGGAAATGAAACCCTTGATTTTTTCTATCTTTATTTAAAAGCGTTTTTCAAGCCTTCAACGGCACCTTCTACAGCACCTTTAGCATCTTCAACTACTTCTTTTGCCTTAGCAACTGTCTTTTCTACAGCACCTTCTGCTTCAGTTTTGCTATCCCCAGTAACTTTACCAAATCCTTCTTTGATAGCGCCTGTTGCTTGTTCCAATTTGTTTTCAAGTGACATATGATTGTCTCCTTTAGTTTTATTCCGATATGTGTTACCGGTTACATATTAGTTTATATCGAATACTAAGGAAAGTCAAACAATGTGCTCAGAAACAAGATATCAGTCCAAGTAGAAAGTTAATCTTTCCTTATCAAAATCGATAGCCAACTCATACTTTCCATCTTCATTTTGGACAATATAACCTAGGACAACTAAACTGTCCACAAAGATATCACGGCGTTTCTGCATAAGCTGGTCTTTTTTGAGAAATTTCAACAAAAAAGTCGTCATATATTTGAGAGCATACTCAGGATTGACATCTCCCAAAATGGCATAGAGCTCCTGCTGTTTTTCTGTCAAAGGATACTGATGTTTGACCTTGTAGAAATAATTGGAAAGAGTCATTTTAGTTCGCGCAAAGTCCGTCTTTTCAACTAAAATAGCTGCATTGGTTTGATTGCGCAACTCCGTCTCAAAACTCTGCTCCAACAAGGCTTGATAAATCGGACTATCTTCTCTAACAAAAATCTCTTGGTCCAGTTCGAGACTATCAAGGGACTCAAGCATAGGAAGATTGAGGTAATAGCGCTTATTTTTTCGTAGAATCAAGCCAGCCTTTATATACTCTTCCATGAGTTTGTCAACTGCTAGATCTGGAAATTGAGCCTTGATTTCCCGTAAAATCACATCCTCATGCTGATCCAGATAGCGAATCAATTCTCTAAAAAATGGCTGTCTCGTCAAACGAGATGGATTAAAAATCTGAATCATGAAGATTCCTTTCTTTACATTCTAACAGAGGCGATGCTGCCAATTGATTGGGATTGGTACCAGCTTGGTTCAGAGGAACAGGCAAACCTAGTTCTCTATAATACTCTCTCCAAAAATCACTAATCTCCTGCTCCCCATCTCCAAATTTCATGGGAATAGTTTCAAAAATCGGTAGGATTTCTGCCATATACTGGGAACAGTAAAAACCATGTCCATCCGGATAGAAAGAAGCATTGTAAGGAGCTTCCAGATGTTTGCAAGCTTTTTCCTTCACAGACTGGATATCCATTTCTGGGTAGACATAGAGGTCGTACAAATGATTGGACTCAAAGAAGTCTGCTGGTTCTTGACAGACTACACCAGCCTATCCACTAGAGTGGTAAATCCATCCCATCCAAATAAATGGCAACATGATTATAGTTGCCTGTGGAAGTCTGGATGGCCTGTCCCATATCTGACTCATCTCTCACAAAAATCAAATCGCCATTTTCTAACATGCTTCACTCCTAGAAAAAAAGGAGCCGAAACTCCTTTCGATATAAGTCAAACTAGACTTTCCTAATTTGAATTAACACTCAAAATCTTAAGCATTAAAGCTTTCAGTCAATTGAGGTACCACTTGTTTCTTACGTGAAACGGCACCAGCAAGGAAGGCATGATTGTTTTCAAGTTTGAAGTTGAAGGCTGCTTCAACCTTGTCCATGTTAGCACCAAGTGCTAGGATTTCTGAGTTTGAGTTGACGATATCTGTAATCATCAAGACAAAGTCGGAGTAGCCATTTGCTGTGTTGGCAGCTTGCATTGCAGCTTCAATTTCTGCTTGACGTTCCAAAACTTCAGCGATGTCAACTGTGTTTACTTGAGCAACACGAACATTATTTCCGTTGAGTTCAAAAGTCTTAGCATCGATGTCAATCAATTCTTCAGCAGATTTGCTAGCCAAGTTGGTACCAGCTTTCAACATAGCCAAACCATACTCTTCCAAGTTTACACCAGCCAATTCAGCTAATTCAGGAGCAATAACCTTATCTGTTGGGTGTGTTGTTGGGGATTTCAAAAGAAGGGTATCTGAAATCAAACCTGAAAGCATCAAACCAGCAATCTCTTTAGGAACAGCTACACCATGTTCTTTGAACATACGGTAAACGATTGAAGACGCTGATCCAACTGGCTCCAAACGCATGTAAAGTGGGCTTGCAGTTTCAAAGTTAGCCACACGGTGGTGGTCCACAACACCATAAACTTCTACTTCAGCGATATCTGATACAGATTGTTGGAATTCATTGTGGTCAGTCAAGATAACTTGCTCTGCACCTTCTGCTTTAGCAGAAGTGATAACACGCGGTGCTTCCACACCAAAATAGTTCAAGACAAAGGCTGTTTCTTCATTTGGAGTTCCAAGGGCAACAGCTTCCGTATCCAAACCGTAAGCTTCTTTTGCAAGATAGGCAAAGGCTACAGATGACCCGATGGCATCTGAGTCTGGATTTTGGTGACCAAATACTAGAATCTTAGACATGATAATACCTCATTTTGTTTATTCTCTTTATTGTAGCATTTTTTTCGCTTTTTGACAAAAGTAAGAGGAGTCAAAGGACTCCTCACGATTCTTCAAAATAACTGAGTAAATTTCTATCTTGATTTTCAGATAAAAATTCTTCCTTCTGTGGTCGCTTCTTACGCTTGAGAAGGGCTTCTGCCGACATGGCTTCTTCCTTACTGGCAAAACCTTGAGCATAGATAAGTTTGACTGGCAAGCGTGCTCGTGTGTATTTGGCTCCCTTCCCACTATTGTGGACAGCGAGGCGTCTACTTACATCAGTCGTATAGCCTGTATAGTAGGATCCGTCACGACACTCCAGCACATACATATAAGCCTTATGATCCATAATAAATCTCTTCAAGTTCCGGCGTATAAGAGCCATCATCATTGTGTACAATGAGAGGTGGCAAGACCTTAAAGCCACTTGTCGAGCCATCCTTGATAGCCTCAATCAAAAGCATATTGGCTTCCTTTTCCTTTTTGGGATAGACAAATTGCAGGCGCTTAGGAGCTAGATTATGCCGTTGTAATGTATCCAAAATATCCAGAAGTCGATCAGGACGATGAACCATGGCCAAACGCCCATTAGACTTGAGAATACTTTGGGCACTACGACAGATTTCTTCCAAATTAGTCGTGATTTCGTGGCGAGCCAAGAGGTAATGTTCACTCTCGTTCAGATTAGAATGAGGATCCACCTTGAAATAGGGTGGATTACACAAAATCATATCCACCTTACTTCCCTGGATGTAAGCAGGCATATTTTTCAAATCATCACAGATGACCTGCATCTGCTCTTCCAAACCATTCAAACGGACAGAGCGCTCAGCCATATCTGCCAAACGCTCCTGAATCTCAACAGCCAAAATCTGTGCCTGAGTACGAGTGCTAGCAAATAGCCCAACTGCTCCATTTCCAGCGCAAAAATCCACTATCAAGCCCTTTTTAGGAAAACGTGGAAAACGTGACAAGAGAACACTATCCACCGAATAGCTAAAAACCTCTCTATTTTGAATGATTTTAATATCTGTCGAAAAGAGCTGGTTAATACGCTCTCCTGATTTTAATAATTGTTCTTCTTCCATGGTCTTATTATAGCAAATTTATATTAACATTACAAAAGATAGAGGTTTCTAACTAGTGCTTCTGATTCTTCAAATGTTGAAGGGCTTCCTTGGTCCAAATTGGCATCATTCGTTTGAGAGGCGCAAAGCCGTAGTTAAAGCGGTCGCTTGAAAAGCGTCTCCTTCTCGGAAACTGGTGCTTTTCTTCCTCCAAAGTGCGAATAGAAAGACTAGCTTTCCCTGTAAATTCATCTAAATCCACTACCTGAACCTGAACCTCTTCATCGACTTTCAAGGCGTCATGAATATTTTCAATAAAGCCTGTCCGAATCTCTGAAATGTGAATCAGCCCCGTATCACCCGTTTCTAGCTCAACAAAGGCACCGTAGGGCTGAATTCCTGTAATACGACCCTTTAGCTTATCACCTATTTTCATCTTAGTCCTCGATTTCAATCGTTTCGATAACGACATCTTCAACTGGCTTGTCCATCGCACCTGTTTCTACACCTGCAATTGCATCCAGAACTTCATAAGAAGCTTCATCTGCAAGCTGTCCAAAAACTGTGTGACGACGATCAAGGTGAGGAGTTCCACCTTGTTCCGCATAAATTTCTGCAATTGGTTCTGGCCAACCACCACGAGCAATTTCTTTCTTAGAGTATGGCAAGTGTTGATTTTGCACGATAAAGAACTGGCTACCGTTTGTATTTGGTCCAGCATTAGCCATAGAAAGGGCTCCGCGGATATTGTAAAGTTCCTCTGAAAATTCGTCTTCAAATGACTCACCATAGATTGATTCGCCACCCATACCAGTACCAGTTGGGTCTCCACCTTGAATCATAAAGTCTTTGATAATACGGTGGAAAATGACCCCGTCATAGTAACCATCTTTTGACAGAGCGATAAAGTTGGCTACTGTTTTTGGTGCATGTTCAGGGAAAAGCTTAATACGCATATCTCCATGATTTGTTTTAATAGTGGCAATCGGACCTTCTACTGCTTCAATGTCTACTTGCGGAAAATGTAATTCTTTTTCTACCATACCAAATCCTTCTAAGGCATCAAAAATGCCATCTTCTTCTAATGTTTTTGTTATATAATCTGCTTTTTCTTTGATGTTATCATGAGAAATTCCCATGGCAACGCTGATTCCAGCATAATCAAAGAGTTCCAAGTCGTTGAGCCCATCTCCAAAAACCATGACGTTCTCTGGTTTAAGAACTAAATGTTCTACAACTTTTGCTACACCAGCTGCTTTTGAACCTGAAATTGGTACCACATCTGACGAATGTTCATGCCAACGAACCATGCGAAGCTTGTCTGAGAGACTGTCAGGCAAGTGCAAGTTATCTCCTTTATCTTCAAAAGTCCACATCTGATAGATGTCTTCTTTCTCATGAAAATCTGGATCCACATCTAAATCAGGATAAATTGGATTAATAGCTTCACTAATCATATCGGTGCGAGTCGACAACTTGGCATCATGACTCCCAACCAAACCATACTCAATTCCTTCTTGCTTAGCCCAAGAAATATACTCCTCAACATCTGACTTCTCGATCTGATGTTGATAAATAACCTGACCTTTTTTATCTTCGATATAAGCCCCATTCAGAGTTACAAAAAAGTCAGGCTTGAGTTCACGAATCTCAGGAACGACACCAAAAATCCCTCGTCCAGAAGCAATACCCGTCAAAATTCCTTTCTCACGTAATTGCTTAAAAACAGTTGGGATTGAAGCTGGAATAAAACCTGTCTTGGAATTTCTCAATGTATCATCAATATCAAAAAAGACAATCTTAATCTTTTTTGCCTTGTATCTTAATTTGGCATCCATCTCACTACCTCTTTCAATCTAACTCTTTCCATTATACCATAAAGTAGCTAAATCCCACATCCCCAATAAAATCCTTGTCTCTTATCCGAATTCCTTTACTAGATACAAAACCAAATCATCATTATTTTGGCTAGTTGCATTCATTTCCAAGGGTTGATTTCGATACCAGACACCTGTCCCATCTGGAATGTAGCCCCGTCTGATATACAATCTCTGGGCAGGGCCATAGCCTAAGTGCAAACCTACACCAAGAGTGACCTTACTCGAAACAAACTTGACTCGTTTTTCTGCTTCTTCTAGCAGTTGATTCCCAATCCCTTGATTTCGAAAAGGTTCAAACACATTAAAATCTGATAATTCTGGGTAGACTTCTGCAAAAGGACCATGTTTAGCAGAGGGCAAAATGGTAACGTAGCCCGCTACAGCACCATCAATCTCTGCAACTAAGACTTCTCTCTCCCCACTTTCCTGTTCCAGAAAATATCTAGCCAAAATTTCCTCTCTACCAGGCCAACCTTGATTCATAAATCCATGAGATAAGGATTCAATATCAGACTTAATCATATTTCTAATCGTACAATTCATCTTTGACTTACCCACCTTTACTCTTTTTATTACCATTATAGCACGCCAAGGTCAGAAAAAAACGATCTCGTGAAAAAAACCAATCGAGTCTCAATTCGCTTTCTTATTTCCGAGCTCATGAAAAAGAGGTCCATCCGGACCCAAACTCGCTCTCTCATTTCAAGGATCGTGAAAAAAAGACCCAAGCGGGTCTGAAAAAGAGGTCCCCCGGACCTCAACTCGCTTTCACATTTCTATGCTCGTGAAAAAAAGACCCGTCGGGGTCTTTTCTTTAATCTTCGTTTACGAAAGGCATCAAAGCCATTACGCGAGCGCGTTTGATAGCTGTTGTTACTTTACGTTGGTTTTTAGCTGAAGTTCCTGTTACACGACGAGGAAGGATTTTCCCACGTTCTGAAACGAAACGGCTAAGAAGCTCAGTATCTTTGTAATCAACATATTCAATTTTGTTTGCTGCGATGTAATCAACTTTTTTACGGCGTTTGAATCCGCCACGACGTTGTTGAGCCATGTTTTTTCTCCTTTATAATTTTAGTTGTCCATTAGAATGGTAAATCATCATCTGAAATATCCAATGGATTTGTTGCTCCAAATGGATTTTCATCACGTGAAAAGTCTGGTACTGAATTTGTAGGCGCTGAATAGTTTGAACTTGGTGTAGAATAAGCTCCACCTGTGTGACCCTCTCGCACACTACGGCTTTCCAACATTTGGAAATTCTCAGCCACGACCTCTGTCACGTATACACGTTGTCCTTGCTGGTTATCGTAACTACGAGTCTGGATACGACCTGTCACCCCGATAAGCGAGCCTTTTTTAGCCCAGTTAGCAAGATTTTCAGCCTGTTGGCGCCACATAACGACATTGATAAAATCAGCCTCACGTTCGCCATTTTGACTCTTAAATGTACGGTTTACTGCAAGAGTAAAAGTCGCAACTGCTACATTTGATGGGGTATAACGCAACTCAGCGTCACGTGTCATACGCCCTACAAGTACAACATTGTTAATCATAGTTTACCTTCTTACGCGTCAGTTTTGACGATCATGTGACGAAGAATGTCAGCGTTGATTTTTGAAAGACGGTCAAACTCTTTAAGAGCTACGTCGTCGTTTGCTTCAACGTTAACGATGTGGTAAAGTCCTTCACGGAAATCTTGGATTTCGTATGCAAGACGACGTTTTTCCCAAGTTTTTGATTCAACAACAGTTGCACCGTTGTCAGTCAAAATAGAGTCAAAACGTGCTACCAAAGCGTTTTTAGCTTCTTCTTCAATGTTTGGACGAATGATATAAAGAATTTCGTATTTAGCCATTGATATGTTCCTCCTTTTGGTCTAATGACCCCAAGACTTTGCAAGGGGTAAGTGAGGTTCGCTCACAATAAACTATTATACTAGAAAACATTTTTTTACGCAAGTGAAAAACTGCTTCTATTTTATTTTTTACAGTTTTTTTGCAGAAGTTTGTGTAATTTCTTCAACCTGAATATTCTCAGATTCAAATTTCTGTTTAAAGGTAGCTAGATCAACCGTTCCCTCAATTTGAACTTCGATAACAATCTTACCATCTTTACGTGGAATATTAACAGTGTGAGAGATATTAAGATTTTCCTCAACGATTAAAGAAACAATCTTTCCAAGTACCCCAACTTCATTTTCTGTGATAAAACGAACACGGATTCCCTCTTCGCCATAACCAGAAATTTCAAGAAATGCTCTGAATACATCACGGTCAGTAATGACGCCGTATAGTTGTCCATCATCCATAACTGGCAAAATTCCAATTTTATTCTTTAGCATAAGGTAGGTTGCATCTTCCAAACTTGCATAGCCTGAAACAGTGATTACATCCCGAATCATGACATCTTTTACTTTTGTTTTGTTTAGCAAGTAATTCATCTCATAGATTGAAAGACTCGTTGCTTTTGATGGACTGGCTTCAGCAATTGTTCCTTCTGTTACTAGACCAACTAATTTATCATTTTCAATAACAGGAAGACGATGCAAACCTTGCTCGCGCATCAAGTCTGCTGCATGTGCTACAGTCGTATCTGGGCTAATATATACCACCTTACGTGTCATAAAATCTTTAACTGCCATAGGAACTCTCCTTTATGTTTATAGCTTTATTATACACTTTTTAAGAAAATCATTCAAACGCTTTCATCTCTTTTTCAAGATTCTGAAAACTCTGAAATACTATAAAAAGAGCCCTATATTAGGGCCCTCAATCTTATGATTATGCAATTTATTCGACAATCTTTCCCGCAGACTAAAACAATCCACTGGATTTGATGATTGCCAAGCAATCTCTATCTGCCGACTAAAAAGGTCCCTCGGACTAAATGTGGATTGCTGGCGCAATTTTTATCCGCAACCTAAACTAGTCTCCCAGACTAGTTTAGCCACCTAGATATGCTTTTCTGACTTCATCTGATGCGGTGAGTTCTTTTCCTGTTCCTGATAGGACAATTTTTCCTGTTTCAAGAACATAGCCTCGATCTGCGATGGCAAGTGCTTTATTGGCATTTTGCTCGATCAAAAGAACGGTCGTACCTTGTTTTTGAATATCTTGGATGATATCAAAAATTTCTTGGATAAAAATTGGAGCAAGCCCCATTGATGGTTCATCTAAGAGAAGAAGCTTAGGCGTTGACATAAGCGCACGTCCCATAGCAAGCATCTGCTGTTCACCACCTGATAGGGTAGCTGCATCTTGGTTTTTACGTTCTTCCAAACGCGGGAAACGTGAAAATACTTTTTTCAGATTTGCTTGATTTTCTTCACGATTTTTCTTAAGGAAGGCTCCCATTTCCAAGTTTTCCATAACTGTCAAACCAGGGAAGACGTGACGTCCTTCTGGTACTTGAGAAAGTCCTGATGCCACAATTTTTTGTGCGGGCATCTTTTGGATTTCTTGTCCTAAAAATTCAATCCGACCAGAACTTGGACGAACAAGGCCTGATAAGGTACGAAGGATGGTTGTTTTACCAGCACCGTTTGCACCGATAAGGGAAACAACTTCTCCTTCATTTACTTCAAAGCTCACATCACGTACAGCTTGAATCATACCATAGTGTACTGAGAGGTTTTCAACTTTTAACATAGACATTAGGCTTCACCTCCAAGATAAGCTTCGATAACACGTTTATTACTCTTGATTTCATCTGGTGTCCCGTGAGCAATCAAACGACCGTACTCAAGAACATAGATACGCTCCGTAACTTCCATAACCAAGTTCATATCATGTTCAATCAGCATAATAGTAATCTTGAATTCATCCTTGATGCGACGAATCAACTCAGTCAATTCTGCAGTTTCTTGTGGATTCATACCCGCTGCAGGCTCATCCAAGAAAAGGATTTTAGGTTCTGTAGCAAGGGCACGCACAATCTCTAAGCGACGTTGTTGACCATAGGCTAAATTTTTAGCGAGAGTTTCAGCATCTCCATCCAAATCAAAGATTTTTAGTAATTCTAAGGCTTTAGCTTTCAATTCTTTTTCATTCTTATAAAAAGCTGGTAAGCGCAAGAAACTTGCAAAAACATGTTGTTTATGATGATTACTAAATGCAATCAGAACATTGTCTAATACAGTTAAGTCTTTAAAGAGACGAATATTTTGGAAAGTACGTCCTAAACCAAGAGCAGCAATTTTATAGGGCTGCTTGCCATTTAACAAGTGACCATCCAAGGTTACTGTTCCTTCGCTTGGTTCATACACACCTGTCAAGAGGTTGAAGAGAGTTGTTTTACCAGCTCCGTTCGGTCCAATCAAGCCAACAAGTTCACCTTCATTCAATTCAAGAGTTACATCTCCAACAGCCGTTAGACCACCAAAATGCTTGGTTAACTGTTTTACTTCAAGTAATGCCATTAGTTTTGTTCCTCCTTCTTAGTTTTTTTAAAGAAACTAGATAGACTTAATTCCCATGTTCCAAGAAGACCACCTGGTCTGAAAATCATTACAAGTACCAAGGCTAGGGCGTAGATGATCATACGAATACTTGCTACATCCTGTAGAAGCATGTTTAAAATACCAAGAACAATGGCAGCAACAATCGCTCCTGTAATGGATCCCAAACCGCCAAATACAACAATAATCAAGACGTTGATAGAGTTGATAAAACTATAATCTTTAGGCACAACAGAACCGATAAATCCTGCTTGAAGCGAACCTGCAATACTTGCAGTCATCGCTCCGAATACAAAAGCAATAATTTTGATTTTGGTTGTATTTACCCCAACTGATTCAGCAGCGATTTCATCTTCACGAACGGATAAAGTTAGACGACCGATTGGACTACGAAGGAAATTAAGTGTTGCAATTGTTGTAATCACAGCAAAGAAATATACCATTTGCCAGTTAGTAAAGTTTGGAATACCTAGAATACCAGCTGCACCATTAGTTAGTTCACCACCATTAACAATACAGATTCGAATAATCTCAGCAACACCTAGGGTTGCTACTGCAAGATAGTCCCCTTTCAAACGAAGAGTTGGAATCCCAACGACTAAAGCCACTAATCCTGAGATAAGTGCTCCAAGAAGCATAGCTCCAAAGAAGGCTCCATAGGTTGGAGATTTAGAACCAATAATTGCAGCCGCATAGGCACCAATAGCCATAAATCCTGCGTGCCCTAGAGAAAATTGTCCAGAAAAACCTACGATAAGGTTAAGACCAACTGCAAGTATGATGTTAATCCCAATTTGCTCTAAAATTTGAATATAAAAGAGATTGAGCACTCCAGCTGAAACAAGTACGCTGATTAAGCCATAGCCTGCTAATAAAAGGAGCAACCATAAAATATTAACTTTTAAATTTTCTTTCATTGTTTACACCTTCTCTTTCACATTCTTACCGAGGATACCAGCTGGACGTACAATCAAGATTAAGAGCAAGATTCCATACACGATAGCATCACGGAAATCTGACATTCCGAAGGCGGTAGCAAATGTTTCTAAAAGACCAATAACAAAGCCACCCAGAGCCGCACCAGGGATGATTCCGATACCACCTAGAACGGCAGCCACGAATGATTTAATACCTGGAGTCATCCCCATCAATGGTTCAAGAGAGTTATAGTAAAGTGCAATCAAGACACCCGCTGCACCAGCTAGGGCTGAACCCAAAGCGAATGTAAAGCTGATAGTACGGTTTACATTGATTCCCATCAACTGAGCAGCATCACTATCTACAGATACAGCACGCATGGCTTTCCCCATTTTTGTTTTTTGTACAATGAGTTGCAGAAGAACCATCAAAACAAGTGAGACAGTCAAAATCAACAATTGAATATTGGTCAGACTGATTGGACCTAAGTCATAACGCACTGTTTGGATTGCTTGAGGAAAGGCACGTGTGTTGGCTCCGACTAGATAAACCATCCCATACTCAAGTAAGAAGGAAACCCCAATCGCTGTAATCAATACAGAGATACGAGTTGAATGACGTAATGGGCGGTAAGCTAGAAACTCAATGATAACACCAAGAATTGCTGTGCCTGCCATTGATAAAATCAAGGCAACAAAGAAATTTAATTGCAAGGAATTAATCAAAAAATAACCCATGAAAGCACCTATCATATAGATATCACCGTGGGCAAAGTTAATCAGCTTGATAATTCCATAAACCATAGTATAACCTAGGGCTAGCAGCGCATAGACACTACCCAAGATTAAACCATTTACAAGTTGTTGAAGCATATGGTTCACTCTTTCTAATTTATATTTTTAGAATTTTATAAAAAAATAATCCTTTCATAAACACCGAAACAGGGAGTGAGTAGAAGCTCATTCCCCATTTACGATATCTACTAGATTAAGGTTTAACCGACTCAACTGACTCAACTTTACCATCTTTTAAGCCAATCATAAGTGCAGATTTAACCGGATTATGGTCTTTGTCAATAGACATTGTACCAGTAACACCTTCCAAGTCTTTCAACTTCGCAAGGTTGTCTTTCAATTCGACAGAGTTCTTAGCACCTTTAGATGCTTCCGAAATCATGTAAACTGAATCATATGCCAAGGCTGCAAACATTGAAGGTTCTTCGTTGTATTTCGCTTTATAAGCTTCTACGAATTTCTTGGCTTTATCAGTCATTTCACCTTCAGTAGAGAATCCAGTTACGTAGTAGATGTCTGTAGCTGCAGCAGGTGTTGCTTGTTCAACGAATTTAGCATCACTAAATCCATCACCACCGATGATTGGTTGTTTGATTCCCATACCACGTGCTTGGTTTACAATTTTACCAGTTTCAGTGTAGTACCCTGGAAGGACAATGGCATCGAAGTCTTTATCTTTGATTTTTGTAAGTGCGGCTTGGAAATCTGTATCCTTAGATTGGAACGTTTCTGTCGCTACAATTTCACCTTTATAAGATTTCTTGAAGGCTTCAGCAATCCCTTTAGCATAGTCAGATGAGTTATCGTAGTATAGAACGACTTTCTTCGCTTTCAAGTTATCAGTTGTGTATTTAGCAATGATTTGTCCTTGGAAGCTATCGATGAAGGTTGCACGGAAAAGGTAATCTTGACCTTTTGTCAAATCATCTTGAGTTGCTGATGGGGTTACCAATGGTACACCTGCTTTACCAGCATTGGCAACCGCTGCGGCAGTGGCACCTGAAGTTGCAGGTCCTACAAGAGCGTTCACTTTTGATTGGGTAACAAGGTTTGTTGTAACGGTAGCCGCTTCAGCTGTCTCAGATTTGTTATCTTTGTCTACAACTTCGATTTGTTTTCCATCGATACCACCAGCTGCGTTGATTTCATCAACGGCCAATTGAGCACCTTTTTGTTCAGCGCTACCGTAGGCTGCTACTTCACCAGTTTTTTCAAAATTAAAACCGATTTTTAGTTCTTTGTCGATTTCGTTACCAGCAGCGTTTGACGCTCCAGACTTCACTTCTCCGCAGGCTGCAAGAAGTGCTACACTTGCAAGCGCCACAAACGATAGGGCAAATTTTTTCTTCATCTTTTTGTCTCCTTATTTCTTAAATAAATAGCATGTTAAGAATATACCGAATTATCAGAAAATTGTCAACACATTTATCTAAAATTTTACATGATAACGTTTTCGTTATTTCTGTAGAGACTACCAACAAAGGGAGTTTCCAATTCTTGGATATGACATTGTCTCACTTTTTTGACAAATTTCTCTTTTCCTAAACGGCTAACCAGTTCTTCCACTTCTTCTGTTGGAACATAAAGTTGCAGATAACGGTGTTTTTTAGAGTGGTAACAAATATCACCATAATTATCGAGTTTTTTTGCATCACGATTATAGTATAGGTAGATAATCAGACCAGACCGATTCTCTTTTTGAAACATATTACAACTTCCTTCTAACAATCTTCTTACTATTATATCAAAAAAAGCAAACTCAGTCGAGTTTGCTTCAAAAGATTAATTCAAAGAATTATTAGCCATGATTTCATCAATGAAACCATATTCAAGTGTTTCTTGAGCGCTCATCCAGTAATCACGTTCAGCATCTGCATGGATTTGCTCAACTGATTTACCAGAATTATCTGCAAGAATTTGCTCCAAAGACTTACGAGTTTTAAGCAAGTGCTCAGCCGCAATAGCCATATCTGTCTGTTGCGTACCACCACCAGTACCACCCATCGGTTGGTGAATCATGTACTCTGCATTTGGAAGCATGAAGCGTTTGCCCTTAGCACCACTTGATGCGATAATAGTTCCCATTGAGGCAGCCATACCCATAACAATCGTTTGTACGTCTGCTTTGATGAAATTCATAGTATCTACAATTGCCAAACCAGCTGAAACTGATCCACCTGGTGTATTAACATAGAGGTAGATATCTTTAGTGCTGTCTTGAGCATCCAAGAAGAGCAACTGAGCAATAACTGAGTTTGCCATATTGTCTTCAACTGGACCTGTCAGCATGATGATGCGGTCTTTCAAAAGACGAGAGTAGATATCGTAGGAACGTTCCCCACGACTTGTTTGTTCAATTACTACAGGAATCATTGATTTCTCCTTTTAACTTTTATTTTTGTTAGTCACATGACTGAAGTTATGACTATTATAATACCTTGGTCAAAAAAGGTCAAATTTTTGATATATTTTCATATATACTTTTAAATTAAGTGATGAAAATTACTTTTTCCAATTAGAAGGAGAAAAACCTACATACTTAGTTCCCTTGTATTCTAAATGCTCCAATTTCCCAATAACATCCTGCTCATTTTTAGTCACAGTACATCGAAAGCGGATTTCTTTGCCACTTAATAAATCATCTATTTCTTGTTCAGAAAATTCATGATTACACCATTTATGTTTAAAACGAACTTTCTTCCCATTCCAAACACCAACGACATAATGGCCATTATTACTACGTTGCCATTCATCTGATTCATCTAGATAATCATCCATGGCTTCATTAACTAAATCATCGTAAGACTCGGCGATATTCTCTTCTACACCTAAAATCTCTTCCCAATCGATTCCCATGTCAAATTTCTCTATTCTTTATTCTTATTTAGTACCGAACAAGCGGTCTCCTGCGTCACCAAGACCTGGAACGATATAGCCATGTTCGTTCAAACGTTCATCCAAAGCTGCTGTAAAGATTTCTACATCTGGGTGAGCTTCTTGAAGAGCTTTTACACCTTCTGGAGCAGATACAAGGCAGACAAATTTGATGTTTGATGCTCCACGTTTTTTGAGGGAATCAACAGCCAAGATTGCAGAACCACCTGTTGCAAGCATAGGGTCAACCACAAAAATTTGACGTTGGTCGATATCTTCAGGTAATTTTACCAAGTATTCTACTGGTTGAAGAGTTTCTTCGTCACGGTACATACCAATATGTCCAACTTTGGCTGCTGGAACCAAGCTCAATAGCCCATCGACCATCCCGATACCTGCACGCAAGATTGGAACAATTGCCAATTTTTTACCAGCCAATTGTTTTTGGACTGTTTTTGTGATAGGTGTTTCGATTTCAACGTCTTCAAGCGGAAGATCACGAAGTACTTCATATCCCATCAACATAGCAATTTCATCTACTAACTCACGAAAAGCTTTTGTAGAAGTGTCTGTACGACGCAAGATTGACAATTTGTGTTGAATGAGTGGATGATTAATGACTTCAAGTTTTCCCATTTTCTGAATTCCTTCTTTCAATTTATTCTTCTTATTATATCAAAAAATGGTTTAAAAATCCTTCTAAACCATCTTTTTTTTTTAATTTTTAAATCAAGTTAGCTTCTTGAAGAGCTGCTTGTACTGTCTCAAGCGGTAAGTGGGTCAACTCAGTCCCTTTTTCACGATAGAGATACTGGGCGTAGTCGTCCATACGGTACTGGTTAATATAAACGACACGCTCACATCCTACCTGAAGCAATTGCTTGGTGCAGTTGAGACAAGGAAAATGAGTAACGTAAGCTGTAAATCCTTTTGGAACGCCACGCTCTGCCCCTTGTAAAATAGCATTAACCTCAGCATGAAGAGTGCGGACACAGTGGCCCTCAATCACCAAACAGTCATGGTCAATACAGTGCTCCGTTCCTGATACAGAGCCATTATAACCTGTTGAAATAACCTTATTATCCTTGACTAAAACAGCTCCTACCTTGGCGCGTTTACAGGTTGAACGATTGGCAATCAATAGGGCTTGAGCAGCAAAATACTCATCCCAAGCCAGTCTTTTTTCTGTCATAACTTCTCTCCTCCTGATCTATTTTTTGAAAAATGGTAGGCGTAAATCTGCGATTTTTTCAGCAGGAACCTTCATTCCATCCTTGATCCATTTAAGCAAAACTGATACGATGGCAGAACTCCAAAAAGAATGCAGGTAAGAGCTGACTCCTTTTGATTTTCCATAGTATTTTTCTAAAAACTCTTGCATGGCTTGCACAAAGATTTTTTCCAAGTGGTAGTCCAAGGCAAGCTGAATAACCTTAGCCTCTTTCTTGGCTTCTCTAAAGAGGCGAACCCAAACCAGATAGAGGTCCGTTTTAACATCGTAATGGCTCAATTGCTCCATAATGTTATGGACGCTTCGTTTAAAGACACTTTCTAAGATCTCTTCTTTGGAGTCATAGTTTCGATAAAAGGCTGCACGGGAAACACCAGCACGTTTGACCAACTCAGAAATGCTAATCTTTGTCAATTCCTTTTTCTCCAAGAGTTGCAAGAGAGCTGTTTCGATAGCTTCTCTGGTCAGTAAATTGGATTCTTGATTGGATTTTCTGAGATTTTCAAGTGAATTTTCAGAAATTCTTCGTTCGGCCATAACACTTCCTTTCTACTTGTGACGACAGAGCAATGAGACTTTTGTTTTAAGCACTTTCATGATATAATTGTAGAAAAAGACAGAACCTTTGTCAATGTATAAGTGATAAAGATGGAGAATTTCTATGACTTGGAAGATTGTAGCTGACTCTGGTTGTGATTATCGTCAATTACCTACTCCTGCGATTGACACTGAATTTGTAAGTGTTCCTTTAACTATCCAGATTGAAGATCAAGTCTTTATCGATGATGCTAGCCTTGATATTGACCAGATGATGGAAGCGATGTACGCTTGTCCACACGCTTCTAAATCAGCTTGTCCTAGTCCGGACGACTATATTCGTTCTTTCGAAGGTGCTAAAAATATTTTTGTAGTAACCATTACGGGGACTCTTTCTGGTAGTTATAATAGTGCACGTCTGGCAAAAAATATTTACCTAGAAGAACATCCTGACACCAACATCCATATCATTGATAGCCTATCTGCTGGTGGTCAAGTTGACCTTTTTGTTGAAAAAATCAACGAACTGATCGATCAAGGTCTATCATTCGAGGAAGTTGTGGAAGCTATCACTGCTTATCAAGTAAAAACCAAACTTCTTTTTGTTCTTGCTAAGGTGGATAATTTGGTTAAGAATGGTCGCTTGAGTAAACTGATCGGTACAGTTGTTGGGCTCCTCAATATTCGTATGGTTGGGGAAGCAAGTGAAACTGGAACCTTGGAACTCCTCCAAAAGGCTCGTGGTGCTAAAAAATCTCTTCAAGCTGCCTATGAAGAGTTAATCAAAGCTGGCTATGCTGGTGGACGTATCGTCATGGCTCACCGCAGTAATGATAAATTCTGCCAACAGCTCTCAGAGCTCTTACGTGAAAAATTTCCACAAGCTGAAATCAAGATTATCCCAACCTCTGGACTCTGCAGTTTTTATGCAGAAGAGGGTGGACTCCTCATGGGATATGAAATTGACTAATTTATATAAGACAGAGGTCGGGATTCAATGTCCCGACCTCAATTTTTATCAGCAATTATCTTTTCTACTGTAGCTGAGTAGACTTTTGTACTGACAATTTCATCTTGTCAATACATAAGTTTGAAGAAGCCACCGGTTTGATAAAGATTCACGGGACTAGGTACTATCATGCAAAACTTGATCTACCGATTTCTGTCCCTCCGTCTTTTTTATGGTACAATACTCTTATGAAACATTTTGATACTATTGTAATCGGGGGAGGCCCGGCTGGTATGATGGCTACGATTTCAAGTAGCTTTTATGGGCAGAAAACCCTTCTCATCGAAAAAAATCGAAAACTCGGAAAAAAATTAGCTGGTACTGGTGGTGGGCGCTGCAACGTGACCAACAATGGATCTCTAGATGACCTATTAGCTGGCATCCCTGGAAATGGCCGCTTTCTATACAGTGTCTTTTCCCAGTTTGACAACCATGATATCATCAACTTTTTTACTGAAAATGGCGTAAAACTCAAGGTCGAAGACCATGGCCGCGTCTTTCCAGCCAGTGACAAATCTCGGACCATAATTGAAGCTTTGGAAAAGAAAATTATTGAACTTGGTGGGCAAATTGCTACTCAAACAGAAATTGTTTCAGTTAAAAAGATAGACGACCAGTTTATCCTGAAATCACCAGACCAGACCTTTACTTGTGATAAACTCATCGTCACAACTGGTGGAAAATCCTATCCTTCTACTGGCTCTACTGGTTTTGGTCATGAGATTGCTCGCCATTTCAAACACACCATTACCGAGCTTGAGGCTGCTGAAAGTCCATTGTTGACTGATTTCCCGCATAAGGCCTTGCAGGGAATTTCCCTAGACGATGTGACCCTAAGCTATGGCAAGCATGTCATCACTCATGACCTGCTCTTTACCCACTTTGGTTTATCAGGTCCTGCTGCGCTACGCATGTCTAGCTTTGTCAAGGGTGGGGAAATTCTCTCTCTAGATGTCTTGCCACAACTTTCAGAAGGTGACTTAGTTGACTTTTTAGAAGAGAACCGTGAAAAATCCTTGAAAAATGCCTTAAAAGCTTTACTCCCTGAACGCTTGGCAGAATTTTTTGTCCAAGGATATCCTGAAAAAGTCAAACAACTAACTGAAAGAGAACGCGATCAACTTCTCCAGTCTATCAAGGCACTCAAAATCCCTGTGACAGGAAAAATGTCCTTGGCTAAATCCTTTGTTAC
Source organism: Streptococcus sp. HMSC034E03 (assembly GCF_001811505.1). Lineage (GTDB taxonomy): Bacteria > Bacillota > Bacilli > Lactobacillales > Streptococcaceae > Streptococcus. The sequence continues at coordinate 161,651 of NZ_KV804997.1, forward strand.
CAAAGGAGGTGTTAGTCTCAAGGAAATCAATCCTAAAACGCTGGAAAGCAAACTGGTTCCTGGCCTTCACTTTGCAGGAGAGGTCCTAGATATCAACGCCCATACGGGTGGCTTTAACATCACTTCTGCCCTCTGCACTGGCTGGGTGGCAGGCTCAAACTTAATCTATAAATGATTTAGTATCTAAGGATGTTAGATAAGAAAGGAACTACTTTGGAACATATTATCTTACTAAGGGGAGTTACTCCTAATGGAAAAAATGCTATCCCTAAAATGTCTTATCTAGTAGATATCTTGATAGAGGCTGATTTTCAACAAGTTCGAACCTATATTCAAAGTGGGAATATCATTCTTGAAAGTAACTTATCTCTGGAAGAAATACGAGAACAGGTTCACACTCTAATAAAGGAAAAAATTGGTGCTGATTTAAAAATGGTAATCAAGAACAAAAATGATTTTGCAAAAATTGTCCAAGAAAACCCATTTGGAAAACACTATCTTTTTGACCGAATACATGTGATCCTTTTTCAAAATGATATCCAAAGTCTACCATTAGAAAAATTGGATAGTGACTATGGTGAAGAAGAGATTTGTATCGGCAACCATTGTCTTTACCTCTATCTCCCTAGAACTGCAAAACGAAAAAAACTTAATACCAACTATCTTGAAAAGCTGTTCGGCGTTGATCTGACCATGCGAAAGTTAAACGTGGTAGAAAAATTACTAACAAAATAGGAAAAATAATATGAGCAGAAGAGAATCAGTCGAATTTGTCAACATGTGCTTGATTAAAAATGGGGACAAGGTCCTAGTTCAAGACCGAGTTAGTCCTAACTGGCCTGGCATTACTTTTCCTGGTGGCCATGTTGAACGTGGCGAATCCTTTGTCGATGCTGTCATTCGCGAAGTGAAGGAAGAAACTGGTCTGACCATTTCTAAGCCTCAACTCTGTGGTATCAAAGATTGGTATGATGACGAGGACTATCGTTATGTTGTCCACTTTTACAAAACAGAACACTTTACTGGTGAGCTCCAATCTTCAGACGAAGGAAATGTCTGGTGGGAGGATTTTGAAAATCTACCTCATCTAAAATTAGCTACTGAGGATATGTCTGACATGCTTCGTGTTTTTCTAGAAGAGGACCTCAGTGAATTCTTTTACTATAAGGATGGAGAAGACTGGTCTTACCAACTCAAATAACAGTAAATCGGCAGAGGTCACTCCGCCGATTTTTATTTTGTCTGAGCTCTAACATAGTGAGCAATGACATCTGATGTGTACTGAGCTGTCCCTGGGCCAAATTTGTCAATATTTTCCTTAAACTCTGGATTATAGACATAGCCTTTTCCGATATGACCGAAGACTTCCATAGAGCAGTCAAATCCATAGGTACGAATAGCTTGCAAGAGCTTGGCTGCTTCCTCTTGGTTTTCAGATGCTGTTATCGGCAGACCAGATTGTAGATTTTGAGCCAAGGCTTGAAAAACTTGATTAAAGGCTGTTGTAGCTTCATCCTCTCGTCCTTTTTGACGCTCGAGAGCCTGGTCCATGACTTCTTGGCCATATTTCTCTACTGCCTCTTGGTGGTATTTTTGATTGTCTTGATAGCTAAATCCAGTGAATTTTTCTTCAATAGTCATATTTCTTTCTCCTTTTTGTTCTTGGATAGTTTTCTGTAAGGTTGAAATTAAGGTATCCAGATGTTGTCTTTCTCGAGTCAGGTAATCCAGCTGTCTCGTCAAATGTGGTAACAAGTTCATCTTCTCTTCATTCAATAGCTCTGCTATTTTTTCTAAAGAAAAACCTAGATACTTGTAATAAAGGATAACCTGAAGTCGTTCTAAATCTTCTTGACTGTAGGTTCGATAGCCGTTTTCTGACTTTAATGGAACCAAAAGTCCAATCTTGTCATAATGGTAGAGGGTCTTGACGGAGACACCTGAAAGTTGCGCAGCTTCTTTGATATGGTACATGATTTCCTCCTCACATAAATAGTATATACCCTCCCCTTTGAGGAGAGTCAAGTATTTTATCATATTTTTTATAAAAACATGAAAATCGCTTTCTTGACAGACTTGAAAAATCATGATAGGATAATCAAGTCTATCAATCAAAGAATAAGCTCAAAAGAGCAATTGAGAGAAGGCTATTTGACAACTCAAGTAGCCTTTTATTATTTAGAAATAGATTGGAGTTTAACAATGTCTGAAAAATCGCAATGGGGCTCAAAACTGGGCTTTATCCTTGCATCTGCAGGTTCTGCTATTGGTCTTGGGGCCGTTTGGAAGTTCCCTTATATGACCGCTGCCAATGGTGGGGGAGGTTTCTTACTGGTCTTTCTTATCTCGACAATTTTAATTGGTTTCCCTCTTCTACTGGCTGAGTTTGCCCTTGGTCGAAGCGCTGGCGTGTCAGCAATCAAAACCTTTGGCAAGCTTGGAAACAATCAAAAGTACAACTTTATTGGTTGGATTGGTGCCTTTGCTCTTTTCATCCTTCTCTCCTTTTATAGTGTCATTGGGGGTTGGATTCTGGTATACCTTGGTATCGAGATTGGAAGATTATTCCACCTAATCGGAAATGGAGATTATGCCCAGCAATTCTCTTCCATCATTTCTAATCCAGTTATTGCTTTAGGAGCTCAAGCAGCCTTTATCTTCTTGAACATTTTCATTGTTTCACACGGCGTTCAAAAAGGGATTGAAAGAGCATCTAAGGTTATGATGCCCCTACTTTTTATCATCTTTATTGTTATTATCGGGCGTTCTCTCAGTTTGCCAAATGCCATGGAAGGCGTCGTTTACTTCCTCAAACCTGAGTTTTCAAAACTAACAAGTGCTGGACTTCTCTATGCACTGGGTCAATCTTTCTTTGCCCTATCCCTTGGAGTTACAGCCATGCTGACCTACGCTTCCTACCTAGACAAGAAGACCAAGCTGGTCCAATCAGGAATGTCCATTGTAGCCTTGAACATCTCAGTTTCTATCATGGCGGGACTTGCGATTTTCCCTGCGATGTCAGCCTTTAATATCCAATCTGAAGGTGGACCAAGTCTCCTCTTTATTGTCTTGCCGCAACTCTTTGATAATATGCCTTTTGGTACTATTTTCTATATTCTCTTTCTCTTGCTTTTCCTCTTTGCGACGATAACTTCCTCAGTCGTTATGCTTGAGATCAATGTTGGAAATATCACCAACCAAAACAATCGTAAGCGTGCTAAGTGGAGTATGATTTTAGGGGTATTGACTTTTGTCTTTGGTATCCCTTCGGCCCTATCCTATGGTGTGATGGCTGATGTCCATATCTTTGGAAAGACCTTCTTTGACGCCATGGATTTCTTGGTTTCCAACCTCCTCATGCCTTTCGGTGCTCTCTGCTTGTCCCTTTTTACAGGCTATATTTTTAAGAAAACACTGGCAATGGAGGAACTTCATCTTGATGAAACACCTTGGAAACAAGGACTTTTCCAAGTCTGGCTTTTCCTTCTTCGTTTCATCATTCCAATTATCATTATCGTGGTCTTTATCGCCCAATTTATGTAAATACAAAAAAGGACTTGAGAATATCTCTCAAGTCTTTTCTTTTTATGGATGGCTTACAATCAATTCTAGACCTTGCCCTTCCAAGGTCCAAGCTTCAACATCACTTGGTAAGATAAAGTGACTACCTTTTTGAATTGGATAATCTTTTCCGTCTACAGTCAGTTTCCCTTGACCAGCCAAGACGCTGAACAAGCTGTAATCAGCTGTCTTCTCAAATTCAACTTTTCCTGTGATTTCCCACTTGTAAACAGCAAAGAAATCATTAGAAACAAGTATAGTTGAACGCAAATCATCTACTTTGACAGTCACAGGACGGCTGTTTGCAGGCTCACCAATATTCAATACATCGATTGATTTTTCGAGGTGAAGTTCACGCAAGTTTCCCTTGTCATCCTTGCGGTCAAAGTCATAGACACGGTAGGTGGTATCGCTAGACTGCTGGGTTTCAAGAATCAAGATACCTGCTCCGATAGCATGCATGGTGCCACTTGGCACATAGAAGAAATCTCCAGCCTTAATAGGCACTTTTGTCAGCAAGTCCTCCCAGTTTTTATCCTCGATTTGCTGACGGAGTTCTTCTTTTGACTTGGCATTGTGACCGTAAATAATCTCTGAACCTTCATCTGCTGCAATGATGTACCAACATTCTGTTTTTCCGAGTTCGCCTTCATGCTCTAGTCCATAGGCATCGTCTGGATGGACTTGGACGCTGAGCCAGTCGTTGGCATCGAGGATTTTGGTCAAAAGTGGAAATACAGGCTCTGGACGATTGCCAAACAATTCACGGTGCTCTGCATACAAAGTAGCTAGGTCTGTTCCTTCAAAGCGACCATTGGCAACTTTAGAGACTCCATTTGGATGGGCTGAGATGGCCCAGTATTCTCCGATTTTTTCACTTGGAATGTCGTAGCTAAACTCATCACGTAGCTTGGTTCCACCCCAGATTTTTTCTTGCATAACTGATTGTAAAAATAACGGTTCTGACATGTCAATCTCCTGTCTGATTTTTCTCCCCTCATTATAGCAAAAAAAGAGTTCGAATTGAACTCTTTTTCACATCTTATAAATTAGGGAGAAGATTTTATAAAAATAGTGAACAAATGTGCTCTACTCAATGCTTGCACCATTGCTGGCAATGACATCCTTGTACCAGTAGAAGGATTTCTTCTTGCTACGTTTGAGAGTCCCATTTCCTGCGTTATCTCGATCCACATAGATAAAGCCATAGCGCTTGTTCATTTCGCCTGTTCCAGCCGAAACCATCCGGAAAAGTCAGTTTTTCGGTCATAAGTCTACTCAACTTTCTTATTTGCTTGTTCATTTACTTATATTATAGCTCATTCTGAAACCTTTTCTTATAAAATACTGTGACATACTGATACTATTCTACTATTTAAGTTGATCAGATTGTTTTTTAAAAAATTATCCTCTCGAAAAAGCAAATAGCCTCCCCGGAAACAAAAAAAGAAGACTGAAAACTAGTCTCCTCTGTTCCTTTTAAATCAAAGCTGTGATAGCGGTTACTAGGCCAAAAATAATACCTGGTGCATTCGCTGCTGCAAGGGGGATATCTCTTTCTTTTTTGAAAAGACCGTAGTAGACCCATAGACTACAGTTGATCGCTGCAACCAAGGGCTCAATGAAATTTCCTTTTTGACCAGCCAGATTGTCCATGATTTGTGGGAAGTAAGACATATACATCATAACAGACATAAAGGTCGCTACCCAACCTAACATTTTCATTTGTTTTTCAGTTATTTTCAAAACCTATTTCATTTTTACTGAATCTTATTTTATAATCTTCTTTCAAAACAATCAAGACTTTGAAGCTTTTGTTATAAAGATGTAAACTATCACAATCTTGTGAGAAGAAAGAGGGAACAGAAAAAAGACTGGATTGCTCCGATCTGTTTAGTCAATCAAATATTAGAAAATGAATACTCCTTTTCAATGAATCGATTGATGGTAAATAAGCTGTTAGAAATTATTGACAGTATCGAAATTTTATAGTAAAATGAATTTTGTTAATACCTAAATGGTGTGTAATTTTCTATCAACATAGTCAGGAGAAAAGGAACTTATGCTAAAAAAATTTAATGAATTGTCACTGAAAGATAAGGCTTATCTAATTGGCGGTTTGATCTTATTAGTCATTGTGATCTCCTTTGGTCTGCTCAATCGTCAAACAGTAACTGTCAGTCTTGTCTTTACACAACTATCTGCTCCCTTGATTTTGGTGATTTTTACTTGTCTAGTAATCGGGATCATTGTTGGTAGTGCTATTGGTTTTAGCTATCACCATGGCAAGACTCAAGAGCTGAAAAGCCGCATTGCTGAAGCAGAAACGACTATCCATAAAAAAGACAAGGAGCTTCTCCAGTACAAGGAACAGGTGCAACAATTAAAACAGGAAGCCAAACAATAAGTGTAGAAATCATAACCACCCGTCAGCGGGTGGTTTTTTGTCTCGCACCTAATGGAACGAGACGGACTGAAAATCGCATAACAGAAAAAAAACCGGATTGCTCCGATCTTTCAATAGTTCATATTCTCACATTCTGTTTTAAGAATAGTTAAGGTTATCTTCAAATGACTAAGCCCCTTATTTCATACGATAAAAATCAAGCACTAGACCAGCAGGACCTTTAACTAATAAGGACTCTGTTCCCCAATCCGTTTCACAAGGACCGTGTAAAATCTCGACACCTCTCTCTTTTAAACGTTGGTAATTCTGCTCCAGATCCTCAATCTCAATGTGAAGAATGATACCTGACTGAAAATCTTCCAAAGGAATCAAATGATTTTGGGACAACATTAGACAATGACTGCCAATCGTGAACTGAGCAAAGCCTTGATCAACATAATCTGCCTGTTTATCCAAAATACGCTCCAAGTCAGCACAGACTTGAGGAATACTTGAAACGATGATATCTAATTGATTTAAATTCATTAACTATCCTCCAGAAAAAGACCGGATTGCTCCGATCTTTTTAAGTTTCACTCTATGAAAATCAAAGAATAAATTCTACAAATTTAAAATTTGATTTTCGACGAGAGAAATTATTTAATTGCGCGTGATTGCAATCCTTCTTCTTCCAAGAAGAGGCGGAATGGTACGAGTTCTTCTGCTTCGTATTTTTCCTTGAAGGCTTTGATTGCTTCTTCTGAGTGTTGTTTTGGATCCAACTCAAGTACTTCTACTGGAAGTGGACGATGTGGAGTGATGTGAGCATCGATCACAACTGTCTTACCTTCTTTGTTGAGTTTAACAGCTTCTGCAACAACTGCATCGATGTCTTCGATACGGTTCACAGTGAATCCTACAGCACCTTGCGCTTCAGCGATTTTCGCATAGTCAGCATTAGGGAAGTCACAACCAAACAAGTGTTTGTTTGTGTCCTCGTATTTGTCCTTGATGAAGGCATATTTACCATTTGAGAAGACAACGTTGATAACTGGAAGGTCGTATTGAACGTTTGTGATAACGTCTGGGTAGCACATGTTGAATGCACCGTCACCCATGATGTTCCATACTTGGCGATCTGGATTGTCTTTCTTAGCAGCGATACCACCAGGAAGGGCAATACCCATTGTCGCAAAGAGTGGAGATGTGCGCCACATGTTCTTAGGTGTCATGTGAAGGTGACGAGTAGATGTTTGAGTAGTGTCACCTACGTCGATTGAGTAGATAGCGTCTTGATCAGCATGTTTGTTGATTGCATTGTAGACTTGGTACAATTGCAATTCACCCTCAGTTTTACCTTCGAGTTTGTTCATGTAATCACGCCAGTTTTGGTTGTTCTTCACGTTTGCACGCCACCATGGAGTAGACTCAACTGGGTTTACTTTATCAAGGATAGCTTTAGCTGCTTGACCTGCATCACCAAGGATAGAAGCGTCAAGAGCGTGACGTTTACCAAGTTTGTAAGGGTCGATATCCACTTGGATGAATTTTTCAGTGTTTTTGAATGCTTCGTAAACTTCAGCAAATGGGAAGTTTGAACCAAGGAAAAGAACTGTGTCTGCTTCAAAGACCACTTCGTTGGCTGGCTTCCAACCAACACGGTAAGCAGAACCTGTCAAACCTTCGTAGTTCCATTCGAAAGCTTCAAAGTTTTTACCAGTTGTGATGATTGGTGCTTTGATTTTACGTGACAATTCAGTGATCACTTCACCAGCTTTAACACCACCGTAACCAGCGTAGATCACTGGGCGTTCAGCGTTGTTCAAAATTTCAACAGCTTTATCAATTTCAACTTCGTTCAAAGCAGGAGCGATGAATGAACGCTCGTATGAACCTGAACCGTAGTATGAGTTTTCGTCGATTTCTTGGAAACCAAAGTTTACTGGAATTTCAACGACAGCTGGACCTTTTTTAGAAACGGCAGCACGGCAAGCTTCGTCAATAACTTTTGGTAATTGCTCTGCGTAAGCTACACGTTTGTTGTAAACAGCGATACCGTTGTACATTGGGTTTTGGTTCAATTCTTGGAAGGCATCCATGTTCAATTCGTTAACTGGACGTGATCCAAGGATAGCAAGGAATGGAGTGTTATCCATAGCTGCATCGTAAACACCGTTGATCAAGTGAGTTGCACCAGGTCCACCTGAACCAACTGCAACACCGATAGATCCGCCAAATTTAGCTTGCATAACCGCTGCAAGAGCACCTGTTTCTTCGTGACGAACTTGCAAGAAACGGATATCTTTGTCTTCAGCCAAAGCGTCCATCAATGAGCTGAGTGTTCCTGATGGGATACCGTAGATAGTATCTACGCCCCATGTTTTCAATACGTTGAGCATTGCTGCAGATGCAGTAATTTTCCCTTGAGTCATAATGATAACTCTCCTTCAAAATAATTTCATATATTTACAAAAAACGCTTTTATATGTTATTTGAAAACGATTCAGTAAATTTACAATCCTAATTTATCACATTTGATTTTAGATTTCTAAGTATATGCTCAGAAACTTTCATTCTCTATTACAGTACAGTTTGGAAGCGTTTTGAAAATCTGTTTTAGAATAGAAAAAAGCGGTTAAGACCGCCTTTTTAATCGACTTTAGTAAAATTAAGCATGAGAGAGCTGATTAAAACAGATACTGAACTAAAGGCCATGGCCAATCCTGCAAGTTCTGGATTGAGTACCAAACCAAGACCAGAAAACACTCCTGCTGCAATCGGAATACCAATGAGGTTATAGATAGAAGCCCAGAAAAGATTGAGTAGAATACGATTAAAGGTCTTCTTACTCATATCAAAAGCACGTGCCAATCCTAGTAAATTGTTGGTTGTAAGGACAAGATCTGCTGATTCAATGGCAATATCTGTCCCAGAGCCCATGGCAATTCCGACATCCGCTACACTGAGGGCCGGCGCATCATTGATACCATCTCCAACAAAGGCCAATTTGCCATTCTTTTGAAGCTTGTGAATTTCATGTGCCTTTTCCTCTGGCAAGACATTTGCGATCACTTCTTCGATTCCAATTTGCTCTGCAATCGCATGGGCTACTCCAGCATTATCTCCAGTAAGCATAACCGTTCTAAGACCACGTTTTTTCAATTTAGCAATAGCTTCTCGAGCATTTTCCTTAGGGACATCCTGCAAGGCAATTAAGCCTTTTAACTGACCATCTACGGATAGGAAGACAACTGTTTTTGCTTCTTTCTCAAGCAAATCAAATCGTTCTTGATAATCATGTGGAATAGCAAGGTCAGCTAAGAGCTTAGCATTCCCAAGCAAGACTTGTTTACCATTAATAATCCCAGTCACACCTTTTCCATGCAAGGCTTGGAAGTTTTCCACTGGGTAAAGGCTAATTCCTAGTTCAGATGCACGATTAACAATAGCTTGAGCTAGCGGGTGTTGAGATACATCTTCCAGTGAAGCAGCCAAACTTAGCACTTCTCTTTCATCACCAATAACATCTGTCACTACTGGCTTCCCTTCGGTCAAGGTTCCTGTCTTATCAAAAACAACCGTTTGGACCTTTTGGATTTCCTGTAAAACTGTACCATTTTTGAGAAGAATCCCCATCTTGGCACTTCGTCCTGTTCCAACCATGAGTGCTGTCGGTGTCGCGAGTCCTAGTGCACAAGGACAGGCAATTATCAAAACAGCAACTCCGTAGAGAAGTGAAGTCACAAAGCTATCTCCAAGTAAAACAAACCAGACCCAAAAAGTAAGAAGTCCTAAAATGACAACTGCTGGTACAAAAATCCCTGAAATCTTGTCGGTCAAATCTTGAATAGGAGCACGACTCGTTTGAGCTTTCTTCACAAAGTCCACAATCTGAGCCAGCATAGTCTCAGAACCAACTTTTTCAGCTCTAAAGATGATCGTACCACTATTATTGATAGTTGACCCAATAACAGCATCTCCAACTGATTTATCGACTGGAATACTTTCCCCAGTCACCATTGATTCATCAATACTCGTTTCACCTTCTAACACAGTCCCATCAACGGCAATTTTTTCACCTGGTCGAACGCGAATGAGATCCCCAACTTTGACTTGTTCTAGAGGGATTTGAACATAAACATCATCACGCAAAACCTCTGCTGTCTTTGCTTGTAGGTCTAATAATTTTTCGACTGCCTGCGAAGTATTTTTTCGCATTTTTTCCTCAAAAACTGCTCCCAAAAGAATGAAGAAGAGGATAAATGCAGCACTTTCAAAGTAAACGGGCAGACCAGTGAAGAGGGCTACTAAGCTATAGAAATAGGCCACTAGGGTTCCCAGAGCAACCAAGGTATCCATGTTGGAATTGTGCTTTTTAAAACTAGCCCAGGCGCTTCTGATATATGGAACTCCAGCTACCAGCATAATGGGTGTTGTGGCTAAAAAGGTGCCCCAACGCATGACTTGGTGACTAATTCCTCCTGTAGACATCCCAATCATGAGAATCACAAGAGGCACAGTAAAGATACTAGTAATCCAAAAACGCTGTAAAAGACTGAGAGACTTTTTAGTTTTTTCAACAACGGTGTAGGTCCCCTTTTGCATCTTCATGCCGCATGAAAATTCATGCTCGCCCAAGTCTTGAGGCGTAAAGCGAATGACTTTTTCCTCGTCTTGAGCGATTGGTTCTAGGATTCCTTCTTCTTCGAAGAGAATCTCCTTATAGCAGTTTGATGGTGTCACACGGTGAAAGGTAATCTCAGCAGGAATCCCTTTTTGCAGTTGAATGTGGGCTGGATGGTAGCCTTTGTCTGCCGTGATACGGATTTTTTGAACACCATTTTCAAGACTTGCTTTTACAATTTCAGTCATATCATTCTCCTATTCTACAATCATCTTACCGTGCATCATATTCATGCCACAAGAGAAACCATACTCACCTGCTTCTTCAGGAGTGATTTCAACCACATATTGGTCTCCCATAGGCAGATTTGCATGCACTCCAAAGTCTGGAAAAACGATTTGGTCCAAGCAAGGTGAAGGATCTTTTCGATCGAAAATAATGCGAGCAGGTTGCGATTTTTTTAGAATAATAGTTCCTGGAGTATATCCCCCCATGACTTCCACTCGAATTTCTTGATAGCCATTCTTTTGTTGAGCTCTCTTACCGTCTTCTTGAGGTTTTTTGAAAAACCAAAAGAGGATAAAAGCAATCAATCCTAGAACAATAATAGATACAAATAGATTTAACATAGCGTCTCCTTTACATACAATTACATCTTACTTCTGTTACAGCACTTGCTTTTTTCTTTGAAATTACTTCTTCCAAGCCTTCCAAGTCAGCTAGGGTAAAGTCACATTCTTCAATCAAATCAGCTAGCAAGAGCTTTATTCTTCGAGAACAAAGCTTGTCTTTGATATCCTGAACCATTAAGCCCTTACTATCATCTAGCGTTAAAAGGGACGAATAGACAAAGGACTTGCCCTGTTTTTCCCGAGTCAAACATTCTTTCTCTACCAGACGGGCTAAGAGTGTCTGGATCGTGGATTTAGACCAGCTAAACCTTTTCTCTAATACTTTTATGAGATCAGTACTAGTCTGTTCTCCCTGCATCCAGATAATCTTCATGACCTGCCATTCTGCATCCGAAATCTGCATCAGCACACCTCCAAAATCTACATTTGTCAATTACAATTATCAGTATACTCTTAAAATCTACATTTGTCAATTATAAAATTCAAATCTTTCTCTTTTTTTATTCTTCATGACAAAAGTGATTAATACTCAATGAAAATCAAAGAGCAAAC
>NZ_KV804997.1:173505-187582 GCF_001811505.1 Streptococcus sp. HMSC034E03
GCGGTTTGAAGAGATTTTCGAAGAGTATAAAACACAAGCAAAAACCTCCACATTAGTGGAGGAAATTTCTTTTATCAATACAATTTTAAGTCACGTGGGTCAACTGGGAAGGTTGGGTTGTATGGATTGTGACGGAGCTTGAAGTGTTTGACATCCTCAATAGTCTGAGTTCCGGATAACTGCATGACTGTCTTCAATTCTGCATTCAAGTGCTCAAATACTTGACGAACACCAACACTACCACCAAGAGCCAAACCATAAATAGCAGGACGCCCAATTGCTACCAAGTCTGCTCCTGAAGCCAAGGCTTTAAAGACATGTTGACCACGACGAATACCAGAGTCAAAGACAATCGGTACACGTTTGTCAACTGCTTCAGCAACTTCTTGAAGTGAGTCAAAGGCGGCTGGGCCACCATCGATTTGACGTCCACCGTGGTTGGTTACCCAGATACCAGATGCACCTGCAGCAAGAGAACGTTCAACATCTTCACGGCATTGGGGACCTTTAACGTAAACGGGTAGGCCTGAGTATTCAGCGATGAATTCTACATCTCGTGGAGACAGGCGTTGTTTAGCTGATTTGTAGACAAAGTCCATTGACTTACCAGCACCTTCAGGTAGATATTCTTCTACGATTGGCATACCAACTGGGAATACAAAGCCATTACGCTTGTCCACCTCACGATTGCCCCCTACAGTAGCATCTGCTGTCAAGACAATCGCTTTATACCTCTCAGCCTTCACACGGTCCATGATATGGCGGTTGATACCGTCATCCTTACTAAAGTAAAATTGGAACCAGTGAGGTGTCCCTTGAAGAGCTTCTGTAATTTCTGGAAGATCTACAGTAGAGTAAGAGCTGGTTGTATAAAGAGAACCAAACTCATGTACACCACGCGCAGTAGCTACTTCACCTTGTTCATTTGCCAATTTATGAGCCGCAACAGGCGCCATAATGATTGGTGAAGACAATTTTTCACCTGCAAATTCAATCTCTGTACTTGGATTTTCCACATCACAAAGCGTATGCGGAACGATGAGTTTGTGGTTAAAGGCACGGATGTTCTCCCGTAAAGTAAAGGTATCTTCTGCTCCACTAGCGATATAGCCAAATGCTGCTTTAGGAATAACTTGTTGCGCCATGGGCTCTAAATCATAGGTATTGATGAAATCTACATGACCTTCTGCATTGCTTGTTTTATATGACATAAAATATCCTCCTTAATAAGTAAGCGCTTACTTTGTATATTACAAAAACATCTTAACTCTTTTTTCAAAACTTTTCAAATATTTTGTTTGGAAATTTCAGAAATTTTATGTCTATGATAAAAAATCCTTATAACGGCAATAAAAAATACATATTATCCAAAGCTCTCTTTTAATGCTACAATAACTGTATCATTTTTCTAGATGGGAGGTTCTACTTTTGGATTGGTCCATTGTTGAACAATATCTACCACTCTATCAAAAGGCATTCTTTCTGACCTTGCATATTGCAGTTTGGGGAATTCTAGGTTCTTTTTTGCTGGGGCTCATCGTCAGTGTCATCCGGCATTACCGCCTTCCTGTTTTTTCCCAGTTGGCAACAGCCTATATCGAACTTTCACGAAATACACCCCTTTTGATACAACTTTTCTTTCTCTACTTCGGCCTACCTAGAATAGGGATTGTTCTTTCTTCAGAAGTCTGTGCAACAGTCGGGCTCATCTTTTTAGGTGGTTCCTACATGGCAGAATCCTTCCGAAGCGGGCTAGAAGCAGTCAGTCAAACCCAGCATGAAATCGGTTTAGCCATTGGGCTTACTCCATTTCAGGTTTTTCGCTACGTGGTTCTGCCACAAGCGACAGCGGTTGCTCTACCATCCTTTAGTGCCAATGTTATTTTCCTCATAAAGGAAACATCTGTCTTCTCAGCAGTTGCCCTTGCTGACCTTATGTATGTTGCTAAGGATTTGATAGGACTCTACTATGAGACAGATATTGCGTTAGCTATGTTGGTGGTTGCTTACCTTATCATGCTTCTACCTATTTCGCTAGTCTTTAGTTGGATAGAAAGGAGGCTCCGTCATGCAGGATTCGGGAATGCAAGTACTCTTTCAGGGAAATAATCTCCTGAGAATCTTACAGGGATTGGGCGTCACGATTGGTATTTCTATCCTGTCTGTCCTCTTATCCATGATTTTCGGAACGGTGATGGGAATTATCATGACTTCTCATTCTAGAGTGATTCGCTTCTTGACACGCTTATATCTAGAATTTATCCGTATCATGCCGCAGCTAGTGCTCCTTTTCATCGTTTACTTTGGCTTGGCTCGAAACTTTAATATCAATATCTCTGGTGAGGCTTCTGCTATTATCGTTTTCACTCTTTGGGGAACAGCTGAGATGGGGGACTTGGTTCGTGGTGCCATCACTTCCCTTCCCAAACATCAGTTTGAGAGTGGGCAGGCGCTTGGCTTAACTAAAGTGCAACTCTACTACCATATCATTATCCCTCAAGTTTTGAGAAGGCTTCTACCGCAAGCCATCAATCTTGTCACTCGTATGATTAAAACAACTTCCTTGGTTGTTTTGATTGGGGTTGTTGAAGTTACCAAGGTTGGACAACAAATCATTGATAGCAATCGCTTAACCATCCCAACCGCTTCCTTTTGGATTTACGGAACCATCCTAGTCTTATATTTCGCAGTTTGCTTCCCTATTTCCAAACTATCTACTCATCTAGAAAAACATTGGAGGAACTAAATGTCTGAAACTATTTTAGAAATCAAGGAACTAAAAAAATCCTTCGGAGACAATCCTATCCTCCAAGGACTTTCTTTAGATATTAAAAAGGGGGAAGTGGTCGTCATCCTAGGACCATCTGGCTGTGGGAAAAGTACCCTTCTTCGCTGTCTCAATGGTTTAGAAAGTATTCAAGGAGGAGATATCCTGCTGGATGGCCAGTCCATCGTTGAAAATAAAAAAGATTTTCACCTGGTTCGCCAAAAGATTGGTATGGTCTTTCAAAGTTATGAACTCTTTCCTCACTTGGATGTCCTTCAAAACCTCATCCTAGGCCCTATCAAGGCTCAAGGGAGAGACAAAAAAGAGGTTACTGAAGAAGCTCTACAACTACTGGAACGAGTTGGACTTCTAGACAAAAAACATAGCTTCGCTCGTCAATTATCTGGTGGACAAAAGCAACGGGTTGCGATCGTCCGTGCCCTGCTCATGCATCCAGAAATTATCCTCTTTGACGAAGTAACTGCTTCACTGGATCCAGAAATGGTGCGTGAGGTTCTAGAACTCATCAATGACTTGGCCCAAGAAGGTCGTACCATGATTTTGGTAACCCATGAAATGCAGTTTGCCCAAGCCATTGCGGACCGCATTATCTTTCTAGACCAAGGAAAAATTGCTGAAGAAGGAACTGCTCAAGAATTCTTCACAAATCCACAAACCAAACGAGCACAAGAATTTTTAAACGTCTTTGACTTTAGCCAGTTTGGCTCATATCTATAATCAATAAAGGAGATTATTATGAAACTACTTAAACCAATTCTAACTGTTTTTGCTCTAGCATTTGCGCTTATCTTCGTCACAGCTTGTAGTTCAGGCGGAAGCTCTGATGCTTCATCTGCTAAGGCGACTGCCAAAGCTCGTACTATTGATGAAATTAAGAAAAGTGGTGAACTTCGAATCGCGGTATTTGGAGACAAAAAACCATTTGGTTATGTTGATAATGACGGTTCTTACCAAGGTTATGATATCGAACTAGGGAATCAATTAGCACAAGATCTTGGTGTCAAGGTTAAATACGTTTCTGTCGATGCTGCCAACCGTGCTGAATACTTGATTTCTAACAAGGTTGATATCACCCTTGCCAACTTTACAGTGACTGACGAACGTAAGAAACAAGTTGACTTTGCCCTTCCTTACATGAAAGTTTCTCTCGGTGTTGTGTCACCTAAGACTGGTCTAATTACAGATGTTAAGCAACTTGAAGGCAAAACCTTGATTGTTACAAAAGGAACGACTGCTGAAACTTACTTTGAGAAAAATCACCCAGAAGTAAAACTTCAAAAATATGACCAATATAGCGATGCCTATCAAGCTCTTCTTGACGGACGTGGAGATGCCTTTTCTACTGACAATACTGAAGTCCTAGCTTGGGCGCTTGAAAATAAAGGATTTGAAGTAGGAATTACTTCTCTAGGTAACCCAGATACCATTGCACCAGCAGTTCAAAAGGGTAACCAAGAACTTCTTGACTACATCAACCAAGAAATCGAAAAATTAGGTAAGGAAAACTTCTTCCACAAAGCCTATGAAAAAACACTCCACCCAACTTACGGTGACGCTGCTAAAGCAGATGACCTGGTTGTTGAAGGTGGAAAAGTTGACTAATACTCTTCGAAAATCAAATTCAAACCACGTCAGCTTTATCTGCAACCTCAAAGCTGTACTTTGAGCAGCCTGCGGTTAGCTTCCTAGTTTGCTCTTTGATTTTCATTGAGTATAACATCCAATGAAATCACAAAAAGAAATCAGGTAATCCTAGCGACTACCTGATTTTCTATTTTTTAAGCATTTTGCCAATTTTCTTGGTCTTCTTTAAATCGTTTGAGGAGGTCAAGTCCTTCTGGTGTGATATAACCTTCTTCTTGGGCTAGGTGAATGAGCTCGCTGTAGTTTGAAAGTGTTACTAGTTTGACACCAGCATCTACAAAGTTCTTGTCTGCTTTTGGCAATTGATAGCTGAAGATAGCCACAACACCAAGGACATCAGCCCCTTCACGTTTAGCAGCTGCTACAGCTTCGAGAACTGAACCACCCGTTGAAATCAAATCTTCAACAACGACCATTTTTTGTCCTTGGGCTACATGGCCTTCGATTTGATTTCCAGCACCGTGATCTTTTGGTTTGCTACGGATATAGGCAAATGGCAAGTTCATCTTGTCAGCGATGATGGCACCATGCGGAATGCCCGCAGTCGCTGTTCCTGCAATCACTTCTACTTCTGGGAATTCTGCCTTGATGGCTTCCACAAAACCATTTTCAATCAAGCTACGCGTTTCTGGGTAAGCAAGCGTTACACGGTTGTCCGTATAAATCGGTGACTTAATGCCTGATGCCCAAGTAAAAGGTTCTTCTGGCTTGAGGTAAACGGCTTGAATTTTCAATAGATGGCTAGCAATGTCTTTAGCAAGTGTCATGGTGTGCTCCTTTTTATTTATAGTGTTAAATGAATCTTCTTTTTAAACCCAATCTTGTGTCCATTCTTCTTTGATGGCATGGTAGGCTGCGACTGGATCAGCTGCTTGCGTAATCGGACGGCCAACTACGATGTAGTCACTGCCAATCTGGTAAGCTTGTCCTGGGGTTACTACCCGTTTTTGATCTCCTGCTTCTGTCCCTCTTGGGCGAATCCCTGGTGTCAGACAGATAAAGTCTTCATGAGTTGCTTGTTTGATGAGCTTGGCTTCTTGAGCCGAGCAAACGACTCCATCTAGACCAGCTTCAGCTGTTTTCTGGGCATAGTGGATAACCGACTCTTGGAGGCTAGTTTGGATATTTTGACACTCCTGCATTTGTTCTTCCGAGGTTGAGGTTAATTGGGTCACCGCTATGAGAATCCCCTTGTCTCCCAATCCTTCACGCGCTGCCTGCATCATCTCAACCCCACCTGCTGCCTGCACATTGGTCATGTCAACTCCCAGGTTCGATAAAATTTTCATGGTTGATTTGACTGTATTGGGAATATCATGCAGTTTGAGATCCAAAAAGACACTATGTCCTAATGACTTCAAATAGCGGACAACTTCAGGCCCTACAGCATAGTAGATTTCCATTCCTACTTTGACATAGAGCTTTTCCTCTGCTGGAAATAGGGCTAAGAACTCCTTGGCTTCTTCAAAACTTGGAAAATCCAGAGCTATGACTGGGCGACTTTCACGCATGCGTTTCTCCTCTTATCTTTCTTATCAGCCCAGCTTCCGTCAAAAAGACTACAAAAAAGGAACCTGCCAACAGCAAGGTTCCACGAAAAATGGGTAGAATCCACCCTTTCACCGTCTAACCTTAGCTGCCTCTCTGGACTGCTTTAAAGGTTTTTTACTATTCTATTATTTAAAGCGGGACTTGTCAAGTAAAAACTAGTATCCGAAGAACTTTAAAGCCAAGACTCACAATCAAGCAGATAGAATGTTCTCAAGTTTAGCGACTCTGTGATTGTTGAGTTGTTTGGTTTTGATTACCCTGTTCCTCTTGTTTTTTCTTTTCTTCTTCCAGCTTTTTCTTCTCCTCTTCTTTGGCCTTGATTCTTTCGTCCTCAAGTGCCTTGTCCGCCAAGCTATAACTATAGATCCCAACTTCCATATCAATACCACTTGGTACTGTTAATTGAGGTTTAATCTTACTATAGTAAGGCAATTTTTTACCTAGTTCTGATAGAGGAACCAAAACTTCATCCGTATCATTCATGGTAATCTTGAGAAGATCATTAGTTACACTAGTTGGAGCCAATTCAATCGTCTTGATAGCTTGCTTAATCTCTGGGCTGACTTCAGCTAATTGTTCAATCAAGGTTTTAACTTGCTGCTCATCGTTAAAGAGTACAGACATATAGGTTTCCGGAAGACTGACTAGACTAACTGGACTAGTTTCCACCGTCCCACTAGAAAGAATCGGATAATGGTCCTCTCCAGAAACATAATAGGCTATAATCCCGTATTCCTTGACCTGGATGGTGAAATTGGTCGGGAATTGATAGTGAATGCTAGCAGATTCAATCCAGTGATTGGACTTAATCATCTCAGCATGTTTGTCTTTATTGAGGAGCAGACCAAAGGTATAGTCACTATCACGAATCCCTGAAGCCTCTTTGATTTGGTCTGCATTGGTCTCTACCGTACCAGTAACCTCTATGTTTTTCAAAGTTGAGTATGGCGTCAAAAGATAGATGGAAAAGAACAAGACAAGCAAACTTGGGATTAGAATCGTAACAGCACGCCAGATATGAACACTTGGAATAGAAGGCTTAACAATCTTTTCCTTAGACTTAGTTCTCTTTTCTTCTACTTTTGTTTCTTCAGATTTTTCGTCCTCTTCTTCTACTTGTTCTGTCTCAGCAGTTTCCTCCTCATTTTCAAGCGAGGACTGGTCTTCTGCACTCTCCTTCTGCTCTTCAGGATTAGAATCTGAATCATCTTCCTCCTCAGTGTCCTCAGATAAGTCTGACTCTTGTTCTTCCTCGGTCTCTTCCTCAGCCTTTTTGCGCAGATATTCACGGTTCTGCTTCTGCCACTCTGATAAAGTGGTTTCTTCTTCCGGAGCTTTTGCAACTTCTTTTTTATTGGTATCTGCTTGGGCCTTTTCTTTGGCTAGTTGGGCCTCTTCTTCAGCTTTTTTTTGAAGATATTCTTGATTTCGTTTTTGCCACTCTGACAATTCCTTGCCTTGAGTTGGCTCTTGTTTCTTATCCTTTGACATCGATTTTCCTTATGATAGATCTTTTTTTAGTAGCGTATAAAAATCCGCCACAGATTTTAATTCATGAGAATTTTTCATCGTGTTCTGGTAGTCTTCTTTGTGGGTCAAAAGCTTGCTTACTTTTTCTTCTAAAGCTGACAAGGTCAAGTCGCCTTCTTGCAACTCCTCAGCATAGCCTTTTTTCACGAAGTAAGCTGCATTTTCAATCTGGTCTCCACGGCTAGCTTCACGCCCTAGAGGGACAATGACATGCAATTTAGCCATGGCAAGGAGCTCAAAAATGGTATTGGCACCACCACGAGTAATGACCACATCAGCCAGATTCATAAGCGGTTGATAGAGTTCCGTCGCATAATCAACACGATAAAGATTATTACTTAGTTCATTTAAACTAGCATCACCGGTTAGATTGATGATATTGTAGCGGCTAGTTAACTCTTCCTTGTGATCTGTGACTAATTGATTAAAGACACGCGCACCAGCAGAGCCCCCAACAAAGAGGAGCGTTGGTAGTTTGCTATCAAAATATGTTCGGATATCCACCATTTCTTCCGGCTCTTCCATAGTTGGTCCTGAAACCTTGGTCACGGCTCCTACATGCTCTACCTTAGTAAGGCTAGACGCTTGTTCAAAAGTAGAGTACATCTTGGTCGCAAACTTATAGGCAATTTTATTAGCCAAACCCATAGAGAGGTCAGACTCATGGATAAAGACTGGTACTCTGCATACTCGCGCTGCAATAACAGGCGGTACAGAGACAAAGCCCCCCTTTGAAAAAAGGGCCTGTGGACGAAGTCGCAACATGATAAAGAGCGATTGGACAATTCCCCAACCAACTTTAAAGACGTCCAGCATATTTTGCCAAGAGAAATAACGACGCAATTTTCCAGTCGCAATAGAGTGGAAGGTGATATCTAGACCTGACTTGAGGATTTCTTGGTGTTCGATACCACGTTTATCCCCAATATAGTGGACTTCCCAGCCATCTTCGATGAACTTGGGCATCAACAAAAGGTTGAGGGTCACGTGTCCAACCGTCCCCCCACCTGTAAAGACAATTTTTTTCATATTATTCTTTTAACTCCGCTACTGTGTCGATAAAGAGGTCGCCACGTACTTCAAAGTTAGCATACATATCCCAGCTGGCATTGGCAGGACTAAGAAGAACCACGTCTCCTTGAGTCGCAAGTTCATAGGCTTTGCGGGTTGCATCTGCAATATCAGTCGCATCCACATAAGCCACACCAGCCTTATCTGCTGCCCGTTTGACACGTTCTGCAGACTGACCAAGAATGACCATCTTCTTGAGTCCAGTAATATCTGGAACCAATTCGTCAAACTCATTACCACGGTCCAAACCACCTGCAATCAAAATGACCTTGCTGTTGTCAAATCCTGACAAGGCTTTTTGAGTAGCTAGGATATTGGTTGACTTGCTATCATTATAGAATTTGACACCCTTAATTTCATCCACAAATTGGAGACGATGTTTGACACCTCCAAAGGCTGAAAGAGTTTCTTTGATGGTTTGGCTATCCACACCACGAAGCTTGGCTACTGCAATAGTCGCAAGGGCATTTTCTACATTGTGGCTACCTGGAACTCCGATTTCATTCGCTGCCATGACGACTTCCCCACGGAAGTAAAGCTGACCATCTTCCAAATAAGCTCCATCAACTTTTTCCTGTGTTGAGAATGGTACAACTGTAGCTTGTGTTTTGCTAGCCAATTCTTTTGCCAAGTCTTGGTTAAAGTTCAAGACAAGGAAATCAGCTGCTGTCATCTTGTTTTGGATATTCCACTTGGCTGCCACATATTCCTCAAAAGAACCATGATAATCGATATGGGTTGGCATGAGGTTGGTAATAACCGCAATCTCAGGATGGAATTCTTGAACACCCATCAGTTGGAAAGAAGAAAGTTCCATAACAAGCGTGTCCTTGTCTGACGCAGTTTGAGCAACCTGACTGGCAGGATAGCCGATATTTCCTGATAAAAGACCATGTTGCCCAGCAGCAGTCAAAACGTCCCCAATCATAGTCGTTGTGGTTGTTTTACCGTTCGAACCAGTAATACCAACAATCGGTGCTTCAGAAATCAAATAAGCCAATTCCACCTCAGTCAAGACAGGAATTCCCTTTGCCAAAGCCTTTTCAATCATGGGATTGCTGTAGGGGATACCTGGATTTTTCACCATCAGAGCAAACTCTTCATCCAAGAGTTCCAAAGGATGACCGCCTGTGATGACCTTAATCCCTTCTTCCAGCAAACTTTGGGCAGCTGGATTGTCCTCGAAAGGTTTCCCATCATTTACTGTCACAATGGCACCTAGCTTGTCCAACAAACGAGCTGCAGATTCACCAGACTTGGCCAAACCTAAAACAAGGACTTTCTTATTTTTAAATTGATCTATTACTTTCATGTCTCGAACTCCATTTCTACTCTTACTATTTTACCATTTTTATGGAAATAAAAAAGCCACAAAGGGCTTTCTTATTTGTTTTTGTCCTCGACCAACTATTCTACAGACTTGAGGGCTTCAAGCATATCTACCTTTCGGAGATAATGATTGACAAAAAAGCCTAGGATAGTCAAGATGACACAAACAGCTAGAATTGGGATGAGATACACTTCCCAGCCGACCTTGGGTTGAAAACGGAAGGTTCCAGGTGCAATCATCTGAATGAGAAATTGATGGAGATAAAAGCCTGATACCAATCCTACAATCATTCCAATTAGTGACAATATGATGGTCTCCCGATAGATGTAAAGGGTCACTTCTTTGTTATGAAAACCAAGAACCTTGATGGTTGAGAGTTCCCGAATCCGTTCAGCAACATTGATATTGGTCAAATTATAGAGAATCACAATAGCTAGTAGCACCGATACCAGCACCAAAATCGCCATGGTATGATTCAGAGAATTGGCAAAACTTTCAAAGAGCTGAATGGTGGAAGCATTTTGAACGAGGCCACTGACAGCCGCCTGGTCCATAAATTCTCCTGCGACTCTTTCGGTATTGACTTCACTTTTATCCTTGAGTTGGACCAAATAGGTATTCTTCTTGGGTGCTTGACCGTATATCTCCTCATAGGTTGCCTGATTCATATAGACAAAATGGCCCACATAGTGCTCGGTAATAGCACCTACTTTAAAGGTTTTCCCATCTATTGTAAAATTGTCACCAACAGAAACTCCTGCCAACTGGGCCAATTTTTCTGTCAAGACAACTCCATTAGATAAGCCCAGTTTTTCCCCATTTTTTTCTAGGAGGACAAAGGGAGCCAGGTCATCTTGATCCGTTACCATCATGGTCACGGTTTGAACACCTGCCTTGCCAGCATACTTTTCTTCAATCTGTTTGGAAGAAATTAAACGATAGTTTTCAACTTCATCACTCTGCAATTTTTCTTCTAGCTTTGCCTTATCAGAATCTGAAGCTCGAGAATTGACAGAGAGAACCATCTGGTATTGTTGCAAATCCTTAAACTGCCTGTCAGCAACTCCTACCACAGAAGATTGGATACCAAGCCCTGCAAAGAGGAGGGCTACTGAACCTGCGACCCCAAAAATAGTCATCAGCATGCGTTGTTTGTAACGGAAAATGTTGCGAGCTGTAACTTTTTGGGTAAAGCTCAAATGAGACCAGATAAAGGTGATGCGCTCCAAGAGAATCTTTGAGCCCTTGACTGGTGGCTTGGGTAGTAATAATTGCGCTGCTTCTTCATGCAACTCTCTGCGAGATACAAGGTAGGCAGGTAAAACGCTAGCTACTAAGCTTAGACCCAGAGCTAAGCAACTATAGGTCCAATAGAAATACTGCTGACTCTCACCAACGATCATTCGTTCAGTGATGATATGCGAGATTGTGGGTGCTAAGACATAATGACCAATCAGAATTCCCAAAAGGGTGCCAAGAGTACCAGCAACTAGACCGTAAATCACAAACTTAGCAATGATATCCTTACTATGGTAGCCTAAAGCCTTAAAGATACCAGCATTGGTCCTTTCCTCGTCTACAAATCGTGTCATGGTGGTAAAGGTAACCATGGCTGCTACGGCATAGAGAACAACTGGAAAAATATTCCCTACGGCACGAATACTCATGGCCGAGTTACTATACATGAGATAACCTTGACCAGTTGGAGAACTCTTTCGATTGTAGACATGATAGCTTGGCTCTGTCAGAGCATTGACTTCATCCTGACTGGTCTGCCATTTAGCCTTTTCGTTAGTAAGATCTGTTTCGGCTTGGCTCAGCTTTTCCTGTTCCTGCTTCAGTTGCTTTTTTGCTTCTTCTAACTGACTAGATGCTTGACTTTTTTGTGGTTCTGGTAGTTGGCTCACTTGATTTTCTTGAGCTTGTAGACGCGTTTCGATTTCTTGTAGGCGTTTCTTGCCAGCTGTCAAGTTGGTCTCTGCCTCGTCTAGTTGTTTCTTGCCCTCATCAAGGGACTCTTGGGCATCCTTCTTCATTTTCTCTAGCCGCGCTTGTCCATTATCAGCAACTAGTTCCTTTAAAGTCTCCTCTTCTTCCTCTAGCTTTTTTTCGTAATCACTAGAGAAAGGATTGACATCTGTTAGACTAGCAAAACGCAAGCGGGCAATCGTGTATACAGAGCTCTTAAAATTTTCTTCAGTTACGACAGCGTAAGCTGCTAGATTTCCATTACCACTGACTGAACTCCCCATATCTGATTTTGAAAAAATATCTGGTGAGTGGATAAAGCCTGTAATGGTATAACTATCCCGCTTTAATTGAGAATTACTGCCCTTTTTTTGACTCAAATAAATGACTTGACCAATCTGATAGCGATCTTTCCAAAAGTCTGCCAAAGCTAGTTCATCTTCTTTTTCAGGTAAGCGACCTTGGGTCACCTCAAATTTCAAAATCTTGTCTGTCTTAGAAAATATCCGTATGGCATTTTCACTGTTTGCTAGAGTCAAATCTGTCATATAACCAAATTCAACCTCTGCTCCTGATAGAGTTTGCAATTCTTCCTGATCTGCCTGATCTAGACCATAATCTGCTATGACGGTTATATCTGCCAGATTGGATTTTTGTATATAATCCCAAGCTGTTCGCTCCATATTGGGACTAGCAACCTTAAGACCGATCAAGGCCAAAGAACCCAACATCATCAGAGTTAGGATGGATAAAAACCGTCCCTTTGAACCTGTGAAAGATTGGAACAGGTCTTTCCAATATGTCCTTCTTTTCATATCAGTACTCCAAATCATCAATATCCTGTGGTTGAGGATTGAGGACAACACTCTTGACACCAGCATCATGCATCTGAATCACCCGATCAGCTATAGGAGCTAGAGAAGCGTTATGGGTCACGATGATAACGGTGGTTCCTTTTTTGCGTGACATATCTTGAAGAATCTTTAGAACCTGCTTACCAGTCTGGTAGTCCAAAGCTCCCGTTGGTTCATCACAAAGGAGAATTTTAGGATTTTTAGCCACTGCTCGGGCAATGGAGACCCGTTGTTGCTCACCACCTGATAGCTGGGCTGGAAAATTATTAAGACGGTGTCCTAATCCTACATCCTTGAGAACCTGTTCTGGATCCAAGGCATCTGAGACTATTTCTGATGCCAGCTCGACATTTTCCTTAGCAGTCAAGTTAGAAACCAGGTTGTAAAATTGAAAGACAAAGCCAACATCATCTCTCCGATAGTTTGTTCTCTGATGAGATGTATAGTTAGAAATGTTAGTCCCATCAACCCAAACTTGCCCTTCATCATTTGTATCCATCCCACCTAGAATATTCAAAACTGTTGACTTTCCTGCTCCAGATGAACCAAGGATAATGACCAGTTCTCCCTTTTCAATCTCGAAGTTGACATCGCGATTTGCTACAATTTCTGTATCACCAGTATGATACCTCTTATAGCTATTTTTCATTTCAATATAAGCCATCCTATCTCCTCCTCTTCTCCTATTTTCATCTTTATTATAACTCTTTTGAGGAGAGAAAGAAAGCTTATCCCTGTATACATTAGAGTGATTTTAAGACTCCTTAAAATCGCTGAAAACAAGTCTTATTGGCTTACTTACCTTGTTTCTAAGGCAATTCCTCTAGTTTGCTGTTTGCTTTTTGTAGAAAATCATCTCTTATCTTCTTTTGCAATTGATTCATGAGCCAAAAAAGCGAACAAGACCAGATTCTGTTCATCAGAAAACTAGTTTTGTCCGCTTTTTATAATCGAGGCTGGGACAAAAGTCCTAGCCTCTCAATTGTCTTTGGATTGTCGATCAAGACGCAGTGGTTGAGTGGGCTCTACTACGCTGATTTCATCAGCTTTTACAGCCCTACTCAACTGTGCGGAGGTGGGACGACGAAATCGAATTCTAACGAATTACCGATTTCTGTCCCACTCTCTATGACTTGGATGATTTTACATCACCTTATTCGTCTTCTTTTTTCTTTCCCATTGCAAAGAGACCAAGTAATGCTCCTACAAGACCTACGGCTGCAAGGCCAGCATTTTCTTTAGTGCCTGTCTCTGGGAGTTTGTATTGATGACTTGCAGGTGCTTGGTAAGTCTTATCTTGTGACATAGTAAGAGCTACAAGAGACTGCTCATCTTTGTATT
>NZ_KV804997.1:187682-188337 GCF_001811505.1 Streptococcus sp. HMSC034E03
TGTATTCTGGAACCTCATGGATTGCTCCTTCTGCTCCATTGACACCACCTGTGAATTCTGGGCTTACTTCCTGAACAGCTGCTTCGACACCATTCACACCACCAGTAAACTCTGGAACTTCATGAATAGCGGCTTCTGCTCCATTGACACTGCCTGTGTATTCTGGGCTTACTTCATGAACAGCTGCTTCGACACCATTCACTCCACCAGTAAATTCTGGGACTTCATGAATAGTTGCTTCACCTGCTGCGCCAATTGCTCCTGTGTATTCCGGAACTTCATGAACAGCTGCTTCGACTGCGTTAACGCCACCCTTGAATTCTGGGACTTCTACTACTGGAGCTGCTTCGTCACCTGCTGTGCCAATAGCTTCAGTGTACTCTGGAACTTCATGAACAGCTGCTTCGACACCATTTACTCCACCTGTAAATTCTGGGACTTCTACTACTGGTGGTTGGATTTTATCAGCTGCTTCATTTTCTTCAATGTACTCTGGAACTTCATGAACAGCTGCTTCAACAGCATTAACCCCACCCTTGAATTCTGGGACTTCTACTACTGGAGCTGCTTCTTCACCTGCTGTACCAATAACTCCTGTGTACTCTGGAACTTCTACTACTGGGGCTGGCTCGTCGCCTGCTGTTCCAATTGCTCC
>NZ_KV804998.1:0-4246 GCF_001811505.1 Streptococcus sp. HMSC034E03
GTGGCTTCGCCATTTACTCCTCCGGTGAACTCAGGCACTTCATGGACAGCTACTTCTGCACCATTGACACCGCCTACAAATTCTGGAGATTCTGCTCTTGCTGCTTCTACTGCGTTCACACCACCTGTAAATTCTGGTTGTTCATGAACCGCTGCTTCTACACCATTAACTCCACCTACAAATTCTGGATCATTGGCTACGGCTGCTTCCTCGCCATTGACACCGCTATTGAATTCTGGTACTTCATGTACGGCTGCTTCTGCACCGTTGACAGATCCTTCAAAGGCTGGATTCTCAGGGGTGACAAGACTGTCTATGTTGACACCACCACTAAATTCTGGTTGTTCATGAACCGCTGCTTCCTCACCGTTGACTCCACCTGTAAATTCTGGAAATTCATGAACTGCCGCTTCGCTTCCATTTACTGCTCCAGGAATACCTGCTCCTTCAAGACTCACTGGAAGGTTGTGCATACTCTCGATCGCTCCAGAAGCAAGGCCAGTTATCTCTTGACCTAGATCTGACTTATCTATTGTGAATAGAAGAGTCTTAGTATCGTACTGGGTCATAAAGTTTATTTTTTTACCATTTGCCAACTGAAGTGTTGGGATTTTGTTAACTAAAACTTCTGAATCAAATTCTACTGCAAGAATTCCTGGCCATTTTTCAATAACATTTTTAACTTTGGCTTCTTTAGGAGAAATTCTTTCCTTCGTTAAGAAATCCCAGTTGAATTTCTTGAAGGATAGAGTATAAGGATTGCCACCAGCTTCATGATGCTCGTACAAGAGACCAAATTCTTTTGGTCCGATCTGTTGAAGTGAGTTATAGGCATACTCTCCTTCTTGAATCAAATGATGATGCAACCAAGTCAACTCGCCATCTTCTTCTACGCGAGCCACTCGAATATGGCCATTCTTACGACCTGGGCCATTGGCATTTGCTAGAAGGATGTACTCTTTACCATCTTGAACCGTATGAGTCGCCGCCATTTGAACATAAACATCAGGTACATCATAGCGTGCTACATAGTTGTCCCATGTAATACCACCATCATTACTTGTCGCAACCTGCAAATCACCAGTCAAACCACGCATAAAGAGTTTCAACTGACCATTGTTCAGCTGAACAACTGAAGCCTCCGTATTTTGAGCGTAGTAATTGTTCATGTTGCTTGAATCAACTACTGTGCCATCATGAAGCGTACGCTTGTCATTGACACCGCCACCCATATGCCAAGTCTTACCATGGTCATCTGAGTAGATGATGCGAGACGATTGAGATCCGTTTAGGTGGTTTGTTCTGTTTGTCGTATAAACAGGAACGACGATCCGACCTTTATGAGGTCCATTCTGGAGGGTAATGCCCACTCCAGGTCCCACACCTAAGAATTTCATCCAATCAGCTTTGACCATTGGAGTAATATCTTGTGGTGCAGACCAAGTTTTACCATCATCATCACTGTAAGACATCCATAGGTAGCTGTCTTTAGCAATTCTAAATGGAGAAGTTTTATTACTTGTAAAGTAGATATTTCCTAGTAACTGCTCACCCTGATAAAGATCACCTTTATCGCTATAAGCCGGCTTGACAGGATTTACAACAACACGGTAATCCGTTGCCTGACCATCTGGTGTGTAGACTACACCATTTTCACGAATAGTATAGGCCCCATTTTCTCCTTCACGATAGAGAATTTGGTAGGTTTTCCCATCAATTTCTTTATAAGCTTCCTCTTTTTCAGCTGACATCCCAAAGATACCTTTCCCTTCTGGGAACATATCGTAAACTGAGAAGATTCGTTTAGTTTCCGTATCTTGGACCAGAACCATATCGATGTTTACTGGTGAACCAATGTTTGGATCCTTGGCTTTTGGATTGTCACGTAGATTGGTAAGCGTGATACGATCGCCCCATGTTTGGCCCTTGTCTTCACTTCGTTTAACGACCATACCGATATCACCCCAGTCAGAGTAGTGTAAGCGGCGTTCGTCAGCACCAGCAATCAAAGTTCCCTTGTCAGTCTTAAGGAGAGCTGGAATACGATAGCTATTAATACCATCTGGATTTGACTGCCCATTTTTACCAGCTTCAAAGACATCCTTTTTATCTGTTATCTCAGCTCCTTCTGGAAGCTTTTTCTCTAATTCGGATCTTTCAAAGAGGTAGCTACGATTTTGAACTTCTTCTGGACTCAAGGCACGATCGTAAACAGTTAGATTACGAACTTGTAATCCTGCCCCCCAAACCATACTTCCTGCACGATTTGTGGTACCAATTTGCATATGATTTACATCAGGCATATCTTTGATAAAGCGTCCTGATTTCTTACTTGTTCGTGACAAGACTCCATTTACATAGAGACGAACTTGTCCATCTGGAGAATCAGCACTTGGTCTTTCAACTGTAAAGGTTACTGAGTTCCACTGACCTGGTTTGACTGTTAATGGTGCGTCTGTGTATCTATCATAAAATTGGTCGCCATTTTGATCGCGGCCCTCAATCAAGGCAACGTTGTTATACACAGCCATTGTAAAGTATTCATTTCTTACCTTATCACTTGATACTGAGAAAAGGTTATAAAATGCTGGTGCAGAAGCATCTGGTTTGAACTCCATATGAATGGTCGCATTTTGAAGCTGTTTCAGTTTGTCCAATTGCTCTGTCAAATCAATTCTATTGCTATTTGCAGCATTAGTCTCTACATCTTCCTTTTCAAGAACAGTATTGACATTTTCCAACTCTCTAGCATAGTAATCACGTGGAAGCGAAGCTGGATCTTGTTCGGTTTCTCTAGTTGCTTCTGCTGTTTCTGCTGTTGCAGTTGTCTCTGTTCCTGCTGTTGCAGTTGTCTCTGTTCCAGTATGTGCTTCTGTAGATGTATGTGTGACTGTATCTACTCCATTAGACTCAGTAACATTCTTTTCAGTATCTGCTACTTTTTCAGTTTGACCCTTGTCTACTCCAAGCTCAGTGATCTCATTACTGGTAGCTGTTGATTCTTGAGCTAATACTGGTGACGCACCGAAAACAACTGCTCCAATCACAACCGAAGCTGTTCCAACTGCAAATTTACGAATTCCATATCGTTGTTTTTTTTCAAAATGACTATGTTTCATTTCTTGTCCTTTCACCTCGAAAATAAAGCGCTTTCTTTTTTGCTTAAAATTTTTAGTCATCTGACTAAATGACAAAAATTACTTTTTCACGAATGGTTACACTCGCTCTTTCAAATTTTCTCTCACTTAACGCCCCATCGTTAACTAGAGTCTCCTACTCCTTTCAAATTTTATCTTATTCACATTATATAATAAATCCTCCCCTTTTAAGAGAGATTGAGATAGAACAGATTATACTTTCAGTTTTTGAAACATAAATTCAGACATTTGAAACTACTTTCGGATGCTTTGGATTTTTCTAACATAAAATTGCTTCATTCGGTTGAATCGTTTTTTAATGAACTTTATCTCAAACTTATACTCAATGAAAATCAAAGAGCAAACTAGGAAGAGAGCCGCAGGTTGTACTTGAGTACGGTAAGGCGAAGCTGACGTGGTTTGAATTTGATTTTCGAAGAGTATTAACTATTTGACTCCTGATTTATCTAGATCAAAAAGGCCGTAACTAGTTTTAGTCACGACCCTTTCTAAGATAAGATCAAATTTCTCTATGAATTTCGTTGATTTTAACTATTTCATTGATCTTCTTTTTTCTTGCCCATAGCAAACATACCTAGGAGCATTCCTACAAGTCCTAGAGAGGCAAGAGGAGCAACAGCTTCACTTCCTGTTTCAGGAAGAAGTTGCTGACGAGCAGCAGGGGCTTGATAAGTTTTATCTTCTGCCATGGCCTGAACCACAATTGACTGTTCTCCCTTATATTCTGAGACCTCATGGACAGCAGCTTCAGCACTGTTTGCACCACCTTCATACGATAGAACTTCTGTACTCGCAGATTCTAAACCATTGACACCGCCTGTATATTCTGGCACCTCTAACTGAGCGGACTCTACTCCATTGACACCACCTGTGTACTCTGGAACTTCTAACTTAGCAGATTCTACTCCATTAACGCTGCCTACGTACTCTGGAACTTCTAACTTAGCGGACTCTACTCCATTGACGCCACCTGTGTATTCTGGAACTTCTAACTTAGCGGACTCCACTCCATTGACGCTACCTGCATACTCTGGAACTTCTAACTTAGCAGTTTCCACTGCATTAACGCCACCTTCATAAGCTGGAAG
>NZ_KV804998.1:4346-5257 GCF_001811505.1 Streptococcus sp. HMSC034E03
AGTTCTGAGCTTGCTGCTTCGACCGCATTAGCACCGCCTTCATAGGCTGGAAGTTCTGAACTTGCTGCTTCTACTGCATTAATGCCACCTTCATAAGCTGGAAGTTCTGAGCTTGCTGCTTCTACTGCATTAACGCCACCTTCATAAGCTGGAAGTTCTGAGCTTGCTGCTTCGACCGCATTAGCGCCGCCTTCATAGGCTGGAAGTTCTGAGCTTGCTGCTTCGACCGCATTAGCGCCGCCTTCATAGGCTGGAACTTCATGAACCGCTGCTTCTACTGCATTCACACCGCCTTCGAACTCTGGGGTTTCTGATGTAGTTGCTCCCTCACTATTGACGCCACCTTCAAAGGTTGAAGTGTCTGACTTAGCGGCTTCTACTGCATTCACACCGCCTTCGAACTCTGGACTTTCTGCCTTAGCTCCTTCCTCACCATTGACGCCACCTTCAAAGTCTGATGCGTCTGACTTAGAGGCTTCAACTGCATTCACACCGCCTTCGAACTCTGGACTTTCTGCCTTAGCTCCTTCCTCACCACTGACGCCACCTTCAAAAGCTGAAGTGTCTGACTTAGCGGCCTCTACTGCATTCACACCGCCTTCGAACTCTGGACTTTCTGCCTTAGCTCCTTCCTCGCCATTGACGCCACCTGTGTATTCTGGAGAATCTAACTTAGCGGACTCCACTGCATTCACACCGCCTTCGAACTCTGTGCTCTCTGACTTAGCTCCTTCTTCGCCATTGACGCCGCCTTCGAAGTCTAAAGTGTCTGACTTAGCGGCTTCTACTGCATTGACGCCACCTTCGAACTCTGGGCTCTCTGCCTTAGAACCTTCTTCGCCATTGACGTCACCTTCAAAGTCTGAAGTGTCTGACTTGGCTGCTTCTACTGCATTCACACCGCCTTCGAA
>NZ_KV804998.1:5357-18722 GCF_001811505.1 Streptococcus sp. HMSC034E03
ACTGCATTCACACCGCCTTCGAACTCTGGACTCTCTGCCTTAGCTCCTTCTTCGCCATTGACACCACCTTCGAATGCTGAGATTTCATGAACCGCCGCTTGTCCTTTTGAAGTTTCCACTGGAATATATTCTGGAATTTCATGAACGGCTGCTTCCTCGCTGTTCACACCACCCTCGAAGTCTGAGACTTCATTGACTGCTGCTTCAGCACCATTCACACCGCCTTCAAATTCTGGGACTTCGTTAATAGTTCCTGGTGGATTTTCTTCAACCTCTATTTCTGGAACTTCATGAACAGCTGCTTCTTCGCCGTTCACACCACCTTCAAAGGCTGGCACGTCATGAACGGCTGCTTCCTCACCGTTGACGCCACCTTCAAAGGCTAGATCCTCATGAACTGTACCTTCACCATTGACTGCGCCTGTAAATTCTGGAACTTCATGGATTTCTGCTTTTGCGCCATTTTTCCCACCAGGGACTCCTGCACCTTCAAGACCTACAGGCAAATTATGCATGCTCTCAATGGCACCATCAATGATTTCTGTAATTTCTTGACCAATATCTTCCTTGCTAGCTGCAAATAACAAGGTTTTTGAATCATACTGCGTCAAGAAGGTAGCAAAATTCCCATTTGCCAGTTTAAGAACTGGTGGCTGATTCACCAATACTTCAGAATCAAATTCTAAAGCGATGACATTTTTGCTCATCTCTACAGCATTTTTCACAGTTGCTTTTGTTGGAGAAATTCTATCCTTGCTTAAGAAATCCCAGTTGAATTTCTTATAAGACAAGGTGTATTCATTTTGAGTGGCAGTTGCATGCTCATAAAGCAAACCAAATTCACCATTTCCAAGATCTTGCAAGGAGTTATAAGCAAATTTACCGCTTTGAATAGGATTGTGCTTGAGCCAAGTCAAATCTCCGTTAGCTTCCACTTGTGCCAAGTGTACCAAACCATTGTAACGTCCTGGACCACCTGCGTTGCTGAGAACGATATATTCCTTACCATTTTGTACAGTGTGAATAGCAGACATTTGAACGTAGACATCTTTGACATCCGCATAGCGCTTCACATCTTTTTCCCAAGTTGCTCCGCCATCCTTACTTGTAGCAACCTGCAAATCTCCTGACAATCCACGCATGAAGAGTTTGAGGTCTCCGTTGTTCAACTGAACAACAGTTGACTCCGTATTTTGAGCACCTGGATTATTCATGGTTGAAGAGTGAATTGTTTGGTTACCTACTGGGCGGTTATCATTGACAGCTTCACCAGCGTGCCAAGTTTCACCATGGTCATCTGAGTAAATGACGCGTGAAGACTGAGAACCACTTAGGTAGGATACGTTATTTGTAGTGTAGGCAGGGATAACAAGACGCCCTTTATGAGGTCCTGAATGTAAGGCAATACCTGTACCAGGTCCAGTACCTAAGAAATGCATCCAATCCTTACGAATACCGTATGTAATATCTTTTGGTGCAGACCAAGTTTTTCCATCGTCATCACTATAAGACATCCAGAGATAGTTGGTGTTTGAAACTCTAAAGATATTCTTGTCGCTATAATCGAAGTAGACATTACCAATCAGTTCTTCACCTTTATACAAATCACCCTTATCACTATAGGCTGGTTTCTTAGGATCAACTACAACACGGTATTCTGTCTTTCTATTTTCAGGGTCAAAGACTTCACCATTTTCACGGATTGTATAACGTCCTGCTTCACCTTTTTTGTACAAAACTTGGTAAACCTTATCTCCAATTTGCTCATAGGCTTGTGGTGCTTTTCCTGGTAAATCTCTGACAGCTTCACCTTCTACGAACATATCAAAAATAGAGAAGATTCGCTTAGTTTTCGGATCTTGGACTAAAGCCATGTCGATGTTAACTGGTGATCCCGCATGAGCTCTTCTTGCATTCTCATTATCACGAGGATTTGAGATGACAATTCTATCTCCCCACGTTTTGCCCTTATCATCACTACGACGAACAACCATACCGATATCGCCCCAGTCAGAGTGATGCAAGCGTCTCTCATCTGCACCAGCAATCAAGGTTCCTTTATCAGTTTTCAGCAGGGCTGGAATACGGTAGCTTGCGATACCATCTTTATTTGGCTTGCGGTTCTCACCACCTTCAAAAACATCCAGTTTATCAGTAACCTCTGCTCCTTCAGGAAGTTTCTTCTCCAACTCTCCTCTTTCAAAAAGTTGGCTACGTTTTTTAACTTCTTCTTGAGAAAGAGCACGATCATAAACCGTTAGATTACGGACTTTAAGATTAGAACCCCAGAAGTTTTTGCCTGTACGTTTCAATGTACCAATTTGCATACGGTTGACATCTGGCATATCTTGGATGAAACGACCAGACTTAGGACTTGTGCGCGACAAGACACCATTTACATAGACGCGAACCTTACCATCGGGTTGATCTGCATTTGGTCTTTCCACTGTAAAGGTTACAGAGTTCCACTCACCTGGCTTAATCTTCAGAGGAGCATCTTTATAATCTCCATAGAAATGATTTCCATTGGCATCACGACCTTCAACGATAGCTGTGTTATTAAGGATGGCCATGGTAAAGTATTCATTTACTTTGGTATCACTAGAAACCGAGAAAAGACTGTATAAATTAGGAGCAGACGCATCTGGCTTAAACTCCATATGGATGGTCGCATTTTGAAGTTTTTTAAGCTTGTCGAGCTCCTCTTTCATGTCAACTATTTGACCGTTTGCACGATTCGTTTCAACATCCTCTTTCTCAATAACAGTATTGACATTTTCTAACTCTCTTGCATAAAAGTCACGAGGAATGTTTCCAACTTCTTCTTCGTCTTCACTATCTGTTCCTGGAGTTTCACTTGCCGCTTCTGTTCCTGTTGGTTTTTCAGCCCCTGGGTTTGCTTGCAACTCTTCACGGTTGACTTCTGTTCCACTATTACTTACTGTAGTTACTGGATCTGCAGGTTTCTGATCTAGATTAGCTAGACTTCCTGTTTCTGCTTCTTTGTTTGTTGTTGCTTCTTGGGCCAAGACCGGAGTAGCACCAAAAACAACCGCTCCAATCACTACTGAAGCTGCTCCAACTGCAAATTTCCGAATTCCGTATCTCTGTTTTCTATCAAAATTTCTCTGATTCATGTTTTCCCTTCCATTTTTATAAAAAGTTAAGCGCTTTCTTTTTTGTTTAAAATTTTTAGCCACCGAGGCTAAAGTAGCAAAAGAAACTGATCTGTTCAATGGGAGTCCCCATCCTTTTTACTGTGAACTACTGTTGCATGACATAAATTTCCATTTATATGAAGAAATACAACAGATTTTGCTCCTTCCATAATTGATATCACACCTATTATATAATAAATATTACAAATTTTAGTCAAATCAATCCATAATAGATTTTACTTTCAAAAATATTTGGAAGAATCAAGCTATTTAAAACTACTTTCTTACCATCTGAATACATTGAAGAGAACCCTGTAATTCATTCAAAATCACAGGGTACTTCTTCCTAATCCTTTATTGACCTACATAGGTAAAGGGGATCTCACTGCCACACAACCAGTTGTAAACTTGATCATTGACATGAACATTCATGGCTTCGTGAGCATATTCAGGCATGATACGATAACTCTTTTCACAAGTCAAACGGTTGTAAATAGCAAACTGAGTGATTGGATAGCAGACATCGTCATCAAGTCCAGTAATCATCCGAACTTCCCCCTTAATACGATGGGCAAGATTTTTTACATCGATATAGCTAAGTGTTTCCATAATCTGCTCTTCAGTCTCATGGAATGGATCATGGAACTTAAAGTAACGAAAGAGCTCATCATAGGCTTCGCTAGTATTTCCAATCTCTATCACTCGTCTAAAGTCTGACAAGAATGGATAAATAGCTACGGTTCGCTTAATCCGTGGATTTAACCCCGCAGCCACCAGAGCCAGCGCTCCTCCTTGAGAAGCTCCATAGCTTGCTAATTGGCCTTCATCCACTTGTGGGAAACTAGCTACAATCTCAACTAATTGATAAATATCAAGATAAACATCCTTATAGAAGAGTTGCTCTTTTCCTTCTACTGCACCACGAATGATTTGGCCCTTAACTGTATTTCCGAGAGGTGAGCGCAAGCCATCTTGTGAGTAACCAGACTGACCACGGACATCCATAGATACAACACCATAACCAGCGACTGTAAAGGCCAACATATCTGTCCAATCCCAACAACGTCCCATATAGCCATGGAAGTGGAAAATGACAGGTACTTTCTTTTCTGATTTTGGTAAGACCACTCTCGCATAAACGAGCCCATCACGTGTACCTTTAAAAGTTAGCTCATAACACTTCACATTTGGAATACGAAAATCACGTTCCTCTAATTGGTAATCTGGCAAGACCGAAACCTTCTCAATCTCCCCATCCCAAAAATCGTCAAAGTCTTGCGGAACTTCATCTCGCCCTCTGTAAGTTTTCATTTCTTCTATTAGTGCTGGATTTCTCATAAAACCCTCCTTAATTTTGTAACCGTTACCATAACTCTAGCACATAAAGGAAGGCAATGCAAGACTGATATTTTAAATAGAAAGTGATTTTAATTTTGAAGATTCATAAAAGCTTATCTGAAAGTAGTTTTATCCATTCCATTCTGTATAAATTCAATACACTTTCAAAGAATAACAGCTTCTTTGGTCTCTCCTCCAAGAGTCATTGAAGACTAGGCTTATACTCAAATCCAAACTAGGTCAGCTTTATCTGCAACCTCAAAGCTGTGCTTTGAGCAACCTGCGGCTAGCTTCCTAGTTTGCTCTTTGATTTTCATTGAGTATTAGTATGTTTTCGGGTATATAGTTGTCTATCTTTAAACTAGTTTTTTTTGCAAAAACAAAAAAGTTTCATAATCTTAATAGAACTGTTCTACCAAGATTACAAAACTCTTTCTTATTTCAAATCTTTTTTATAGCGTTCCAACTCTGCTTGGTTTGCCCAAACATAGTGACCTGGACGAATTTCTACCATAGAAGGTTTATCAGTTTCATAGTCATGTTGATCTGGATCATAGACTTTCAAAACTTTTTTACGTTCCAAGATTGGGTCTGGAATAGGAACAGCTGATAGAAGTGCTTGCGTGTATGGATGAACTGGATTGTTAAACAATTCTTCAGTTTCAGCCACTTCAACAATGACACCCTTATAAATTACCGCGATACGATCAGAGATGAAACGAACCACTGACAAATCGTGGGCGATAAAGAGATAAGTCAAGCCCAATTCCTTCTGGAATTTCTTAAGTAAGTTCAAAACTTGGGCACGCACAGAAACGTCCAAGGCTGAAATAGGCTCATCCGCAATAACGAAGTCAGGTTGCATAACCAGGGCACGGGCAATCCCAATACGTTGACGTTGACCACCTGAAAACTCATGTGGGTAACGTGTCAAGTGTTCAGCCAAAAGTCCCACTTCACGAATGATATTTTGAACTTTTTCTTTTCTTTCTTCTTCATCTTTAAACAAATGATAGTTATAAAGACCTTCAGAAATGATATAGTCAACCGTTGCACGTTCATTCAAACTTGCAGCAGGGTCTTGGAAAATCATTTGAATACGACGGATTAATTCCGAAGCTTGTTCACGTGATTTTTTACCATTAATTTTTTTACCTTCAAAGATGATATCACCTTTGCTAGTATCATTAAGACCGATAATAGCACGACCAATTGTTGTCTTACCACTACCAGACTCTCCAACAAGTGAGAAAGTTTCTCCTTTGTTAATAAAGAAGTTCGCATTTTTAACAGCGACAAACTTTTTGCTTCCTTCACCGAAGGAAATTTCTAAGTCTTTAATTTCTACTAATTTTTCAGACATTTCCTTCCTCCTAGTCCTCAAGATGTGTAAAGCCCATCTTTTCACGAATCTTGTCGTGTAAATCTGCAATCACCGATGGTTTTTCAACTTTTGGAGCTTGTTCATGAAGCAACCATGTCTTAGCCCAATGAGTATCAGATACTGCAAACTGAGGTGCTTTTTCCTCGAAGTCAATCTTCATAGCATAATCTGAACGAAGAGCAAAAGCATCTCCCTTCAATTCAGTATAAAGCGATGGAGGTGTCCCAGGGATTGAGTACAATTCACCTTTGTCATCCGCAAGTTGAGGCAAGCTTGACAAGAGGCTCCATGTATATGGATGACGTGGGTCATAGAAGATTTCTTCAACAGTACCATACTCGACGATTTCACCAGCATACATAACCGCAACTTTATCAGCGATACTTGCTACAACACCTAGGTCGTGGGTGATAAAGATTGTTGTAAAGTGGTATTCGTGTTGAAGTGACTTCAACAAATCAATTATCTGTGCCTGAATGGTCACGTCAAGAGCTGTTGTCGGCTCATCACAGATAAGAATGTCTGGACGACAGGCAAGAGCAATCGCGATAACAATACGTTGACGCATTCCCCCAGAATATTGGAAAGGATACTCGTCAAAACGTTTCTCAGAATCTGGAATACCAACTTTATTCATATAGTCAATAGCCAATTCTTTAGCTTCTTGAGCAGTCTTGC
This sequence comes from Streptococcus sp. HMSC034E03, assembly GCF_001811505.1. GTDB lineage: Bacteria > Bacillota > Bacilli > Lactobacillales > Streptococcaceae > Streptococcus. Next base: position 11,916 of record NZ_KV804998.1, read on the forward strand.
CTTGGTGTTTAACAATAACTTCTGTGATTTGGCTTCCGATTGTCTTGATTGGGTCTAGACTGGTCATCGGATCTTGGAAGATAGTTGCAATCTTCGCACCACGAATACTTTCCCATTCTTTATGAGAAGATAAGGCTGTCAAATCTTGTCCACGGTAATTAATACTACCTTGTGCAATACGACCATTTTCTTCCAACATTCCTGTGAATGTTTTTGTCAAAACTGATTTACCTGAACCTGACTCCCCAACTAAGGCGAGGACCTCTCCCTCAATCAAATCGATGGAGACACCTCGAATAGCTGTCAAAATCTTGTCACGAACATCAAATTCCACGACAATATCTTGAGCAGTCAAAATTACATTTTTTCCTTTTATCATGTCTACTCCTATCTATGTGTACGTGGATCACTAGCATCCGCTAGGTTTTGACCTACTACGAAAAGGGACAAGGATACCAAGACCAAAGTTGTCAATGGAATCCAGAAGAGATATGCATTGGTTGTTACGTTCTGAGAATAATCTGAAATCAAACGTCCCAAACTTGGTACTGTGATGGGCAAGCCAAGTCCAAAGAATGATAGGAAAGCCTCATATGAGATAAAGGCTGGAAGCATTTGCGACGTACTCGTAACAATAACAGATACCAATTGGGGCATAATGTTTTTCACAATAATCTTATAACTTGGTGTTCCCAAGGTACGTGAAGCAAGGTTGTACTCTAAATCACGGTAACGTAACATTTGGATACGAATTGAATGGGCAACACCAATCCAAGTGGTTACACTCATGGCAAAGATCAAGTTCCAGAAACCTGCCCCGATAGAGTAAGTCAAAACAATAACGATCAAAAGTGATGGAATATTGTTGATAACGTTGTAGACTTCCATCATGATACGGTCAACTGATTTTGAGATCCCCCAAAGTCCACCAATGACAACACCGATAAAAAGGTTAACAAAGGTAGCAATAACCGAAATCAAGATAGAGTTACGAGCCCCAAACCAGACACCATCAAAGAGAGATTTACCATTACTGTCTGTTCCAAACCAATATTCAGCATTTGGCTTAATGTAACGAGCGCTAAAATCGTTTACCTTACTTACATCATTAAAGTCAAAATCAGAAAACATTGGGTAAATGAAACTCATCAAAACAATTGCAATCAAGATACCTAGCATGATTACTGTTGATTTCTTCTTCAAAAACTGTCTAAAGACAGAACCCCAGTATGAGTAGGCAGGAGCATCAATTGCTTCAGAGGCATAATCATCACGTTTTACAAACTGAAATTTTTCATTACTAATTGTAGACATTATTTGCCTCCTTTCTCTGTCAATTTAATACGTGGGTCAATAATCGTCATCCAAATATCACCAATAAGGTTTGAGAAGATTGAGACACAAGTGAAGATAAAGACAAGACCAACTACCATATTATTGTTTGAAGCCTTTACAGAGTCGATCAACATTTTACCCATACCTGGGAAGGCGAAGACTGTTTCTGTAAGAGTTGCTCCACCAATAACACCAATGATAGCACCTGGAATACCAGAAACAAGTGGTACCATAGCATTTTTAAAGATATGCTTATCAGAAATCTCTTTCTCAGACAAACCTTTTGCACGAGCAAAACGAACGAAATCTTGTGATTGCAAGTCAATCATATAACGGCGAATCCAAATTGCCATAGTAGGTGCTCCTAACAAGCCCAAAATCACAGCAGGAAGGACATAAGAACGCCAATCACCAGCACCCAAGATTGGGAATGAATCTGGGAAGCCGATTGAAGAACCAATCAAACGAATAATATAGACTAGGGCAATCGTTGGAAGAGCCAACAAGAAAGTTAGAGTCCCTGTAGCGAAACTATCAATCCAAGTGTTTTTGAAACGAGCCATTGCTGAACCAAGAGGAATCGCAATCGCGTATGAAATCGAAAGACCAATCAAACCAGTGATAGCAGAACTTGCAATCATAGATGGATACTGATAGTTGCTCTCAGTAGCAGTATATGGATCATCTTTACCGTAGTTCGCTACTTCACGAGCATCAGCTTGACTCGGAGATTTATAAGTTCTTGAGTAAATGTTAACTGATGATGTTTTCTTACCAGTTGGGAATTGGACTTCAGAAGTCTTTGTTTGTCCTTGTCCTTGTGTAATAACCTGAAGTACAGGAGTGTTAGCGTATGTTGGGTAAGAATCTCCTAGGTTCAAGTTCACAAAGTTTTGGTGAACAAATGGGAACTGACTATTGAAGTACAAGAGGTATTTATGTTTAGTACCTGAACCCACAAGAGACCAGCCGATAGCAGGGTCATTCTCAAAACGCAAATAACGCTCTAAGTTTGGATTTTCTGGATCTTGAATCTTGTTTGTATGGTCAATATCAAGCAAGTTTGCATAGAATTTGAACACACGTTCAAAAATTGGAATTTCACGTGTAGCGTAGAATTGTCCACTCTCTGTAAACTCACCTAGAGTCCAACCATTACCAAGTTGTTGGATATATTTTTCATAGATAGCTTTATTTGTATCATTTGCATCTACTGTAACAGAAGAATCAATGCTACTAGCTTTTTCCTGCAACTCTTTCGTATCGTAATATTCGATATAACCCATACGCTCAAAAACGGTATTTTCATAGTTATCACGTTTATCAGCCGTTGTTGCAATTTTATTGTAGTTAGTATCTTGTTTGAAGATCAACTTCCGTGGAACCATCGTATAGATGATTGTGTAAATCAAGGTCGTTACTAAGAAAATAGAAACCAACGACCGCAAGATACGCATAAAAACATATTTTTTCATATTATTTCCTTTTAAATCCCAAAAGAACCTTCTCCTTTAGGAGAGAAAGTTCTGATGAGCATTATTTATTTCACATGACTCGCTAACTCTTTTTGAGCTTTTTCATTTGATTCAGCTTTTTCTTTGAGCCATTTTTCACGAGCTTCTTTGTACTCCTTGGTTGTTACAGTGTTAGCTTGCAATTTAAGGTACTTGAAGTATACATCTGAACTTTTATCACCAGATTGAGTGTAAGAGGCTGAGAATGGTACTACACGAGAGATAACTGGTGCCGCTCCTGAAGATGACATAGCTGGAAGGAATAGTGAGCTATCTGTCAACCAAGCTTGAGCTGCTGCATATTTCTCATAACGTTTATTAAGATCAGTTGTTTCACTACCAGCTTCTTCAAGCAACTTGTCGTAGTCTTTCAAACCAACTTGAGCAACCGCTGGGTTTGATGGATTATCATAGCCCATGTAAGTTTTTGTTTGCTCGCTATTACTTGTTTGCAAGATATCAAGGTAAGTTGATGGATCTTGATAGTCTGGATTCCATCCAACAGCTCCTGATAGATCCCAATCCTCAGCTGCTGCATTCGGAGCATAATAAGTGATGTTAAATAATTCATCCTTTGTTACTTGTTGAATGTCGATGACTACATTTTCTTCACCAAGAACTTTTTCAACAGATTGTTTAAAGGACTGAATACGAGCAATGTAGCTCTTAGCAGTTTGGTCAACTGGAATATCCAAGTGAATTGGGAATTTCACGCCATCTGCTTCCAAAGTTTTCTTAGCTTTAGCAAATTCTGCTTTTGCTTTATCAGCATTGTAAAGACCATCTTGCCCATCTGCAAAGTTTACATCTTTCCACTCATCACCATAAGAAACAACTTTCTCGGTAACCAAGTCACCGAAGGTTTTTTCACCCGCAGTAACAAAGTCTGGTTTTACAAATAGGTTACGAACAGCAAGGGCTGCCCCATCTTCACCATTAAGTTGTGCAGAGTATGATGTCCGATCAAATGCAAAGTTCAAAGCTTGACGGAAGTCTTTATTAAGAAGGGCTTTCTTAGTAGAAGTCTTTTCTTCGTCAGTTGTTTTTGATGTATATTTATAGCTTTGACGGTCAATATTAACACCCAAACCAGCAATACCAGCTCCTTGTGGAGTATAGTAAATATTGTCTTTGTATGTTTCTGCTATTTTAGAATAATTTGAACTTGTTGGGAAGAGACGGGCATAACTGTATGCACCGCTTGTAAAGTTACGTTCGATTGATTCTTGGTCTGAACCATCATAGAACGCAAGCGTCACAGTGTCTAAGTGAACATTATCTTTATCCCAATATTGCTCATTCTTTACAAACTCAACAGAAGACTTAGCAGTCAACCCTTTAAGCAAGAAAGGTCCATTGTAAAGCAATGATGTTGGATCTGTTGACTTACCAAAGTCTGAGCCTTTTGATTTTTCAAATTCTGCATTCAAAGGCCAGAAGATTGCATAAGACATTTTAGAGTTCCAGTATGGCTCTGGTTTGTTCAAAGTGTATTGAAGAGTGTAATCGTCAACAGCTTTTACACCAACAGTTGAAAAGTCAGTTGAGTTTCCAGCCACATAATCTGCCAAACCTTTTACAGAATCTTGAGCAAGATACAATGCTTCTGATTTCTTATCAGCTGCGTGTTTCAAACCTGTAACAAAGTCTTTTGCAGTTACTTCTGCGTATTCTTCACCATCAGATGTGAGCCATTTTACACCTTTACGAATCTTATAAGTGTATGTCAATCCATCTTGAGACACTGACCAGTCTTCTGCAACTGCAGGAGTAAGGTTACCATATTTATCATTTGTAAAGAGTCCATCGATACCATTTGAAGTGACAACTTTTGTACTTTGTTTACCAGAGATAAGGTAGTCCAATGTTTCTGGATCAGCTGTATACACATATCCGTAGGCTTTTGGAGCCTCAGCATTAGATGATTTTGAAGAACCGCAAGCGGCGAGAACACCTGTTGCAAGTAGGGCTACGCCTGCTACTGCAAAAATCCGACTTTTTTTCATATTACTTAACTCCTCTTTTGAAATTAATAAGATAATGCTTATTATACCACAACCGCTCAAAAAAGTAAACGAATTTTCAGAATATTTTGTCGCATACCTTTTGCAAACAGGAAAACTTACATTTTCAGAAAAGAAACTATTGACGAGATTTAATTTAAAAGGTATAATAATAAAAGTTAAGGCGGTATAGCCAAGTGGTAAGGCACGGCTCTGCAAAAGCTTGATCGTCGGTTCAAATCCGTCTACCGCCTCTATATTATCAAAGGCTCCTACAGGAGTCTTTTCTTTTTGACTACTAAAAAAGCTTTATCAGTTCTGCTCTGATAAAGCTTTTGTTCTATTCTGTTTCTTCTTCTGATTCGAGTTCTTGAATTTGAACCTTCAGCTTGGTCACACGACCATTTTTGACTTTGTCATTAGTCAATGTAATATGTTTGTTTGCACTTTCCAATTCATAGCTAAGTTTTTCAGTTGTTGGAATAGTCCCTACACCAGTCAAATAATAACCAGCAATTGTATCTACATCATCACTTTCAAGTTCAACATCGAAATAACTATTGAAGTCGTTCAAGTTCATCGTACCTTGAACAATATAGGTATTCTCACCAATAGTATGAACGTAAACCTCAGCACGGTCAGTTTCGTCATCAATCTCTCCGACAATCTCCTCAAGAAGATCCTCTAGTGTAACTAGACCAGCCATACCACCATACTCATCCAAAAGGATTGCCATCTGTCTTTGAGTATTTCTGAACTCTTTTAATAAATCATCCACAAAAATCGTTTCAGGTACAAAGAGTGGATCTTGTAAGATTTGCTTCCAGACGATATTGTCAAATCCGCTGACAAAGGCTTCTTTAAGGAGGCTCTTGGTATGAACCAAACCAATTACATTGTCCTTGTCACCATCATAAACAGGAATACGAGAAAAGTTCTGTTTCAAGATACTTTGGATAATAGTTTGAGTATCATCCTGAATATCTACCATAAAGGCATCTGTTCGAGGAACCATGACTTCACGTGCCATGAGCTCGTCGAGTGAGAAAATCCCCTGCAACATTTCAATTTCATCAGCATCCAAGGTTTCTTCACTCTTAGTTAGCATATACTCAATCTCATCCCGAGTCATTTTTTCATCTGCATCGTCAAATGTCATCGGTGTCAAACGACTCAAAAGGTTAGTTGATGCGGATAACATCCAAACAAAGGGACTCACAAGCTTACCGAGACCAATGATAAACGGTACTGTTCTGATGGCCAAGGCATCCTTAAGATTTAGAGCAATTCGCTTGGGATAAAGCTCGCCAAAAACGATAGAAATATAGGTCAAGAAAGCTAATGATAAGAAGCTAGCTACCGCATAGGCAGTCTCGCTATTTCCCATCCAAGAGGCAATCAACTCTCCAAGTGAATCGGCTAGTTTAGCCCCTGACAAGATCGTAATTAAGGTGATACCAACTTGAATTGTTGATAAAAAGTGATTTGGGTTTTCAAGTACCTTTAGTAAACGGATATAGCGTTTATCTCCCTCTTCAGCTTTTTGCTCAACACGTGAACGACTAAGTGAAACCATGGCCATCTCTGTTGCAGAGAAAAAGGCATTTAAAAAGGTCAAAACAACTAATAAAACAAATTGCAGTAACAAATCCTGACTGCTCGGGTCTTCCATTTTCCTTCTCCTAAAAAGTATAATTGAAACTATTATACCATATTTTCCAATTTCTACACATTAATTTTTAATTTCTATGATACAGGGTTGTGGAATAGAGAACTGCAACCCAAGTTTCGATGCCCTAGTTCCAGCCTTGTGAATCTTCAAAAAAGCTCCTTATACTCAATGAAAACCAAAGAGCAAACTAGGAAGCTAGCCGCAGGCTGCTCAAAGCACTGCTTTGAGGTTATAGATAAGACTGCCGAAGTCAGCTCAAAATACTATTTTGAGGTTGCAGATG
>NZ_KV804998.1:18822-54216 GCF_001811505.1 Streptococcus sp. HMSC034E03
CGTGGTTTGAAGAGATTTTTGAAGAGTATTAAAATCAGAAGAGCAAAAAACAAGCAATCGTTTCTACAGTTCATGACTAATAAAAAACGAGGTTGGGATTTTTCCTCAACCTCTCGATAAATTAGTTATCTTTTGTAACTGTGACTTCACCTGTTCGGTAATCTAACCGAATTCCCTTTTGAACATTTGGAATCACGACATTAAACTCCAATTCACCATCAGAGGACTTGGCTTCAATCTGCGATGCGGAAGGTACCAAGTCTTCCTCAGTCGCATAGAGTAAGGTAACACGGTAACGCACTCGTTTATTCTGGTCTAGAGCTTTTCGAACTAAACTCTCATAGTAGTTTTGGCCTGTCGAATCTTCTGCACGTGCTTGGTTGGCCCATGCTGTCTGTACGGCAATATTTTTAGGATTGCTTGTAGAAGCATCAAAGCCATCTAGCCCACCAATCAAGGCATATCCTAATAAATGTCCTCTATCTACTGCGTGATTGTAAGTCCCTTTTAGATTTTTGACCTGATGCCAACCTGCTGGCGTCCAAGAAGTAGAACCATTTCCAGTTTCTTCGCGGTCCTTGTACTGTCTTGTTGCTTTCGACATAAGGGCATTGGCTACTGTAGGAAGCGTCTCCCCTCCCACAGTTTTTGTCTTGTTATCAGCATAGGGCTTGCTTGAAACCTTTGCATCCAAATTAGTCTTATTACCATTGACTATAAAGGCTCCTGCTCCATTCCACTCTAGAGCGCCCTTGATTTGTTTTTTAACTGAATCGGTCAATACACTTTCAGCCAGTTCTTGACTTGGAGTGTCAGACGATTGTGATTTTTGTTTTACTTGTGCTTGTGGCGAGGTGTTGGAAGACTGTATTTGTTTAATATAGTAGCTTCCTGCCGACAAGAGTAAAAAGAGCAAGAGACCAATTAGAGCCTGTCTGGTTTTTTTATTCATATTTTCTCCTTAATTTCACTTCCTAGAAAAGAAGCTGGGACAAAAGTCCTAGCCTCTCAATTGTCTTTGGATTGTCGATCAAGACGCAGTGGCTGAGTGGACTCTACTACGCTGATTTCATCAGCTTTTACAGCCCTACTCAACTGTGCGGAGGTGGGACGACGAAATCGAATTCTAACGAATTACCGATTTCTGTCCCACTCTCATTTTCCTGTAAATTTGGCGATGAGTTCTTGCCATTTTGCTGGCGCTAAAATAGCCCAAGGGTCTTGTCCTTTTCCTAGAATACCATAGCCAATCATCAAACCAATGGCTAGAGCTAAAGCTCCCAATAGTAATACTACAACTACTAGGATCAAGCGACGCAACACATATTTGGATCGTTTATTCATCTTCATCAGCTTCCACACTTACCCGTTCAATCTTAGCTCCTAACTGGGCTAATTTTTCATGAAAACGGTAGTAACCTCTATCTAAATGGACAAGCTTTCCTACAACTGTTTCGCCTTCAGCTACCAAGCCTGTCAAAATCAAGGCTGCACTGGCACGTAAGTCTGTCGATAGAACTTCTGCACCTTGGAGTTGCTGTCCGCCGATGATACGGGCGGTATCACGGATGATTTCAGAGTGCAAACCCATACGACGCATTTCCTCTAAATGTTGAAAACGATTCTCAAATACAGTCTCTACCATAGTTGACTCACCTTGAGCAACGGTCATTAGAGCAGTGAACTGCGCTTGCATATCTGTCGGAAATCCTGGATGTGGAAGTGTCTTAACATGAACAGCCTTTAATTTTTCACGTTGAGAACGAATACGAATTCCTTCGTCCTCATCGATGACTTCAACACCCATTTCCTGTAATTTAGCAATCAAGGGGCGATTATGTTCCCAGATAGCATCCAGAATCAAGACATCTCCACCTGTAATGGCAGCTGCTACCATGAAGGTCCCTGCTTCAATACGGTCTTGCACAACATTATGGGTTGCACCGTGTAGTTGCTCAACACCAATAATGGTAATAGTTTCTGTACCGGCACCCTTGACCTTGGCACCCATTTTATTTAAGAGAACAGCCAAGTCGACAATCTCAGGTTCACGCGCAGCATTTTCAATGACAGTCACACCATTTGCAAGAGTTGCCGCCATCATCAAGTTTTGAGTAGCACCTACACTAGGGAAGTCCATGTAAATATGTGCGCCCTTCAAGCGTTCCGCCTTAGCCTCAATATAACCTGCTGTCTGAGTAATTTGAGCCCCCATTGCTTCGAGTCCCTTTAGGTGAAGGTCGATAGGGCGACTACCGATGGTACATCCACCTGGCATAGAAACCTTTGCGTGTCCTACACGAGCCAAGATTGGCCCCAATACTACAATAGAAGCACGCATCTTGCTGACATACTTATAGGGAGCTTCTTCTGTGATATCCCCAGTTGCATCAACTTCGACAATATGAGCATCCTGATCAAAGTCTACTTTTGCATTTAATCCACGAACTACTTGATTCATGGTAAAGACATCTGATAAGATTGGAACATTTTTTAAAACAGTTTTTCCTTCACTTGCTAAAATAGTTGCTGCAAGCAGTGGTAAAACTGCATTTTTTGCGCCCTCGATGGTAACACTTCCAACCAAACGATTATCGCCACCTTGAACTACAATTTTTTCCATAGAGTATTTTCCTTCACTTACAATTTTAGAATAGCGTTCTAACTGCTTCTTGCCAGAGTTGGTAGAGATTCAAGAAAAAGGAACTAATCAGATATCCTAAACCGATACTACACAATACTACCAAGAGTCGAACCTTCTTCGCATTATCCTTTGTCACCTTCAAAATTTGATCCCATCTGACCAAATCTTTCAAGAGCTGAAAGACTAGGTATACAAAAAACATATGACTACTAAGGGTAAAAAACAATTGAATCATTTGCCTATTATACCATCTTCTTTTTTTCTACGCTAGTTTAGGGATTCGCCTACTACTAGGGATTATTTTTTAAATAGTCAATCGCATCTTGAAGCGTTTTAACTGGGACAATCTTCATGTCAGTTTTAATCATTTGAGCAGCTTCTACAGCTGTGTCATAATTACTCTTGGCATTTGGATTTGCTTTTTTAGCTTCTTCAGTTACTGGATTGTTAGGAGCAAAGAATACAGTTGCTCCTTTCTTAGCTGCGGCCACAACCTTTTTATCAATTCCACCAATATCACCAACATTCCCATCTCTGTCGATACTTCCTGTACCAGCAATGATGCGTCCATTTCGAAGAGTGGGATCTGCAATTTGCGTATAGATGGATAGACTAAACATCATCCCAGCACTAGGACCACCAATGCCTGCAGTTGAAAACTTGATTGGCACATCACTAGATACTTCTGTGCGGTCAATCAAGCCGATTCCGATACCATTTTTCCCATTTTCCAGAGTAATGATTTTTCCTTCGGCAGTCTTGACTTTTCCATCCTCCTCATAGGTAACCTTAACCTGATCACCTAGAGTTTGAGAATTAACGTAGTCAACCATCTCCTTGGAGCTCTCAAAAGTCTTGTCATTCACAGCGGTTACAGTGTCAGCAATATTAAGAACTCCCTTGAAAGTCGAGTTATCTGTTACAGTCAAAACATAGACACCCAGATATTTGAGCTCAATTTCCTTACCCGCCGTCTTCAGACCTTGATATTTGGCCATATTTTGCGAAGTTTCCATGTAAAACTGGTTGATTCGCATAAATTCCGCATCTGATGAACCACCCGTCATCTCTTTGGCACTATGTATGTCCGTGAAAGGAGTTAGCCAGGCATAAAACAAGTCAACCATTCTGGCGTGCTTAACTCCAACCGTCACAAATTGGTAGGAACCTTCCTCTTGGTCAGGTTTGTTATTAACTTGTAAAACCTTTCGAATATCTTCAGAAGTTCCTGGCACCTCGATATAATATGGCAGGGGCACCGTAAAAGCTATAAAAGTGATAATGAGCCCAATAATGAGATATAAGGGCCATCTAGTTTTTTTCTTCATTGTTTAACTCCTCTAGGACAGCATTTGGTACATACTCACTGATATCTTGACCAAATTTTAATAGTTCTCTCACAGCTGAAGAGCTGATGTGAACATGCTCCGGCCGACTGTGGAGATAGATTGTCTCCATTTCTCCCGCTAATTTATGGTTGTAAAAATCAAAACTAGCTTCATACTGAAGATCCGTAGCATTGCGTAAACCACGCACTAAGATCTCTGCACCTAATCTTCTAGCAACATCAACGACTAATTCATCGTGAGAAGCTATGACTTTGACATTGTTGAGATGTGCTACTGCTTTTTTAACAGTTTTCTTTCGGCTCTCTATCGGTAAAAATCCCATTTTGTGTGGATTATAAAAAATTCCTACATACAATTGATCAAAGAGCTTACTTGCACGCTCAATGAGATCCATATGCCCATTTGTCATTGGATCAAAGGAACCTGTAAATAGCCCAATCTTATCTGACATAAACCGTCACCTTACTAATCCCATATATTTTTTCCTTCCAGATACCCAAACAAGCAATTTCTTCTGGAAGTTCTACTGATTTATCGGTCTCACATACCACCATGACATCTTCTGAAAAAAGATTTCTCTCTGCCATTTTTTCAATATCGGACACGATTTGTTCTTTTGCATAGGGAGGGTCCAAAAAAACAAGATCAAAGACACCATCGATCTGCTCCAATGCGCGACTGGATTCCATTTTCAATAATTGAAATTTAGAAGTTTCCTTAGTCATTCGGATATTTTCTGCGACTATATTCTGGGCTCGACGATCCTTCTCAACCAGAACGGCACTGGACATTCCTCTTGAAACAGCCTCGATGGATAAACCACCGCTACCAGCATAGAGATCTAGCACACGTCCTCCTTCAAAGTAGGGACCAATCATATTGAAAATAGCGCCCCTAACCTTGTCTGATGTTGGCCTTGTCGTTTTACCGTCCAGCGTCTTTAATGGACGCCCACCGTAGATTCCTGATACGATTTTCATACCGTATATTATACCAAATTACGGGTGAAAAGAAAAAGAAGAGGCTAACTAATACTCAATTCGAGGATAAAATTCAGAAAATCTACCCATAATAAAACGCATAACATCAAGTTTTTTTACACCTGATATTATGCGTTTTTAGAGATTATCTAAACAAAAATTAAAAAGATAAATAATAATACGATAGAGGCAACACAACTCATAAAAACTTGCTTCACATTTACTAATTTCGTATCTTTCCCTTTTTCTATATACAATGGTAAGCATGTGTTTACACTAAAGAAAATCAATACAGGGAATATATAAGCTAATAAATAGTTAAAATAAACGCCTGACACTATAGATAGAAATAATAAATACGGTAAAAACACAAGCGAAAATACAATTATAAATCTAATCAAATCTATACGAAATTTTAAAATCTTTTTTGGGTGATAAAAAAAGCAATAACGACCTTCATGAACCATTAAAATACCATAATATACTAAATAGAGAAGAGATAGAACCGTAAAAGCAAAAATACCTGGATCTTTTAAATCATCTTGACCTATATACGATATGATAGACAATACATAAAAAGATAACAATTCCAAGGCTAACTTAGTCCTAACAACAGTCAAAAAAAATACTTTCACCATATTTTCACCCGACTAGATATAAGTACTAAACTATTAATTAAACACAAAGCAAGTAAGAGCAACAACATTAAACTTATAGAACTAGCCTCTATGATTTGATGCAAATAAAATGGCAACACTTTCCGTACATGAAGCGCTAAAAATAAAGCAAACCCTATACGAATCGATAAATTAACAATCTCCCAATATTTTTTCTTTAAGAAACGAACTCCTAAACTACTTACTAAACTAAAAATTTGGAGAAGAGCCATATAAAATAGAAAGTATTTTTGTGATTTAAAAACTAAATCTAATGGAAATAGCAGTAACACCGACACTATACACAAAGTTATGTATTTCCTAAAAGTATAGTACCTCAACACTTCTTTTCGAGAAAAATTATAGAAAAAGGATTGAAATTTTACAGTTAAATTAGACAACTCTCCTCTCTCCTTAGCAACTACAAACATATTAGATAAAATAAGTAATAACGTCAATAGTTGCATGCTGTTTTCATATGGTAATATCTTGAAAAAAAATAACTTTAATAAAGAAAAAATAATCAAAAGAACCGCTAGCAAACTCAAAATATTCCACCATCCATATATCCCAAACTTCTTTCGGAATATTTCTAATTTGAGTAAAAATAATTTAGTCATAGAACTGCTCCTCCAACTCACGAATAGAACCTGTATTGGCAAATATTTTGTCAACTTTTCCATTCTTTAAGAGAACAAAACTATCACACAAATCGTTTAAAGTGTCCAAAATATGAGAAGAAATCAGAATAGTTGTTTTTCCTTTGAAAGCCCTCAAAATTGATTTAAGTTGTGTGATATAAGTTACATCAATACTATTAAATGGTTCATCTAATATAAGTAGACCAATATCACGAATAAATAGATTAATCAGAGATAATTTTTTTCTCATTCCTTGAGACAACTCTTCAATTCTAGTATCTTCTTTCCCCTTCAAATTCAACTCACTGATTAATTGCTCAGCAGTTTTTATTCCCCCTGTGTGATTTATAATTAAGGTTACAAATTCACTAACAGTCAAAAATGGATAAGGTTCTAAATCAGAAGGGATATATAGAATATTATCTACATCAAAATTCTCAACATCAAAAGTTTGATTTGCTTCATAATATCCTGACAGCATGTTCATTAATGTTGTTTTACCAGCTCCATTTTCTCCTAAAAGACCAATAATTTCTCCTTCTGGTAATTCCAAGTCATTAATCTGCAATCTAAAATTAGAATAAGCATGAGCAATCTGGTTAATATACATATAATAGCAGTTCCTTTCAAAAATGAAATAGATGGGATTCAAGGGAATCCCACACCTATCTATTTTGTAACTCATTAGTTACATTCTAATTGTACAATATTTTATATCTATGTCAAGAATCTCCTTTAAAAAACTAACGTTTTTATACAATTATAATTTTATGTTCGTGTTTTACCTTTTGTGCGAAAAACATCGTAATGTGTTATGTTTTTATTAAAATAAATACAAAAAACATGATATATAACTAATTTTTGATGACAGACATCTATTTATCTGCTGAAAAATAATGTATTTACCCCAAATAAACTAACTAATAAAATAATTTCACCATTCTTTTAGCTATTTCTTAAGCAAAACTTCTTTGTGTTTGACATTTTATTTGTATTACTGTATTATTTATTTAGTACATAAATGAGAAAAAGGGGAAAACAGGATGTCCTGGTCATTTGATAATAACAAACCTATCTATTTACAAATTAGCGAAAAAATCAAGTTTCAGATTATTTCCCAGGAACTAGAAACCAACCAACAACTTCCGACTGTTAGAGAACTAGCTAGCGAGGCTGGGGTCAATACACATACCATCCAAAGAGCATTTTCAAGCCTCGAACAAGATGGATTTGTCTTTTGTAAGCGAACAGCTGGACGTTTTGTAACGGAAAATCAAGAACTCATCTCCAAATCTCGTAAACAACTAGCAAAAAAACAATTAAAGGACTTCATTTCCTCCATGGCCCACTTGGGTTATCAAAAAGAAGAATTACCGTCTATAACTAGCAATTATATTAAACAAAATTGGAACTACTAATTATAATCCAGTTGAACCAGCTAAAAACTCATTCTGAGGATAAGATTCATAAAATTTACCCATGATAAAACGCATAACATCAAGCTGTGCTACACCCGATATTATGCGTTTTTATCATTTTGAAACTTTTTTAAGTAGCCTCGTCTACAAAATATTTTCGTAAGTATCTCTCACTTCTTGCGGCCAAACACTGGTTTGGACTTCACCGATGTGCTTCTTACGAAGCAGGAACATAGCCATACGAGATTGGCCAATTCCTCCACCGATTGTCAATGGGAAAAGTCCATTTAGGAGAGCCTTATGCCATTCTAAAGTTAAACGGTCTTCGTCTCCTGTGATAGCTACTTGGCGACGGAGAGTGTCTTCATCGACACGAATCCCCATTGAAGACAATTCAAAGGCTGCACCCAAATTATCATTCCAAACAAGGATGTCCCCATTCAAGCCATGATAGCCATTTTCAGACTCAGTTGTCCAGTCATCATAGTCTGGTGCACGTCCGTCATGAGGTTTTCCATCTGACAATTCTCCACCGATACCAATTAGGAAGACCGCACCGAACTCCTTACAGATAGCATTCTCACGTTCTTTTGGAGTCAAATCTGGATAACGCTCTACCAGTTCTTCTGTGTGGATAAAGGTAATCTGTTTTGGCAAGATAGACTCAATATCATAACGAGCTTCCACAGCAAGTTCCGTCAAGCGAATAGCCTTATAAATCTTCTCAACTGTTTCTTTAAGATAGGCAAGATTGCGTTGTCCGTTTGGAATAACTTTTTCCCAATCCCACTGGTCCACATAGACTGAGTGAGTTGCATCTAGTGAATCTTCATCTGGACGAAGAGCCTTCATGTGAACAAAAAGACCTTCTCCTTCACCAAAACCGAAACGAGCCAAGGTATGGCGTTTCCACTTAGCAAGTGAATGCACCACCTCATAGGTTTCATTTGGGATTTGCAAAACCTTAACAGAAACTGGATGTTCAATCCCTGAAAGGTTATCCTGCATCCCATCCCCAACCTTACTCAAGATTGGTCCTTGCACTTCCACAACTTCTAATTTATCTTTCAAATACTGGGTAAAGGTATTTTTTACAAAGGAAATTTCTTCCTGTTGATGGATAAAACTTTTCTTCATACATCTCTCCTTTTGAATAATAAGATGATTATACCCTTTTGCCAGTAAAAATAAAAGTAAAAATTAAAAAAAGAGCTCATTTGAGCTCTAAAAGTATTAATCGTCACTTCCAAAGATACGCAAGAAGCTGAGGAAGACGTTGATAAAGTCGAGGTAGAGGCTAAGTGCCAATGAAATTGCCCAACCTGTAGCGACTTGACCATTTGATTCTTCATAAACATAGCGAATCTTTTGGTTATCCCAAGCAATCAAACCTGCAAAAACAAGTACCATGACAATACTGATAATGTAATCGAAGAGACCACTGTTTAAGAATACATTAACAATCATAGCCAAGATGAGACCTACCAAGGCTCCAATCAAAGCACGTCCGATACCACTCAAGTCCTTTTTAATCACAACTCCAATAATAGCCATGACAAAGAAGAGAGCTGCGCTGGAAATAAAGGCCGTTAGAACCGTTCCTGGTAGATAGAGCGACACGATGAAACTCAGTGAAAAACCGTTCACTACTGAATAGATGAGAAACATCGGAAGAGCTGCTGGGCTATTTTTATAAGCCATATTACTGGCTGCAATGACAAGAGCAACTTCAACTACTCCTGTTACGATTAGCCATATGCGGGCGTTAAACATCAACTGAACAAGAAGGTCTTGGAAGGTTGTTAACATTAAGGCTGAAACAAGTGCAGATAAGGCGATCCCAATCCCTACAAAAGCATAGACTTTTGCATAAAATTGATTCAAGCCAGAACGTTCTTGAATAATTGTTTGATTCATATCTTTTTCTCCTTATGAAATCTTTTTACTGATTATAACAAAAATAAACTATTTTAACTCAAATAAAACATGAGTATGCCTGCAGCAATGGCAACGTTGAGACTTTCTGCTTGCCCTTTCATGCTGATGTGGACCAATTGATCTGCCTGGTCTGTCATGAATGGACTAATGCCTTGACCTTCATTCCCCATGACCAAGGCAAAATCTTCTAGCTGAACAAGCTCACGATAATCTTTAGATTTTTGGGACAAAGTGGTTGCCAGAATTGGTAAATTGCCCTTTTTAGCCTCTTCTACAAATGTTTCAACAGGCATGCGATAAATCGGTAAATGAAAATGACTGCCCTGCATGGATCGGAGAGTCTTCAAGCTATAAATATCTGCTGACTTACTTGAAACGATGACTCCAGAAAAACCTGCCGCATCTGCTGTCCGGATCATTGTGCCAACATTTCCTGGATCCTGCACGTCTTCTAAGAAGAGATACTTCCCTTGGCTCAAATCTGGCAACTGGTCCTCTTCCTTTTGAACAATGGCAACGATGCCCTGAGGCGTTTGGGAATCTGCTAAATCAAGCAGAATTTCTTCGGTTACAAAAACAGTTTGAGGATAGTCTACCAGTTTATCTCCATACTCTACCAGAGCAAAAATTTTCTCAATCTTTGCACCAGCTTGAACAGCTTCTTCAAACAAGTGCCAGCCCTCAATCAAGTAAGAGGTTTTCCGATATTTTTTTTGATGTAATTTTTTGGCATTTTTCACCACAGAATTGGCTTTAGAGGTTATAATAGTCATAGAAATATTATAACACAATCAAGGAGGTTTGGTATGCAAAAGGTTAAAATGATCGCCCAAGGTCGCGTCCAAGGAGTGGGCTTCCGCTGGGGTGTCTATACCCTAGCTCTAGAACTAGGTGACATTACGGGTCGTGTCTGGAATAACGATGACGGAACCGTTGAGATTCTGGCCCAAGCTGAGTCTTCTGCCATTATGGCCAAGTTTATCCAAGAGATTCGAAAAGGCCCTACCCCTTTCTCTAAAGTAACCTATCTAGATGTGCAAATGAGTAACTTTCCATCTTATTCAGACTTCAAAGTCGCAAATTAGGTCTCTAGAACTATTGTATATTTCCCAAAAAAACAGTAGAATAGAAAGGTATAATTTTTAAAGAAGGAATAAAAACAGTGAAATCAATTAAACGAATCGCTCTCTCGGCTATGGGAGTGGCTATGCTATTAGTCTTAACAGGTTGTGTCCAGGTTGATAAATCAACAGGACTCCCAATTGGTCCCGTTTGGGATTTCTTGGGTGCTCCAATGGGAGAAGCTATCAAATACTTCGCCAATGATCAAGGTCTCGGTTTCGGTGTTGGGATCATCATCGTAACCATTATCGTTCGCTTGATTATCCTCCCACTTGGTATCTACCAATCATGGAAGGCAACGCTTCACTCTGAGAAGATGAATGCTCTCAAGCACGTCCTTGAACCACATCAGACTCGCCTGAAAGAAGCAACAACTCAAGAAGAAAAACTAGAAGCTCAACAAGCTCTCTTTGCTGCTCAAAAAGAGCACGGCATCAGCATGTTTGGCGGCGTAGGATGTTTCCCTATCCTCATTCAAATGCCTTTCTTCTCTGCTATCTACTTTGCTGCCCAACATACTGAAGGAGTTGCCCAAGCAAGCTACCTAGGAATTCCTCTAGGCTCACCTAGTATGATTTTGGTTGCCTTTGCTGGTATCCTTTACTATCTTCAAGCACTCCTTTCTTTACATGGAGTTGAGGATGAAACTCAAAGAGAACAAATCAAGAAGATGCTCTATATGAGCCCTCTCATGATTGTCGTGTTCTCTGTCTTCTCACCAGCCAGCGTTACACTTTACTGGGTTGTCGGTGGTTTCATGATGATTCTTCAACAATTTATCATCAACTACATCGTTCGTCCAAAACTTCGTAAAAAAGTACGCGAAGAATTTGCTAAGAACCCACCAAAAGCAAGCAAAACTTCAAGCACTCGTAAAGATGTAACCCCTGAACCAGCAACAGCTATCACAACTTCTAACAAGAAGAAAAACAAAAAACGCAATGCTGGAAAACAACATTCTAGATAAAAAATAAAAGGCTTAGCTTAAATGCTGAGCCTTTTCTATAGTCAAAAAGAGGCCGAGAAAAAATCCCGACCTCTTCTTTCATTTTATCCATGTACACGTTTCATGTAATCTTGATAGCTTTCTGTATCCATCAATTCCTTAGCATTCTTGACGCGATCTGCTGTTGGAGGTTTAACTCCTTCAAGGGAATATGGAATCCCAAGTTCACGCCATTTGAACTCACCCATTGTGTGATAAGGCAAGATTTCAAACTTATCAACATTTTTGAGAGTTTTTACAAACTTACCAAGTTCAATCAAATCTTCATCTCTGTCTGTCAATCCTGGCACTAGCACGTGACGAATCCAAACAGGTTTACCGATTTCTGACAAGTACTGGGCACAAGCCAGAATGTTTTTATTGGTTTGACTGGTAACAATCTTGTGTTGTGCTTCGTTGATTTCCTTGATATCAAGGAGAACCAAGTCTGTCACGGCCATTAACTTGTTGAACTTTTCTAGATAGCGTGGTTTGTTACGGAATGGAAGAGCACAAGTATCCAAGGTACAGTGGATACCCTTTTCTTTTGCCTTGGTAAAGAGGGCAATCAAGAAATCAATCTGCAAGAGGGCTTCTCCTCCGCTGACTGTGATACCTCCCTTGTCTCCCCAGAAGCCACGATAACGAAGCGCTTCTTCTAGAACATCATCTACTGTTCGTACACGAGATTTATTGGTTTCCATAGCCCAAGTATCAGGGTTATGGCAGTATTGGCAACGCATCTGACAGCCTTGCAAAAAGACAATAAAACGAATTCCAGGGCCATCTACCGCCCCAAAACTCTCTGTCGAATGCACCATTCCTGTCACTTGTCCATAGTCAATTATTTCCTCAGACATATCGTTACCTTCCTTGAAAACGTTTTATAGTCTTTATTATACCATGACTGAAAAGAAAAACCACAGATTTTGCCTATTTTTTAGAAAACAATCTGTTTTTCACTTTCAACTTTCATGATTTTCAAAATATTTATTAATCCTTGTCAAAATCAAACCCATAGAGAGTCGCAAAATAGTCCTCCGGTCGCTCTGCTCGGCGGATCAAGCGTGCTCCACCATCCTCTGTATAGAGAATTTCTGCCGAACGAAGCTTGGCATTGTACTGGTAGCCCATAGAGAAGCCATGCGCACCTGTATCATGAATGACTAACAAATCACCAATTTCTGTTTGAGGTAGTTCACGATTAACTGCAAACTTATCGTTGTTTTCACAAAGAGAGCCAACAACATCAACCACTTCAGTCTGACCATCAGGATGCATCATATTGGTGATGTGGTGATAAGCACCATACATAGCTGGTCTCATCAGGTTGACAGCTGACGCATCTACTCCTAGATAAGTACGATAGGTTTTCTTTTTATGAGTTACTTTTGTGACTAGAATTCCATGAGGTGCCAACATGAAACGTCCTAGTTCTGTAAAGATCTTAACCTGACCAAGGCCTGCTGGTGTGAGGACTTCCTCATAAACCTGACGAACTCCCTCACCGATTACAGCGATATCATTAGGCTCTTGATCTGGGCGATAATTAACTCCGATACCCCCAGAAAGATTGATAAAGTCCAGTGAAATACCTAACTTTTCCTTGATTTCTACTGCTAACTCAAAAAGCTGACGTGCTAATTCTGGATAGTAGAGATGGGTCACTGTATTGGAAGCTAGAAAGGAATGAATTCCAAAGGTTTTAGCTCCCTTTTCTTTCAAGATTGCAAAGGCTTCAAAAAGCTGTTCCTTAGTCATCCCGAACTTAGCTTCACCAGGATTATCCATAATGTCCGTGCCCAGTTCAAATACGCCACCAGGATTGTAACGGCAAGAGATGATTTCTGGGATGCCTGCTGCACGTTCCAAATGCTCGATATCTTCAAAGGCATCTAAATTAATCGTCGCACCTAATTCACGAGCATAAGCATACTCTCTATCTGGGGTGTTATTAGATGAAAACATCATATCCGCCCCTGTAAACCCAAGCTTGTGACTCATCAAGAGTTCTACATAACTAGAACAATCCACTCCACATCCTTCTTCTCGCAAAATCTTCAAGATAGCTGGTGTTGGGGTTGCTTTAACTGCGAAGTATTCTTTAAAGTCCTTATTCCAAGAAAAGGCTTTGTTTACTGCGCGTGCTTTCTCACGAATCCCTTTTTCATCGTAAAGATGGAATGGGGTTGGAAACTCCTCAACAATCTTTTCTAAGGCATCACGTTTAATAAATGGTGTTTTCATAGGACTCCTTCATATTCATTATCAAAGAAAGGCTGGGACGAAAGTTCCAACCTTTGTATTTCAAGTCAATTCTTATTTTTCTGTATCGAAGATATTTCCAACTTCAACAGCAATTTGTTGGTTCTTCACATCAATATTTGTGACTCTCAAGAGTGACTTGTAGTCGAACTGTTGTTCACGGTCTTCCTGTGCATTATTAGCAAAGACAGCTACACCAGCCAACTCTGAATCAAACTCAGACAAGAGGCTAATCATCCCGTTAATGGTTCCTCCACCCTTCAAGAAGTCATCGACGATCAAGACACGACTTCCTGCTTTGAGGCTACGTTTTGAAAGGAACATCTTTTCGATACGATCACTAGAACCTGAAACATAGTTGACACTAACAGTTGAACCCTCAGTGATTTTCAAGTCGCGACGGACAATGACAAATGGTACGTTGAGGACATTTGCTACTGCATTTGCGAGCGGAACCCCTTTGGTCGCAACAGTCATAACGGCATCAATCTTCTGATCCATAAAGCTCTTAGCAATAATGCGACCGATATTTTTCAAAATAGCTGGAGTGCTCAATAGGTCAGATAAATAAATGTAGCCACCTGGCAGAATGCGGTCACTCTCTGAAAGTTTATCACGAAGCTCTTCGATAATCGTTTTAGACTCAAGAGTAGAGATCGATGGTGTAAAAATAACACCACCACCAGCACCTGTCACCGTTTGAATATGACCGATTTCAATTTCTTCGAAAGCACGTTTAATGATGACGATATCTTCAGAAATAGACGATTTGGCAGATTCATACTTTTCCGCAAAGGTGTTGAGACTGGTTAATTTGTATGGATTGTTAATCAAGTAATTGGAAATGACAACCATCCGATCACTTCTTCTTAATTTCATTATATTTTTACCATTCTTTTTTATTTAGTCTTTTTCTCATTATATCACACTAAAGCAAAAAAACGAACTTTATTGCCTAAATAAAGTTCATTTTTTTAGTTTCTAGTCTAATTTTGGCTTGTAGAAGGAACGATTGTCCATAGCAAATACTTTATTGGTCATTTCTCCCTTATCAACAAGGGCCAGAGCTGTTGTCATCATCATCATGCTGGCATCCAAATTATCAATCATATGAATAATTTCTGCTTCCATCACTCGAGGACGAACTGGACTACCATACTCAAGGAGACCATGATGACTGAGAATGACATGGCGAAGAAGTACAACCTCTTCTCTGGTATCATCAATGCCAAGTTCCATTACCGCTTTGGTAATTTCGCTATCAATCAGAGCGATATGACCGATAAGGTTTCCTCTTACTGTGTACTCTGTCTGGTCAGGACCTGTCAACTCAATAACCTTGGCAAGGTCGTGCAACATAATTCCCGCATAGAGCAAGCTCTTATTGAGCTGAGGATAAATATCTGCAATTGCTTCTGCCAAACGAACCATAGTGGCAGTATGATAAGCAAGACCTGTTTCAAAAGCATGATGGTTGGTCTTAGCAGCTGGATAAGAGTAGAATTCCTTGTCATACTTGGTGTAGAGATTCCGAACAATTCGCTGCCAAATTGGATTTTCAATTTTAAAAATCATCTGCGCCATATACTCACGAATCTCTTTGGCATCTACTGGAGATTTAACCTTGAAGTCAGCTGGGTCATTTGGTTCGCCAGGTTGTGGTAAGCGAAGGGTGATTTGATTAACCTGAGGCGTATTGTTGTACACTTCACGACGACCTTGCATATGGACTACTTTCCCTGCTGTAAAGGTTTCAACATTGTGGGGTTGAGCATCCCAGAGCTTCCCTTCGATTTCTCCACTATCATCTTGGAAGGTGAAGGCTAGGTAGTTTTTCCCAGCACGTGTCTGTCTCAGGTCAGCTGACTTGATCAGGTAAAAGCCTTCAAAAAGCTCATCTTTCTTCATGTGACTAATCTTCATATTCTTCCTCATCTTCTTGGAATTGTAGCAAATCAAGCGCAGGCTCACCTTCTGATAACTCAATGTGACGAAGCGTTCGCTCGATAGCTGTAGTACGACGGTTTAATAAATCATCAATATTGCCAGAGGCATGTTGGAGATGTTTTTGTGCCTTGACCAGAATACCTCCAAACTTGCCAAATTCTGTTTTGACACTAGCTAGGGTTTTACTGATATGGTCAGCACTCTTTTGGATATTGAGAGTCTTGAAGCCAACTGATAAGGAGTTAAGAAGAGCCGACAAGGTACTTGGACCTGCAACAATAATCTGTTCCTCCCGTCTCAAATCATCAAAGAAAATCGGATTGCGAACGATTTCCGAATAGAGACCTTCTGTCGGAACAAATAAGACTCCAAAATTAGTTGTCCGAGGTGGCGCCAGGTACTTACTCTTGATATCCTTGGCAAAACGCTTGACACTTGCTAAGAGAGACTTACGGCAGCGTTCGATTTCATCCTTATCACCTGCTGCATAGGCTTCTTCCAGACGGTAATAATCCGCCAGGGGAAACTTAGAATCAATCGGTAGATAAACATATTCCTGGTCACCTTGCCCAGGTAACTTGATGGCGTATTCCACACGTTCACTAGAGTTTTCAACCGTTGCAAATTCTCGTTCATACTGGGCAGGTGTCATGATGTCTTCAATAATCTGCCCCAGTTGTAATTCACCTAGAATTCCTCGGGTCTTGGTTCCAGAAAGGACTTTATTAAGCGCACCGACATCTCGCGCAACCGTCTGCATTTCACCCAGACCTCGATTGACAGATTCCAGTTGTTTAGAAACCGTCTCGAAGGATGCTTGCAAGCGAGTTTGCAAGGTCTTTTCTAACTTTTCCTCGACTGTTTGGCGCATCTGTTCCAAGCGTTGCTCATTTGATTCCTGCAAGGCTTGGAGACGTTGGTCGGTCTTATCTCTGGTTTGGAGGAGGTTCTCATTCATTTCCTGCCGAACCTGAGTCAGACCCTGATGCAATTCGATACGCACTTCCTGCAAGCGATCACTGACAGCCACTTCAAGATTTTTTTGATCAATCTGACTAGCTTGTCGAGCTTGTTCAAAGCGATAATCCAGCTGGTCTGAGAGATTATCTGCCTGATCTTCTAAACTCTTGGTCAAATATTGCTCCTGCTTGTCCTGCCTTTGCCAAATCAGAAAAAGCCCGGCTAGGTTAGCAATTAATAACAGTAGTAATACAATCTCCATCCTACCTCCTGTCCTTGCTATGCAAGACAACCACATAGCCATCTGGGCAAGTCACTGACACTTCCCTATCTATATATTCGTTAGAAGCGTAAACTTTCTTAAAGAAAAAATTCTCCTCTGTCAGTTCATACTTGGCACCGAGTATTGTCAAACGACTATCCCTCACAGGCATAAAGGCCAAATAATCATAGTCCGAACGTGGTTCTAGCTGACTGGTCCCTTCTGGGCAATAGCTAATCAAATTTTGCCCATCCTCAATCTCTATTTGACGCATATAGGGCGCCAATTTAGGATTGCTAGGCAGAAAGACATTGGCCAGCATATGGTCGATGCGACCACCTAGGGCACCAAAAATGGTCACTCGAGCTTGAGGATCCTTTTCAAAAACCGTTAAAAGTGCTAATTCCAGATCCGTATCATCTTTTTCTGGCTGGGCTTGGACAAAGTGATGAGCACGCTTTTGAATCAACTGACGTTCTTCTACAGTCACAGAATCAAAATCCCCAACGGCTATAGTAAGAGGAAGTTCTTCCTCCAGTACCCAGAGTGAGCCACGGTCCACACCGACAAAGCAATCAAAATCTATCCTATAATGTCCACAGTCTCCACCAGCAAAAACTGCAACTTTAGTCCAGTTGTTTTCGGAGAGCTTGCACTCGTTCATTGACATCTCCCTTAAAGACATAAGATCCTGCTACAAAAACTGTTGCACCAGCTTCCTTGGCTTGAGCAATCGTTTTATCATCAATCCCGCCATCGACTTCAATTTCAAAGTTCAAATCTTTTTCCTCGCGAAGGGTCACCAACTCACGAATCTTATCCATGGTTTCTGGCAAAAAGGCTTGTCCACCAAATCCAGGGTTAACCGTCATGACCAAGACTTGATCAACTAAGTGAAGCACGTGCTTGATAACCTCAACAGGTGTTCCAGGATTGATAACAACCGAAGGTTTAACACCGAGAGAACGAATCTTTTGAAGAGCGCCATGGATATGAGGTGTTGCCTCTACGTGAATGCTGATGATATCCGCCCCTGCACGCACAAAATCTTCTAGATGGTGTTCAGGATTAGAGACCATCAAGTGGCAATCAAAAACCATCTTGCTATGGGGGCGAAGGCTTTCGACCACACCTGCACCAAAGCTGATTTGTGGCACAAAGTGACCATCCATGATATCGATATGGGCATATTCTGCCCCAGTTTCTTCTAGGCGTTTAATTTCACGTTCAAAGTTGGCATAATCTGCTGCCAGAATTGACGGAGCAATCTTGTATTGAGACATAGGTTTCTCCTTATTTTGGTATTTTTTTGCTGACTTTTTTATAGGTTTCTCTACGATTTTCAATCTCACTGAGGAATTGCAAATAGTTGTCAAAACGGAAGGTAGCAATAATCCCCTCTTCTACTGCTGGTTTGACTGCGCAAGATGGCTCATGGGTATGAGTACAAGTACGGAACTTGCAGTCTCGGCTAACAGAAGCAATTTCTGGAAAGGCCTGATTAAGGTCTTCTGCTGTTGTCACTTCATAATCCAGCGATGAAAATCCTGGCGTGTCTGCGATTTTCCCACCATTGAGATTGTAAAAACTAACAGCTCGAGTAGTATGGCGACCACGACCCAGACTGTCTGAGATTTCTCCTGTTTCGAGATTGAGGTCAGGTGCAATTTTATTAAGAAGGGTTGACTTCCCAACACCTGTTTGCCCCATAAAGACTGTAACCTTGCCTGTTAACAAAGGAAGGAGTCCCTCTTTACTGGTCACAAAGTCGTAGCCGATATCACCATAAGTCTGTTCATAAAAATCCAGTTCTCCTCTATCTTCCAACAAATCCATTTTGGAAATATAGACGATGGGATGAATGCCCTTGTGCTCTAAAAGAACCAAGAAGCGATCCAGCAAGTTGCTATTAAAGTCAGGTTCTTTAACGGACATAATGACAACGGCTTGGTCAATATTGACAATGGGTGGACGAACCAGACTATTTTTTCGTTCGTGAATCTTGAGGATATAACCCTCGGAATTTTCCTCCGCAGAAAAATCTACCCAATCTCCAACATAGGGCGTATGGCCTTTTTTTCGAAAATTCCCACGAGCGCGTGTTTGATAAACCTGGTCCTCACTCTCCACATAGTAGAAGCCAGCCAAGGCTTTAATGATTTGTCCCTGCATCTTAGAGTCCTTGTCCTTTAAGCGCATCTGCTAGACTAGCAAATTCTTCTAAGCCAAGAGCTTCACCACGTATACTTGGTGACAAGCCTGCCTGGTCCAAAGCCTTGGTCAGCTTATCCTTGATTTCCTCAGTTTTCCCAAAGTAACCAGTCAAGTTGTTCCACAAGGTCTTGCGACGATGAGTGAAACTAGCCTTGGAAACCTTAAAGAAGAAGTTCTCATCTTCGACCGCAACCGCCGGTTCTGGACGGCGTACCATTTTCAGGATAGCTGAGTCCACATTTGGCGCTGGGACAAAGACTGTACGAGGCACGATAAAGGCAACCTTAGCTGTCATGTAATACTGAACTGCAATCGATAAACTTCCGTATGCCTTGGTATTTGGTTGAGCAGAAATACGATCTGCCACTTCTTTTTGCATCATCACCACAAACTCACTAAAAGGAATGCCACTTTCAATCAAGTGCATGAGAATAGGAGTTGTGATATAGTAAGGCAAGTTAGCTACTACCTTAATTGGTAAGTCAGGATTTTTAAAATTTTGGATATGCTGGACCAAGTCAACCTTTAGAATATCTTCGTTAACTACGGTCACATTGTCAAAATCACGCAGGGTATCTGCTAGGATTGGCACCAAACGGTGGTCAATCTCAAAGGCCATAACTTCTGCAGCACGCTCAGCCAAAAATTCCGTCAAGGCACCAATTCCTGGACCAATTTCAATAACATTGACCTGGTCATCAACTTCAGCCGTATCCACAATTTTTTGGAGGATATTGGTATCGGTCAAGAAATTTTGCCCGAAGGATTTTTTAAAGGTGAAACCGTGACGCTCCAGTACTGCCTTGGTCACGCTATAATCTGCAATTCTCATTTATTCTCTTTTCTAATATTAAAGAACTTTCTAATCTTGAGTTCTTCCTTCTTGTTCTTCACTAAGCTTTTGCATGTCTTTAAAAGCTGTTAGACTAACATAAGCACCTGCTTCATAGTATTCTGTTGGGTTTATGGCATAGTCAAAGCCTTCAATCATGCCTCCAGCTTCTTCAATCATGCCATTCCACTTTTCATCAAAGACCATTCTCAGACGTTTCCAATCAGTAAATACTGGAATTGAATTTCGTCCATCTTTTCCCTCTCTAACGGGAATATTAAAGTTAGCGTCTTTTTCCAAAACAAAGGAATTCCCTTCTGAATTATCCTCTGGGAATCCTGATGCTGCATCTAATGGAAGCAAGAATTTTGCTT
The DNA here is from genome assembly GCF_001811505.1 of Streptococcus sp. HMSC034E03. Taxonomy (GTDB): domain Bacteria; phylum Bacillota; class Bacilli; order Lactobacillales; family Streptococcaceae; genus Streptococcus. Next base: position 39,410 of record NZ_KV804998.1, read on the forward strand.
TAGGCATAGCCATAGAGAAGAACTTGTAGTAAAGCCCATAAACTATTTCTTGCTCTTCTGTAGTCGGTTGATCCATCTGTCCCATCAGGAGCATCCATCTTACCAGGTCAGGATTCATGACAGGCACTTGTATTTCTGGCAAATCAGAAAAATCTGGTTTTTGAACCAAGGCTGAGGCACTGATACTAACTTCCTTGGAATTAAAGATTGCTCCCAAGGCACCATTTAAGTAAAAGGCTGTCCCAAGGAAATTCTCAATCCCTTTTTTATCTTCCGTATTTTCAATCAGTTTACAACTGAGTTTGGTCGGCTGTCAATGGTTTCCTGAAATTGGCGATACCAAGATGGTGTCAAAAGCATAATCATGGGATCAGTACACAGATAACCTTCCTCACCTCTATCATAAGTAGTTGAAAAGAGGTAAGGTTCGCCTGTTTTTTCTGAATAAACTGCATAAACTGCATCTGCTTCTAAGAGCTTATCCTTAACGATTTCCGCTAGACGTTCTAACTTGCGAGTGTTGGATTGGTAGCTTTCTTCGCTTTCAGTTTCCTGATTTTGACGGCATTTCCATAAAAAGAGACGTAAAATCTCTACGCTATCATCAAGACTAGCTGCCAAATAGTCTTCATTAGTCAATTGACCTTCTTGAATGGCTACAAAAGCACGATAAAGAGCATCTGAATAGCTAGATAATTTTTGCTCTTCCTCAATACCTGAACTAAAGAGCACACTTCCTTTTTTCAGTTTATCCAAAGAAGGAATCCTATCAACCACTAGATGGGCAAGAACTTCATCAGTTAGACTATCTGCATCCTTATTCTGACTGCTGAGTTTTTTAACCTCTACAGTACCAAGACTTTCCATTCCTTGGTCGGGATTGCAAAACTGCAACTGATCTCCAACCTTGAGACTACCTTCTAGACTTCCAACAATCAATAATTGATTCGTTTCCTTCATCGGGAACAAATCTAGAACTCCAATACATGCATTGTTTTTAGATTCTTCTCTTTCTTTCTGTGCTTCACTTATTTCAGTTGCCTCTGCAGTTTCCGTCTTTTTTAAAAAATCAAAGATTCCCATAACTTTTCCTCATTAACTCCACACAAGGCTAATCCCGTGGAGCACTTTTCTAATGCTTGCTATCAAGCCTGATTAAACCGTATATGCTTACTTCTATTGTATCATATTCCCCCTACATTTTGGGGGAGTTTCTCAATCCTCATAAGATTTCATGGCATCTTCAACTTCAGCTAAACTGATGCCAAATAATTCTAAACGCTTGAGAAGTTGTTTCCCATTGGAATAACCAATACGTAGACTCTCTCCTAGATATTCTCTGCGTTTTCGGCTATCTGCGCCTGCTAGAAAACCAAGACGAATCAAGTCACTACGGCTAATGTCAAAGTCGCTTTCTGCTTCAAATTGCTCTGTGACTTGTTCCAGCGCTGTTTTCAGATCTTCATAACTGGCATGTTCGATTCCTAGGGAACGTCCTTTGGTCTTGGACTTCGGCACTGCCTCATCACGTTTGAGAAAGGCGTGTTGAACTGTTGGAACAGCCGTCATAATCATCCGGCGAATGCGTTCCCCATTAAAGTCAGGATCTGTAAAGACAATCACCCCATGACGTTGGTGTAGACGTTGGATTCGTTCAAGATCTTGCTCATTGATAGCAGAGCCACGAGTCTCATAGGTCTCCACATCAAAATAACGTTTAAGATTGGCCGTATCATCACGCCCTTCGACTACGATGACTTGGGAAATTTTCTTTTTCATAATTTACTTCCCAGTCCAAAAATTCGTTCCGCATTTGCACTTGTCGCAGCAGCTAATTCTTCTGTTGTCATGCCACGTAAGTCAGCAATAAAGTCCACTACATAGCGCGTGTAAGCTGTCTTGTTTTCGCGACCACGCTTGGGAACGGGTGCCAAGTAAGGCGCATCTGTCTCTACCAAAATCTTATCCAAAGGTAACTCTTTAGCAGCTTCCTGAATGTCTGTCGCTTTTTTAAAGGTCACCACTCCAGAAAAGGAAATAGTCATACCAAGCTCCAGAAACTTCTCCGCCCACTCCAGAGAACCTGAGAATGAGTGCATGATGCCACCACGGGGACCAACTCCCTCACTCTTGATAATCTCATAGGTATCTTCTAGCGCATCACGGGTATGAACCACAAAAGGCAAGTCCAGTTCCTTAGATAGCTGAATCTGACGACGAAAAACCTTTTCTTGAACTTCCTTAGATGCCGTCATCCAGTGGTAGTCCAAACCAATCTCCCCCAAGGCAATCACTTTAGGATGTTTGAGCTTGTCCAACAGGTATTTCTCAACGTCTTCTGTATAAGTCCCTGCTTCTGTCGGATGCCAACCAATCGTCGCATAAAGTTGGTCATATTCTTCCACCAATTCCAAGGCACGCTCAATAGTCGGTTTGTCAAAACCAACAATATTCATCCGAGTCACACCCATTTCAGCTGCTAAGGCTATTTCTTCTGCTTCTCTTCCTGAAAATTCTTCCACATTCAAGTGGGTATGTGTATCAAAAATATCCAAACTATATTTCCTTCTCTTTCCTCAATGTTCCTTAACTACCAAATGAAAAGACTTTCTCTCTTCTATACTTCCCTATATTTCCCCTAGTTTCTATTCACTTTGGTTAGTACTTGGTTAGTTCTATGGTTAGCATCTACAGATGAATTTGATTAAGTTTCTCTCTCAATTCATCTTGTATATTTTTTGTTACATGACTATAGATCCTTAAAGTGATAGATTCATCTCTATGTCCAACTCGCTCCATAATAGCCTTTATGGGTATCCCTAGTTCAGCCAATAAACTAATATGCGAATGTCTAAGCATGTGAATATTATAGGATCTGTGCCCACCCAACACTACTTCACAAATACTTTTGATAAATCTATATAACAAAGGCTGTCTCATAATGTTACCTTGCTCAGTCACAAAGATGAACTCCTCATCAAAACAGTTACTACGAAAGTACTCGATAATATCCAAGCAACGTTCACTTAGTACTATCGTCCTGACAGAACCTACTGTTTTCGTTGTCTGTAAGATTCTCTCATCATATCCATGAGCAACATAATCTATTGTATGATCAATTGTTAAAAGATTCGCTTTGAAGTTTACATCTTGATAGCGAACCCCTATAAACTCTGCAAAACGAAGACCAGTTAAAAAGATAAATTCCATTGCCAAAGCATAACGCTTATCTTTATTGTGACTTTCACAATACGATAAAACCTGTCCTAGTTCCTCTCTACTAATGAAATTATCCTTTGCTTTTTGCAACTTCTCATAGTCCGCTTTCTGCTTCGGAATTACCACCCCTTTAACTGGTGAGTCAGAAATATATCCGACCTTTACAGCATAATCAAAGATAGCATTCAAGTATATTTTTCGATTTTTTCTTGTTGAATTTTGAACATTCAAATTCATTAGATATGTTTGAACTAGCTGAGTGGTGTAATCTGATATTCTCAAATTTCCTACTGCTCCCATGAAAAGCTCTAAACTTTTCATCTCACTTCTATAACTAGAAGATTTTATCTCACTGGAACGAATCGTTTTCCATTCTTCCAATAGTTGACTAAAAATCATTTCTTCTAGCTGTTTCTTTTCAACTTCCTCTTTTGTAGGGGCGGTTAGAAGTTTTTCGATTTTTAGCGCTAAACGACGTTTTGCTTCTGCTTGAGAAACTCTAGATTTTGATTTTAGAGTCACAGAGACTTGCTTCCACTTTCCCTCTCGTTCATGATAGAATTTTTCATAATAACGGTATTTCCCATTATCCAATTCTTTAAAAAACATTTCTCCTCCTTGTACTTTTAAAGCAAAGGAAAGCTATGTAGCATAGCTTAATTATAACACAACTACATAGCTTCCTCATATTTCTTTTGTTTATACTGCAAAAATTCCTTATAGCCTTCAACATCAATATAGACCCTCTTATGAGAAGGCTTTAAAATGTATCCTTGGAATTTTTCATTTCTCCGCATTTCTGTTAGATCATTGTTTAAGGTTTTTAACGGAACATCAAATAATTCCGTAATCCCTCTCTTGCTTTTATATATATTTTCCATAAAATTCTCCTATTTTGATATAATAGGGATGGTAAAAGGCATTTTCTTTTATTACCTACTTAGCTTGTCAGTTGCTCCTCTAAAAGTATCTGACAGGCTGTTTATATTATCGTAAAACTCCGTAGTATATTCTTTTACACCATGAGGAGTTTCATGTTTTGTGGTACGTGAAAATGTCGGAGGACTGTTAATTTTATAAGTTTCCATAAGCTCACCCTTTGTTGTTGTAATTTCCAAAGGCTTTTCAATTCCTCTGCTTGTACGATAAATTCGAATTCCTTTTGGATACATGTATAAACGAGCTCCTTTTACAATGGATTTGTTTTGTGAATCCTCATCACCTATCTGCAAATTAGATAAATAAGCAATCAAATAATTCCCAACCCTGTCAGCTATCCTTAACCTTTTGGTCTTGGTAAAACCTTGACCCCACATATTAGCAAGGTCATTGTTAGCAATTGTTAGCTCTGAATCATTCTTTAATAACACATGTAAATGCCACCTTCCACTAGCTTGTGGTTCAATGACCGTAATGTAATCAACCTTTCCAAACTGATTACGAATGCGACGAATGAACGCTTTGAAATCCATGTAAACAATTGCTGGCTCGGTAATATGGTCTCGATAAGTCAACGTTATCCATAACTGGTTGATACCTCCCGTAAAATTATGAGCTACTAGACGACGTAGTTTTTTCATAGTCTGTTTAGTAGACTTCAAATTATCGAGTCGTGTACTACTAGAAGTATCCATGTTATGTATTTCGCCTGTTTCCAAGTTTACATAGCGTTTCCCTTCAATAACTTTTATAACTTGCTCTTGTTGACCGTTCGCGGTTGTCATTTCGATCGTATTACCATAAACGTAACTTTTCACAATTTTACTAAGTTCTATTTGCTTCATACTCTATACCTATAAAAATATGCTTTGCGCTTTTGTGTGACGCTTATCAAGTTAAGGCGTCGTACTATCGATGATTAAATTCAGATTTATTCCATGATTTATTGACAATAGGGACCCTAAGATTATAAAACTGATTGTGTCGGCGCGGCGAACAAAGTTCGACCGCACCGCCCCAACCAGTCTAATCTATCTTAACCTATAGCCAATAAACTTTCACGGCATAAAGAATTTAACCATCTAAGACCACGGATGTTTCAACTTGAACAACGCCCCTTTAATCGTTCGTTTATCTGATTCATTACATATGATGAATACTAGATAGCGTAACCCATGCTTTACATATAGATCAGCGAGACCATGAAGAGCATATTTGTGCAAATAAAAAATCCAAGTATCCTGTATTCGTAATAGAACTTCTGGGGGTAGCTCTCCAAAAACTTGAAACCGGAAAACTACACACCTAGCTTCAAATTCTCGAATCCCATGGTTATCAATTGCACATAAAGGAACTCTTTCATCTGCTACATGCACTCTCTGAATTGACTTACTCCCATCAGCTTGATCAACTTCCTGCTCCTCATAAATCGGAGATAGCTTATATGCAAACTGATTTTCCTGAATATTTTCTTTCACTAATTCTACCAATACATTTTGCGTAGAAGCTAGAAATCTATTCCAGTTTTTTTGATTTTCTTCTATCTGGACTTTCATCTGGTACTCCTCAAGTTTTCTACTAAAAAGATGATAAACTTCCTTAGCACCTTCAAAAATCTTCATAGGTAATTCTTCGATAATCGATGGCATATTTGCCTCCTTTAAAGTGCGACAACTTCAATGACTTTTGCAGTCAAACTAAGTTGGTTACGATATTCTCCGTATACAATTGCTTTCTCAATGTCTACAATTTCTACAGATGTCAGCATTGGTTGAAACGTATCATAATCCTTCATAGATGCAAATGGAACTTTTACAGTGAGCTGCTCCCCAGTATTATTTTTTTCGTTGGGATAGTCACTTTCATCCGCAAAGATCAGCACGCAAACTTTTACACCTTTCTCCGTTTCCGAACCAGTTTCACTTTTTTCTATCCACCTTGTTGCGGACACAAAACGTAGTTCTTTGCGAGAAAGGAAAAGTGACGTATTAAACTCTGTAAAATAAGTTAAGTTCTTAAGTCCCATAATTCAATACCTTCTTTCTAAACTTAAAAGTAAATCGTCTACTTTTAAGCAAATAAACACTGTGACGATTACAGATAACAACGTTTAAACTTACACCTCCTTATCTATTAGGAGAAATTTCAATAGAATTCGGAGGAGATTATAAATTTTTTAATTCTTTTCGTAGAATCTCTACAATACGCTCATAGTGTCTTTTTACAGTTTTGTCAGTAAGTCTAACTTCCTTTGCAAGATGCAAGAATGATTTATTCTCAAAAACAACTCCAAACAAGATTTTTTTGTCTCTATCACTCAACAATCTCTCAATAGCATCGTTTATAATAGCAATTTCTTCTTTTTTAATTAAGAGAGATAATGCATCACTATCATCTGCTATCGTATCTAATAAAGAGCCTTTATCAATTGAACTACTGTCTAAACTACACAGACCATAAGATCTATCTTTTCTACATAAATTCTCATAAGACTGGTTTAATAAGTTATCTACCTTTTTCCAATCGTCAGTAAGTACAGCTCTTTGAATCGCTTCTTCTCTACGTTGTTCTACTTTTTTTAAATCTACCATATGTTGGTACCTCCTGCTAGGGTTTACCAACTATACAGAGTTTGTCTCTTCACGCTATCGCCAGTGGAAAAAACTTAGTAGTCATTTTAGATAGAAACAGTCAGATGTATAAAAAAATAGCAGTTATACAAAATCGTATAACTGCTATGCATTTTTTAGAGCCAAATCTATATGCTATTTGTCTTTTTTATTCAATTATTCTTTTAGTTCTACTTTTTCTAGTTCCATTACTGCGTTATTTTCTTTATTTGAGGTATCATTCTTCAAAAATCCTATGAATACTTTCTTACCATTTTCAACCGGGATATAGAATTGCACTCTATCTAAATCAACATATATTTTTTCTGTATCCTTTATCTTATATCCTCTACTTTCCATGATTGTGATAATTTGTTCTTTTGTTTTCAAATCCTTAACAGTATTAGTAAATGACTCATATGAAGTTAAATAAATCACCTTATCTCCTACAATAATTCTATCACTTGAAAACTTAATATTAGGTAATCTATCTATATTTTTTTGATCTTCTTCCACAGAACTTTTAGTTCCATAAACCTTCGTAACACGATAAGTTCCGCTAATTTTTGTGTTTACTAATGGTACTAACTCATATGGTACAGATGTATTCTCACCAATTATATCAAGATATACCATCTTATGTTGATCTATCTTATACAGGATTCTTCCGTAACGTTCTTGGTCTTTATTATCAAGTAATGAAATGAACTTCAAATCTTCTTTTTTGATTTCACTATTTTTTAATATCTCGAAATTTTCCTTAAATGATTTGACGATATCTTCTTCCGAAAGTTTAGTTTTTGTGATATTTTTAAAATCAGAATATGAATCATGAATAGTTACATCATAATTAAATACTTCATTATTTTTTAGCATATAGTCAATTTTTAATTTTTCTGAACCTGAAAATTCCCAAACACTAGTTTTAAGTCCTACTGAACCCCACTTCTTATCAAACAAATTATCACTTGATGAATTTTCGGAAAAATAATTAGATATAGTTATACCTGCAGCGGCAAAGATTCCCAATATAACAATCGTAAGTAATATGACTCTCACTAAACTAAATTTTTTAGTTCTCTTGCCATTCTTATTATCCTTTTTACCTTCTTCGTTTTTCTGCTTTCTCATATATCTTATTCTCCTTGATTTTTGTATTGTTTTTTATCTATTTTAACACAAAATAGTACGGTACGCTATACTTTATTGATATTTTAGACAGTTAATTGTACTTAAAAAATCATATAAAGGATAGTAGAATAGTACAAAAGAGGAAATTACGGATGGAAGCTAATCAATTACAAAAATACATAGCAGAGCGTATAAGAGAATGTAGAAAAGAACAGAATCTCAGCCAAGAACAATTATCCAATAAAGCCGGACTAGGTGTTAAAGCAATACAAAACATCGAGAATATGAAATACGATTTTAAAATACACACACTTGAAAAGGTTCTTACAGCTTTAGGCATGACCGTAGAAGACTTCTTTAATTTCCCACTTTCAGATAATTCCATCCCTATCACTACATTGACTGAAAACATCTCAGATTTACCACACACAAAAAAATTAAAAATCATTTCTTTGTTCAATGAAATTGTTAAAAATATAGATTAAAAGAGGAACTCTGAATGAATTCCTCTTTTTGTATGCTACTTTAACTTTCCTTTGGTTAGTTCTATGGTTAATTTATACCTTAATAATGTCAAGAGTCCTTAAACTGTACTCCAAACACTCTAGATATGTGTATCAAAAATCATTTATATTCCCTCGTTTTTTCTACCTTCTATTATACCAAAAAACTAGTCTCATTCTTATAGGAAAAAATATTTTGAAATCATTCATTTTTTCTTGACTGCTTATTTTCATAGCAGTATAATAGCTCTTGTTGAAATTTTCGGAAAAGGAAAGAAAATGTTTACAAAATTAAAATATACCTTTATTGGTCGTCCTCTTAAGTCCTTGACTGAAGGCGAGGGAGGACTACTTGGAAAAACACAGGCACTTGCAATGCTTTCAAGTGATGCCCTATCTTCTATTGCTTATGGACCTGAGCAGGTCGTTCTTGTCTTGGCTAGTCTATCTCCGCTTGCTATTTGGTGGAGTCTCCCTATCGGCATTTTTGTCCTCTTGCTACTTGCTAGTCTAACCATTTCTTACCGACAAATCATTCACGCCTACCCTCAAGGTGGGGGTGCCTACATGGTAACACGAGAAAATCTTTCTCCTGAGCTCGGTTTGATTGCCGGTGGAAGCTTGCTTGTTGACTATATGCTAACAGTAGCCGTATCCGTGGCCGCAGGAGCTGATGCGATCACAGCAGCACTTCCTGCACTCCATCCCTACAATCTCCATATCTCCATTTTTCTAGTATGTTTGCTCATGCTTTTGAATCTGCGTGGCTTGAAGGAATCTGCCAGTTCTCTGATGATCCCTGTCTATCTCTTTATCTTTAGCACGGTCTTCCTCTTATTGTTTGGTATCTTCCAACTATTGACAGGTTCTCTCAGCTATCATGCAACTTCTGCAATTGGTCAAACTGTCCCAAGTCTCTCAATCGTCCTGATTTTAAGAGCCTTCACCAGCGGTTCAGCTTCACTAACAGGGGTTGAAGCTATCTCAAATGCCGTTCCATTTTTCAAAACTCCCAAAGAGAAGAATGCAGCTCAAACACTGACCATCATGTCTCTGATTCTTGGTTTTCTCTTTGCAGGAATTACCTTCCTAAACTACTGGATGGGGATTACACCTCAACACGGAGAAACAATCCTCTCACAAATGGCTAAAGGAATTTTAGGGGATTCAGCTCTCGGTCAGATTGTTTATTATCTCTTCCAATTCTCAACTGCCCTAATCCTAGCCGTAGCTGCAAATACTGGTTTTTCTGCCTTCCCGATGTTGGCATACAATATGGCTAAGAACAAATACATGCCCCATCTCTTTATGGAAAAGGGAGACCGCCTGGGTTATTCAAACGGTATTTTGACCTTAGCCTTTGGCGCTATGATCCTTCTGCTCATTTTCAACGGAAATACAGAACGCTTGATTCCTCTTTATACTATTGGAGTTTTCGTACCTTTCGCACTTTCTCAAACAGGGATGATTCGCCACTGGAAAAAAGAAAAAGGCTCTCATTTCTTAAAATCTGCCTTTGCAAATATCCTAGGTGCCATCATTTGTTATGCCATCGTTCTTATCTTACTCTTCTTCAGACTTGGAGATATCTGGCCCTTCTTCCCAATTATCCTAGTCTTAACCTTCCTCTTTTTGTCCATCCACAGTCATTACCAAAAAGTGGCCAAACAACTTCGACTTTATGAAGGAATTCAAAAGAAAGCCTACGATGGCAATGTCGTCCTTGTCTTAGTAGGAAATGTTACTCGAGTCAGCGTTGGAGCGATTAACTATGCTCAAAGTATTGGAGATGAGGTTTTGGCGATGCACATTTCCACCAAGGAAACTGAGGAAAAAGACCAAGAAATTCTCCACGAATTTGCCGACTATTTCCCAAATATTACCTTAAAGAATATTAATACTAGCTATCGCGATATCATCACACCTACAGTTCGCTATGTTCGAAAAATCTCTCAAGAAGCCAAGAAAAAGAACTACACAGTTACAGTTCTAGTACCCCAATTTATCCCTAACAAACCTTGGCAAAATATCCTACACAATCAAATGAGCCTCAAATTAAAATATGCTCTCAGATGGCACGAAGATGTCGTCGTTGCCAGCTACTCTTATCATTTGAAAGAATAAAGAAAAGGCATTACCAGAACCAACAAGCTCCTGGTAGTGCCTTTTTTCTGAATCTAGTCCCTAAAATTAGACTTATACTCAATGAAAATCAAAGAGCAAACTAGGAAGAGAGCCGCAGGTTGCTCAAAGCACTGCTTTGAGGTTGTGGATGAAACTGACGAAATCAGCTCAAAACATGGTTTTGAGGTTGTAGATAAGATTGACGAAGTCAGTTACCTATACCTACGGCAAGGCGACGTTGACGCAGTTTGAAGAGATTTTCGAAGAGTATTAAAATTTTATTGATAACCTTCTTCTATTGAACGTGGTTAGCCAAATCTTCTTGGGCTTTTTTATTTGACTCCGCTTTTTCTTTTTGCCATTTTTCATAAAGTTCCTGGTACTGTTTAGCAGTCACAGGTTCCTTTTGCAATTCAACATATTTGTAGTTGTCCGCATCTCCCTTGTGTCCAACAAATGAGAAGGCCCCTGTAAATGGAACAGTCTTACGGAAGATTGGATTAGCTCCTCCACTTTGAACTGGGAGGAAGAGAGCGCTATCTGTTAGCCAAGCTTGAACTTCGGCAAATTTTTCATAACGTGTTTGCGTATTTTCATTCTCACTATCTGCCGCATCCAACAACTTCTTGTAGGTAGCTAGACCGAGTTTTTCCTTGATATCATTGTCTTTCCCTGGAGTCAAGCCAAGATTTTTCAACTGAGAACCAGAGTCTGGATCCAAAAGGTCAAGATAGGTTTTCGGATCTGAGAAATCTCCACTCCAACCTGAGATATCGATGTCATAGTCCTTTTGATCGGCGGTATCAGCAAAGAAGGTAGCATTGTCTTTCTCATCTGGTGACAATTGAATGATATCAATAACCACATTATCTGATCCAAGCGTTGCTTCAACTGTCTGTTTGAAGGAGCTTGCCTGCTGAACGTCCAACTTAGCAGTTTGGTCTACCAACATATCCAAGTGGATAGGGAAGGTCACGCCTTCTGCTTGCAAACTTTCTTTAGCCTTGGCAAATTCAGCCTTGGCTTTTTCAGGATCCAAGAAAGCTGCTTGGGCATCGTTTAGATTGATGTTAGACCACTCTGTACCATAGTTGACCATCTTTTCATTGACAGCATCTCCAAAGTTTTTGCCACCGATTTGAACAAAGTTACTTGGTGTGACTGTGTTTCGAAGGATTCGGTCAGCTCCATCTTCTCCATTCGTCTGGGCAGCATAGGCATGACGGTCAAAGGCAAAGTTAATAGCCTGACGGAAGTCTTTGTTTTGCATTGCTAGACGAGAATCCTTCTTTTCTTTGTCCGTCTGTTTCATGGTTTGCTTGTAGCTTTGACGATTGATATTGAAGAGATAGTAGAAGGTTATAGCGTTTTGAGGAGTATAAGTAATCTTGTCCTCATTCCCTTTTTTCAACTGGTCAAAGACTGAGCTTGTTGGGAAGATACGACCATCTGTGTAGTTGCCTTCCAAGAAACCTCTAGCCAAACTATCTTGGTCTGAACCGTCATAGAAGGAAAGTTTTACTTTCTCAATCTTCACATTGTCCTTGTCCCAGTAATTCGGATTCTTTTCAAATTCAATTAAAGATTTTGATGTGAATGATTTGAATAAGTATGGTCCATTTGACAGGATACTAGATGGAGTTACACTTCCAAATTCGTCCCCCTTAGATTTCAAAAAGGCTTCATTGACTGGACTCAAAATTCCACCTGTTGTCTTAGAATTCCAGTAGGACTCTGGCTTGTTTAAGGTATATTGGAGAGTATAGTCATCGACTGCCTTGATACCGACAGCCTCAAAGTCTGATGATTGACCCTCAACATAGTCCGCCAAACCTTTGATAGAGTCTTGCACCAAGAACAAGTTTTCTGCCTTTTTATCCGCCGCATACTTGAGGCCTGTCACAAAGTCATGAGCTGTTACCTCTGCATATTCTTCCCCTTCAGAGGTATACCACTTGACACCTTTACGGATTTTATAGGTATAAGTCAAACCATCTTTTGATACTGTCCATGATTCAGCCATGGAAGGAACCAGATTGCTATACTTATCATTTTCCAACAGTCCATCAATCAAGTTTGTCGTAATGCTAGACGTCGAGCCACGTGTCGAAGTAATGTAGTCTAATGTATCTGGATTGCTAGCAAATACATAAGAGTAGGTTTTATCAGATGCATTTGACTGTGTCGAGCTACAAGCTACCATCAAGAAGCTAGCACTCAAAATTCCAACCCCTAGTAAGAGAGCTTTTGATTTTTTCATAAATATTCTCCATTTATATAGTATATGAAATATTATACACTATTATAGAAAAAATAGAAAGCTTATACAAACTATTATTTTAGAGCAAAACAAAAGCCAGTAGACTCGAGTTCCTACTGACTTCTTTGTTGAATTCGTTTGGATTATGCAGCCAAAACTTTGCGTCCTTTACGACGACGAGCTGCCAATACGCGACGACCGTTTTTAGTTGACATACGGTTACGGAATCCGTGTTTGCGCGCACGACGTAGTTTACTTGGTTGATAAGTACGTTTCACGATGAATACCTCCTCATAGATTTTGTATTCGTTTAGCCGGCTATAAAGTGATCAGTTACTAAACATACTTTACTATTCTATCTGATTCTTTTGCATTTGTCAATAGCTCTGGCAAATGTTTCCAGCTTTTTTGCTGAGGGGATAATTTGAAAATCCTTCCAATTTACTTTCGAAATCTATAAAATATCTAATGTACTAGTAATTTTCCCAATTGGTACACTCAAAGTTCCAAGTTTTTCCTCTTGAAACCTTCCGCCTGCCTATTAAATGTAAAAGGTGCTTTCTATATTTTCCTTCTGTCACTTCTTGCATTTAAAAAGCAACAACACCGTAGGATGACGATTCTACCGTCTTTTAATTGGCAATAAACAAGATATTTAGCAATAATCCTTTCTAGTTATCATCGATTAAATATCATTTTAAAAAAAACTAATATGTGTAGTTATCTAAAACCTCTATCTATTCTTCTTAAACAACACAAAAACGCTCTAGACGTAAAAATAGTTGTTATCCTAGTTGATTAAAAAATCTCTGATTTCCTCATCTTTTATAAAATAATATATAATTTTCCCCTCTCTTCTAGTATCCAAGATGTTTTGATTGGCTAGTTTACGAAGATGGTGGGAGGCAGATGCCATACTGAGATCTAGTAAACAGGCTATATCACAGACACAGAGTTCTTCAACAGCAAGGAGATAAAAGATGATATTTATCTGTTTATTATCGGTAAACTTTGTTAAAATGCGAAGTGATTTTTGGACTTTTTCCTTTTCAAGGTAGTTCATTGCGGTTGTAACATTTTGTTGATTTATAATATTCACTTGGCAGATACTATCTTTTTTCATAATATTTTCTCCTAGCCTAACATAGTCCATAGCATGTCAAAGCTGTTGTTTTCAATCAGGATATACATCCCCAATCCTAAATAAACAACGGCAATAAACCATCTGCTATATTTTTCCAAAGTTTCTCCAACAGAAGGGACTTGTGCCAATTTTTGGGCAGAAAAAACCAAGAGATAAATCATGACTAGAAAGGTAAGTAAAGCCACTATCAAATTCGCTAAATTTAAGGTAATAAAATATGGGACAAAAACACCAATATTGTCAGCACCACAACTTGCAAAAGTAATCATAGCGACTAGAAAAATTAGGTTTTTATTATCTTTGCGCAAACCATCTTTTGCAATAGCTTCTCCATCAGAATCTCCTAAAAGCAAAACTTTGAAGCCTAGGAAAATTGGAATCAAACCGAGCAAACCTAAAATCTCTTTACTAGGAATATAATTTAAGACAAATGCAAAAAGTAAACTTAGCAATATTAGACTAACAGAGCCTAGAAATTGTCCTAAATAGATGTTAATGATGTCTTTTCTGCTTTTTCTTTTGGCAAAAAATAACATTAGGATAATAAGTAAGTCTACGGCTGTCCCAGAATACAGGATTATTGAAGTAACAACATTTTGAATCATAAAACACCTCATTCAAATATATTTTTGAATGTATTCTAACATTAAACTTTGTAGATGTCAACTTCAGCCCCATCAAAATATAGATAAGAAGGTAGTGTACCAAACATTAAAAAGCTCTGCCATCGAAATGATAGCAGTGCTTAATTTCAATATCTAAATGATATATTTATCTAAAAAAGGTAGTGAAAAATGTAGAGATTGAACTGAAATATAGTAAAATTAACAAAAGAAAAAACGCTTGGAATGAACTGCACCCCAAAAGTTAGACAGAAA
>NZ_KV804999.1 GCF_001811505.1 Streptococcus sp. HMSC034E03
TGAACTTCCGGCTCACCTTTGTCAGTCACAACTGCTTCTGGTAGTTCAGGTTGAACTTCAGGTTTACCTTTGTCTGTTATAACTGCTTCTGGCAATTCAGGTTGAACTTCAGGTTCTCCTTTATCAGTAACAACTGCTTCTGGCAATTCAGGTTGAATTGCAGGCTCACCCTTATCAGTCACGACTGCTTCTGGTAACGCAGGTTGAACTTCCGGCTCACCTTTGTCAGTCAC
>NZ_KV805000.1:0-37174 GCF_001811505.1 Streptococcus sp. HMSC034E03
CTAGTTATCTGGGCTTATAGCCCTGGTACAAATCACCCGTTTGACGGGTGGTCATGATTAGAAAATACCGATGAGCGTTTGCATACCGAGACTAGTCAGGATGATGGCAATCCAGCAGATGGCTCCGAGGATAATAGATTTTCCACTGGATTTGACCATAGCGACCAGATTTGTTTTGAGACCGATAGCACTCATGGCCATGATAATGAGGAATTTGGAGAGTTGTTTGAGTGGGGTAAAGAAGCTACTGGACACACCAAGAGAGGTCAGGAGGGTAGTTAGGAGAGATGCAAGGATAAAGTAAAGGATAAAAAGTGGGAAGACTTTTTTCAGTTGCAGACCTTGCTTATTTTTTTGTTCGCGACTTTGCCAGTAGGAGAGAAAGAGAGTGATGGGGATGATAGCCAGGGTCCGTGTGAGTTTGACAATGGTTGCGGATTCGAGGGTATTGGTCTGGTAGAGACTGTCCCAGGCGCTGGCTGTGGCTGTTACAGAGGAAGTGTCATTGACAGCAGTACCCGCAAAGAGAGCAAAACCCTCGTTGGAGAGATGAAGCCAGGTCCCTAGCGTTGGAAAGATAAGAGCTGCTAAGACATTAAAGAAAAAGATTACTGAGATGGCTTGGGCCACTTCTTTTTCCTTGGCGTGGATGACGGGAGCGGTCGCTGCAATGGCAGAACCGCCACAGATAGAAGAGCCTACACCAACCAAGGTAGCTAACTTAGTATCCAGATTAAAAAAGCGTTGGAAAAAGAAAGCTATAATCAAAGCAATTGAAATAGTTGAGAGGATGACAGGAAGGGAAGATTTTCCTACTGCAAAAACTTGAGAGATATTGAGTCCAAACCCAAGCAAGATAACAGCATACTGAAGCAATTTCTTGGAGCTGTAAGTCAAACCAGCATCTAGTTGTTTATAGGAAGTGAGAAATGGGTGGAGAATCATGCCAATAAAGATGGCAAAAACAGGAGCTCCTACAATAGGCAGAAAGCCTCCTAAAACCCAAGAGATGATAGAAATGATCAGACAGGCTAACAGTCCTGCCCAATTTTTTGATAGAAATGACATAAAAACCTCCGAAAATAAATACTCCTTATTATAATCTTATCTCGGAAAAAAGTAAATAGAAAGCCTTTGGAAGGCTAATTCTAGATGTAATTTTGCGGTCAGAGATCTTTTGTAGTATAATAGACATATGTTCTTTGATCAAGGAGGGTATCTATGGACTTAACCAAACGCTTTAATAAACAATTAGATAAGATTCAAGTTTCCTTGATTCGTCAGTTTGATCAGGCCATCTCTGAGATTCCTGGAGTACTACGATTGACCTTGGGAGAACCAGATTTTACAACTCCAGATCATGTCAAGGAGGCTGCAAAGCGAGCCATTGACCAAGACCAATCCTACTATACAGGTATGAGTGGTTTATTGACCTTACGCCAAGCAGCTAGTGATTTTGTAAAAGAAAAATATCAGTTGGACTACAATCCTGAAAATGAAATCTTGGTTACAATTGGTGCGACAGAAGCTTTATCAGCTACTTTGACAGCCATTTTGGAGGAAGGAGACAAGGTTCTCTTGCCAGCTCCTGCCTATCCAGGATACGAGCCTATTGTCAATCTAGTTGGTGCAGAGATTGTTGAGATTGACACGACTGAGAATGGTTTTGTCTTAACTCCTGAAATGCTAGAGAAGGCAATTTTGGAGCAGGGTGATAAGCTCAAAGCAGTCATTCTCAACTATCCAGCTAACCCTACAGGCATTACCTATAGTCGCGAACAGTTGGAAGCCTTGGCAGACGTTTTACGTAAGTATGAGGTTTTCGTTGTCTGTGATGAGGTCTACTCAGAATTAACTTATACAGGGGAAAATCATGTCTCTTTGGGGACTATGCTGAGAGATCAGGCCATTATCATCAACGGTCTATCTAAATCACATGCCATGACAGGTTGGCGTTTAGGCTTTATCTTTGCCCCAGCAAACTTCACAGCCCAACTCATCAAGAGTCACCAGTATTTGGTAACTGCTGCAAATACTATGGCTCAACATGCTGCAGTAGAAGCCTTAACAGCTGGTAAAGATGATGCAGAACCTATGAAGAAAGAGTATATTCAACGTCGGGACTACATTATCGAGAAAATGACTAATCTTGGTTTTGAGATTATCAAACCTGACGGTGCCTTTTATATCTTTGCTAAGATTCCAGCAGGCTACAATCAAGATTCTTTTGCTTTTCTGAAGGATTTTGCTCACAAGAAGGCTGTTGCCTTTATCCCTGGTGCAGCTTTTGGTCAATATGGAGAAGGTTATGTGCGCCTGTCTTATGCAGCTAGCATGGAAATCATCAGAGAAGCTATGAAACGTCTTGAGGAGTACATGAAAGAAGCATGATTCAGTCTATTACGAGTCAGGGGTTGGTGCTCTACAATCGTAATTTTCGTGAGGATGATAAGCTAGTCAAGATTTTTACAGAGCAGGTCGGCAAGCGGATGTTTTTTGTCAAACATGCCGGTCAGTCCAAACTGGCTCCAGTTATTCAACCTTTGGTGCTGGCTCGTTTTCTTTTGCGAATCAATGATGATGGACTTAGTTATATTGAAGACTATCATGAGGTGATGACCTTTCCAGGGATCAATAGTGATCTCTTTGTCATGTCCTATGCGACCTATGTGGCAGCTTTGGCAGATGCTAGTTTGCAGGACAATCACCAAGATGCTCCCTTGTTTGCTTTTTTACAAAAGACTTTAGAGTTGATGGAAGAGGGTTTAGATTATCAGGTCTTGACCAATATTTTTGAAATTCAGATCTTAACCCGTTTTGGGATTAGTCTTAATTTTAATGAGTGTGTTTTTTGCCATCGGGTGGGTCAGGCCTTTGATTTTTCTTTCAAATATGGTGCTTGCTTATGTCCTGATCATTACCATGAGGACGAGAAACGTTGTCATCTGAATCCAAACATTCCCTATCTGCTCAATCAATTTCAAGCTATTAACTTTGAGACTTTAGAGACTATTTCGCTCAAGTCTGAAATCAAGCAAGAATTGCGTCAGTTCATGGATCAAATTTATGAAGAGTACGTCGGAATTCACCTAAAATCAAAGAAATTTATTGATTCCCTAGCTGATTGGGGACAATTACTAAAAGAGGAAGACAAATGAAAAAAATCGCAGTAGATGCAATGGGTGGCGATTACGCACCTCAAGCCATCGTTGAGGGTGTCAATCAAGCCCTTACTGACTTTTCAGATATTGAGATTCAACTTTACGGAGACGAAAGCAAAATCAAGCAATATCTAACAGCTACAGAACGCGTCAGCATTATCCATACAGATGAAAAAATAAATTCTGATGATGAGCCTACAAAAGCTATCCGCAAGAAGAAAAATGCCAGCATGGTATTGGCAGCTAAGGCTGTCAAAGATGGGGAGGCGGATGCCGTGCTCTCAGCTGGGAATACAGGTGCTTTGCTTGCGGCAGGATTTTTCATCGTGGGTCGTATCAAGAACATCGATCGACCTGGGCTCATGTCAACCTTACCAACAGTTGATGGGAAAGGTTTTGACATGCTAGACCTCGGTGCCAATGCAGAAAACACAGCCCATCACTTGCATCAATACGCCATCTTAGGTTCTTTCTATGCTAAAAATGTTCGTGGAATTGCAAAACCACGAGTTGGTTTGCTTAATAACGGGACAGAGAGTAGTAAGGGCGACCCGCTTCGCAAGGAAACTTATGACTTGCTAGCGGCTGATGAGAGTTTGAACTTTGTCGGTAATGTGGAAGCGCGTGATTTGATGGAGGGTGTTGCAGATGTTGTCGTGGCAGACGGTTTCACGGGAAACGCTGTGCTAAAATCCATCGAAGGAACAGCCATGGGAATCATGGGCTTGCTTAAAAATGCTATCACAGGTGGCGGTTTGCGAGCTAAATTAGGCGCTCTTCTTCTTAAGGATAGCCTTAAAGGCTTGAAAAAGCAACTCAACTATTCAGATGTTGGGGGTGCGGTCTTGTTTGGTGTTAAGGCGCCGGTTGTTAAGACTCATGGCTCAAGTGATGCCAAAGCTGTGTATAGTACGATTCGTCAGATTCGTACCATGCTAGAAACAGACGTAGTTGCTCAAACTGCGCGTGAATTTTCAGGAGAATAATATATATGACAGATAAAGAAATTTTTGACCGTGTCGTGACCATTATCCAAGAACGTCAAGGGGAAGACTTTGTAGTCACAGAGGCCTTGAGCTTGAAGGATGATTTGGATGCTGATTCGGTAGATTTGATGGAATTCGTACTAACCATTGAGGATGAATTTGGAATCGAAATTAGTGATGAAGAAATCGATCACCTCCAAAGTGTGGCAGATGTGTTACAAGCCATTAAAGATAAAATCTAACATATAGCAACATGCAAGTCATGTTGTTTTTTTATTTCTTGAATAGATAAGAGAGAAGGCTGGGAAGGAGAGAAAAGAATGATTATTTTAGTTATTTATCCAACTTGGCTTTTAAAATGGTTTAAAGGTTAAAAATCGCAAACAAAAAAAATAAAAATGAAGGAGGAAACGAATGACAAACTTTGACAAAATGGAACAGAATTTTGTAGCTCTTACGTAAGAAGAGTTGATGGAAGTGGATGGGGGAGTTATCCTTCTAGTAATCGTTGGAATATCTGTTTGGAAAGTAGGTGCAGCGGTAGCAGGTGGAGCAACAGTTCTTTTTGCTGGTGGAACAGCATTAGGATATTATGCAAATCGACTATAATCTGGTTGTTGCTGGATTATTAAACGCTGGCGTAAAAATTTTTAATGTAGGTTACAAATTTGGTTCAGAAACAAAAATATAATTTTCATGCTATATTCCTTTTGAAATCATATTTTTAGCAGGTAGGACGTTTGTTCTACCTATTTTCTTTGTCCAAAAGGTACATTTGATGTGTCTATTTGTATCGTTTATAGTTTATTTGGAGTTTTACATGTATTTTTTGATAAAATGTGATAAAATAGGTGTAGAAATTAGGAAAGTTGAAGAAAAGAAATGAAGAAGATTTTAGGATATTTTTTAGTATTTGTTTTTCTATTTTTGATGAATATTTTCATTTTTAAGATACTAACAACTCTGGGATTTCAGCTGACAATGAGTGAAAAGAGTTATCTTGTACCACCTCTATTTTCGTTTATAGTCTTGTACATGATTGATAAAAGAATTAGGAAGAAAAAGAAATCTTTATAAATATATATTTTAGGTAGGACCTTTGTTCTACCTATTTTTATGTAGGAAAAAGTGCTGTTCAGGTGCAGTTATTGTTTTTTTAGAAATAATTCTCTTTTTGCTTCTTTGTTTGGATAAAATAATCTTACAAAGTTTTCTTTGGAGATTGTTAGGAAAAGGAGTAGGATATGAAATTTGGGAAACGTCATTATCGTCCGCAGGTGGATCAGATGGACTGCGGTGTAGCTTCATTGGCCATGGTCTTTGGTTATTATGGTAGTTATTATTCTCTGGCTCACTTGCGAGAGTTGGCCAAGACGACCATGGATGGGACTACGGCTTTAGGCTTAGTCAAGGTTGCTGAGGAGATTGGTTTTGAGACGCGAGCAATAAAGGCGGACATGACCTTGTTTGATTTGCCGGATGTAACTTTTCCTTTTGTGGCTCATGTGCTTAAGGAAGGGAAAATGCTCCATTATTATGTGGTGACTGGGCAGGACAAGAACAATATTCATATTGCTGATCCAGATCCTAGTGTTAAGCTGACCAAGATTTCTCGTGAACGCTTTGCCAGGGAGTGGACAGGAATCACTATTTTTATGTCACCATCTCCGACTTATAAGCCTCATAAGGAACAAAAAAATGGCCTTCTCTCCTTTATCCCTATATTAGTGAAACAGCGAGGTTTGATTGTTAATATCGTTTTGGCGACCCTTTTGGTGACCTTGATTAACATTGTGGGTTCTTATTACCTTCAGTCAATCATTGACACTTATGTACCAGATCAGATGCGTTCAACCTTGGGCATTATCTCAATAGGGCTAGTCATCGTTTATGTCCTTCAGCAAATCTTATCTTATGCCCAGGAGTATCTTTTACTTGTTTTGGGGCAACGCTTGTCCATTGATGTGATTTTGTCTTATATCAAGCACGTTTTTCACCTGCCTATGTCCTTTTTTGCGACACGTCGTACAGGGGAAATCGTGTCTCGTTTCACGGATGCAAATAGTATCATCGATGCGCTGGCTTCGACCATTCTGTCAATCTTTTTGGATGTATCTACTGTCTTGATTATTTCAGTAGTTCTATTTTCGCAGAATAGCAATCTTTTTTTCATGAGTTTACTAGCTCTTCCTATCTACACAGTGATTATTTTTACTTTTATGAAACCCTTTGAAAAGATGAATCGGGATACCATGGAAGCCAATGCGGTTCTGTCTTCTTCTATCATTGAGGACATCAATGGCATTGAGACCATTAAGTCCTTAACTAGTGAAAGCTCCCGTTATCAAAAGATTGACAAGGAATTTGTGGATTATCTGAAAAAATCTTTTACCTACAGTCGAGCAGAAAGTCAGCAAAAGGCTCTGAAAAAGCTTGCCCAGCTCTTGCTCAATGTTGGCATTCTCTGGATGGGGGCTCTCCTAGTCATGGACAATAAGATGAGTTTGGGCCAGTTGATCACCTATAATACCTTGCTTGTTTATTTTACAAATCCTTTGGAGAATATCATCAATCTGCAAACCAAACTTCAGACAGCGCAGGTTGCCAATAACCGTCTGAATGAGGTTTATCTGGTAGCTTCTGAGTTTGAGGAGAAGAAAACAGTTGAGGATTTGAGCTTTCTAGAAGGAGATATGGATTTCAAGCAGGTTCACTACAAATATGGCTATGGTCGAGATGTCTTATCGGATATCAATTTGACTATTCCGCAGGGTTCTAAGGTGGCTTTTGTGGGGATTTCGGGGTCAGGTAAGACGACCTTGGCCAAGATGATGGTTAATTTTTACGACCCAAGTCAGGGAGATATTAGTCTGGGTGGTGTCAATCTCAATCAGATTGATAAAAAAGCTCTGCGCCAGTATATCAACTACCTGCCTCAGCAACCCTATGTTTTCAATGGGACGATTTTGGAGAATCTTCTCCTTGGAGCTAAGGAGGGGACGACCCAGGAGGATATCTTGAGAGCAGTGGAGTTGGCTGAGATTCGGGAGGATATCGAGCGGATGCCACTGAATTACCAGACAGAATTGACTTCGGATGGAGCGGGCATTTCAGGTGGGCAACGTCAGAGAATTGCTTTGGCGCGTGCTCTCTTGACCGATGCGCCTGTCTTGATCTTGGATGAGGCGACCAGCAGTTTGGATATTTTGACCGAGAAGCGAATTGTCGATAATCTCATGGCTTTAGACAAGACCTTGATTTTCATCGCCCACCGCTTGACCATTGCTGAGCGGACAGAGAAGGTTGTCGTTTTGGATCAGGGCAAGATTGTCGAAGAAGGCACACATGCAGATTTGTTGGCTCAGGGTGGCTTTTACGCCCATCTAGTGAATAGTTAGAGAGGAAAAAAGATGCAATCAGAATTTTTAGAAAGTGCTGAGTTTTACAATCGTCGTTACCATAATTTTTCTAGTCGGGTGATTGTACCCATGTCTCTTCTACTTGTATTTTTGCTTGGCTTTGCAACTTTTGCAGAGAAGGAGATGAGTTTGTCTACTAGAGCTACTATCGAACCTAGTCGTATCCTTGCCAATATCCAGTCAACTAGCAACAATCGCATTATTGCCAATCATTTGGAAGAAAATAAGTTGGTCAAGAAGGGGGAACTTTTGGTTCAATACCAAGAGGGGGTAGAAGCGGTTCAGGCAGAAAATTATGCTAGTCAGTTGGAAATGCTCAAGGATCAGAAGGTTCAACTGGAATATTTAAAAGCAAGCCTTCAAGCAGGAAGTGATCAATTTCCTGAAGCAGATAAATTTGGCTATCAGCATAGTTTTTTAGATTATCTAAATCAAGCTGCTAGTCTGCGAAGTCAGGTTGAGCAACAAAATGCTAATATATCATCTCATAATGCAGCAGCCAGTGGTAGTCAAGCAGAGTTAGGCAATCTCATCGGTGAAACCCAGTCCAAAATTAAAGAATATCAGCAAGCCAAGTCCGCTATTCAGGGTGATGGACACTTAGAGAGTGATCATCCAGCTTATGCCATTTATCAGTCAACAAAAGAGCAGGGATCAGAAGCCAAACAGCAGGCCTTATCTCAGCTAGATGCTCACATCACTCAGTTGGAGTCAACTCTTGCAGGTTATCGAGTACAGTATGCAGGTTCAGGAGCCCAACAAGCTTATGCATCTGGATTGGGAAGTCAGTTGGAATCATTAAAATCTCAGCAACTAGCCAAGGTAGGTCAGGAATTAACGCTCTTGGATCAGAAAATTCTTGAAGCGGAGTCGGGTAAAAAGATTCAAGGGAATCTTTTAGACAAGGGGAAAATTACAGCAACAGAAGATGGTGTTCTACATTTGAATCCTGAGCATAGTCGATCTACCATCATTCCAGAAGGAACTATCCTTGCTCACCTATTTCCGCAGTTGGCTAGGGAGAGGAAGGCAAAACTGACAGCTTATATCAGTTCTAAGGAAGTGGCTGGTCTCAAGCATGGAAATGAGGTACGATTTACAACGGTAACGGATGCCAATAAGCAGCTAGTGTTGACATCCAAGATTACTAATATCGATACCAGTGCGACTCAGACAGAAAAGGGCAATTTCTTTAAATTAGAGGCAGAGACGGACTTGAGTGCTGAACAGGCAGAAAAGGTTCGTTATGGACTTGAAGGTCGTTTGACTATGATTAGAGGTAGGAAGAGTTTCTTACGCTACTATCTTGACCGCTTTTTGAAACAAGAATAAAGTTTCTATTTTTAACTCAAATCGATCTTAGAAAATCGCAAATGAAAGTTCGTTTGCGATTTTTCTGTACCTTTTCAGATATGACATTAAATATAGTTCGTGAAATATTTGATATTTAGTAAAAACTGTGTTAGAATGATGTAAAGTAATACGAAAGGCGAACAATAAAATGTCCAGTAAACTTATTTATACGGGAAAAGCTAAAGATATCTATACTACTGAAGACGAAAATGTGATTAAGTCGGTCTACAAGGACCAGGCAACCATGCTGAATGGAGCTCGCAAAGAGACCATAGAGGGGAAAGGTGTGCTCAATAATCAGATTTCGTCTCTTATTTTCGAAAAATTGAATGCGGCTGGTGTGGCGACACACTTTATCGAACGTATTTCTGACACTGCACAACTCAATAAGAAGGTGACCATCATTCCTTTGGAGGTTGTTCTTCGTAACGTGACTGCAGGTTCTTTTTCTAAACGTTTTGGCGTGGAAGAAGGTTTGGACTTGAAAACTCCTATCGTTGAATTTTACTATAAGAACGATGATTTGGATGATCCATTCATCAATGATGAGCATGTCAAGTTCTTGGATATTGCCAATGATGAACAAATTGCTTATATCAAGGAAGAAACACGTCGCATCAATGGATTGCTGAAAGATTGGTTTGCACAAATTGGTCTTCGTTTGATTGACTTTAAATTGGAATTCGGTTTTGATAAGGATGGCAAGATCATCTTGGCAGATGAATTCTCACCAGACAATTGCCGCCTTTGGGATGCTGAAGGGCACCACATGGACAAGGATGTTTTCCGTAGGGACTTGGGCAGTTTGACAGATGTGTACAAGGTTGTGTTAGAGAAATTGCAGGGCTTGAAGTAACCTGTTTGAAACGGAAAAACTTCGTCTTCAATAACTTATTTGAATAGAAATAAAGGAACTAAAATGGATAAACGTATTTTCGTTGAGAAAAAAGCTGATTTTCGTGTCAAATCTGACTCTTTAGTAAAAGAATTACAGCATAATCTTCAGCTGAAAACCTTGAAGGATCTTCGGATTGTTCAGGTTTACGATGTCTTTAATTTGGCAGAGGACTTGTTTGCGCGTGCGGAAAAACATATTTTTTCTGAGCAGGTGACCGATACTGTTTTGGATGAAGCGTCTGTGCAAGCAGACCTTGCTAACTATGCTTTCTTTGCTATCGAAAGTTTGCCTGGTCAATTTGACCAACGTGCAGCATCTTCACAGGAAGCTTTGCTTTTGCTTGGTAGCTCAAGTGATGTAACGGTGAATACAGCGCAACTTTACTTGGTTAACAAGGATATTGATGCGAATGAATTGGAAGCTGTCAAAAACTACCTCTTGAACCCAGTAGATTCTCGTTTTAAAGATATCACTCTTGGCATTGCGAAACAGGATTTCTCTGAGTCTGATAAGACCATTCCAAGTTTGGCTTTCTTTGAAACTTATACGGCAGAAGATTTTGCTAAGTATAAGGCAGAGCAAGGATTGGCCATGGAAGTGGATGACCTTCTCTTCATTCAAGATTACTTCAAGTCAATTGGACGTGTGCCAACTGAGACTGAGCTTAAGGTTTTGGATACTTATTGGTCTGACCACTGCCGTCACACAACTTTTGAGACGGAGTTGAAGAATATCGACTTCTCAGCTTCTAAATTCCAAAAACAATTGCAAGCGACTTATGACAAGTATATTGCCATGCGTGATGAGTTGGGACGTACCGAAAAGCCTCAAACCTTGATGGATATGGCGACTATTTTTGGTCGTTATGAGCGTGCCAATGGCCGCTTGGATGACATGGAAGTGTCTGATGAAATCAATGCCTGCTCTGTTGAAATTGAAGTGGATGTCAATGGTGTCAAAGAGCCATGGCTTCTCATGTTCAAGAACGAAACCCACAACCACCCAACGGAGATCGAACCATTTGGTGGGGCTGCTACTTGTATCGGTGGGGCCATTCGTGACCCATTGTCAGGTCGTTCATATGTTTACCAAGCCATGCGTATCTCGGGTGCTGGCGATATTACAGCTCCGATTTCAGAAACTCGCGCTGGGAAATTGCCACAACAAGTGATTTCTAAAACAGCGGCTCACGGTTATTCTTCATATGGTAACCAAATTGGTCTTGCAACAACTTATGTTCGTGAATACTTCCACCCAGGTTTTGTTGCTAAGCGTATGGAGCTAGGTGCTGTTGTCGGTGCGGCTCCTAAGGAAAATGTTGTCCGTGAAAAACCTGAAGCAGGTGATGTGATTATCTTGCTCGGTGGTAAGACTGGACGTGATGGTGTCGGTGGTGCGACAGGTTCTTCTAAAGTTCAAACGGTTGAATCTGTTGAAACAGCTGGTGCTGAGGTTCAAAAAGGGAATGCCATCGAAGAGCGTAAGATTCAACGTCTTTTCCGTAATGGGGAAGTAACACGTCTGATCAAGAAATCAAATGACTTTGGTGCTGGTGGTGTCTGTGTGGCTATCGGTGAATTGGCAGATGGTCTTGAAATTGATCTAGACAAAGTGCCATTGAAATATCAAGGCTTGAACGGTACAGAAATTGCCATTTCTGAATCTCAGGAACGTATGGCTGTAGTGGTTCGTCCAGATGATGTAGATGCCTTCATTGCAGCATGTAATAAAGAAAATATTGACGCGGTTGTCGTTGCGACAGTGACTGAAAAACCAAATCTTGTTATGCACTGGAATGGCGAAACCATCGTTGATTTGGAACGTCGTTTCCTCGATACAAACGGTGTACGTGTAGTTGTGGATGCTAAGGTAGTTGACAAGGATGTCAAGCTTTCAGAAGAACGTCAAACATCTGCCGAAACCCTTGAAGCAGATACGCTGGAAGTCTTGGCTGACCTCAACCATGCTAGTCAAAAAGGGTTACAAACCATCTTTGATAGCTCAGTTGGTCGTTCAACTGTTAATCACCCACTTGGTGGTCGTTACCAAATCACACCAACTGAAGCTTCCGTACAGAAATTGCCAGTTCAACATGGTGTGACAACAACTGCTTCTGTTATGGCGCAAGGGTTCAACCCTTATCTAGCAGAATGGTCTCCATATCATGGTGCTGCATATGCAGTCATCGAAGCAACAGCTCGTTTGGTTGCTGTTGGTGCAAACTGGTCTAAGGCTCGTTTCTCTTATCAAGAATACTTCGAACGTATGGATAAACAAGCAGAGCGTTTTGGTCAGCCAGTAGCAGCTCTCCTAGGCTCTATCGAAGCTCAGATTCAGCTTGGCTTGCCATCTATCGGTGGGAAGGACTCTATGTCTGGTACCTTTGAAGAATTGACAGTACCACCAACCTTGGTTGCTTTTGGGGTTACAACTGCAGATAGTAGTAAGGTCCTTTCTCCAGAATTTAAAGCTGCTGGTGAAAATATCTATTACATCCCAGGTCAAGCTTTGGCACAAGAAATTGACTTCGATCTGATCAAGTCTAACTTTGCTCAATTTGAAGCCATCCAAGCTGATCACAAAGTAACAGCAGCATCAGCTGTCAAATATGGTGGTGTCCTTGAAGCCCTTGCCCTTGCAACATTTGGTAACCATATTGGTGCCACTGTAACCCTTGAAAATCTTGAGACTGCCTTGACAGCTCAATTGGGTGGATTCGTCTTCACATCTCCGGAAGATATTGCAGGGATTGCCAAGATTGGACAAACAGCAGCTGACTTTACACTTGCTGTCAATGGTGTAACGCTTGATGGACACAAACTTGACAGTGCCTTCCAAGGTAAATTGGAAGAAGTTTACCCGACGGAATTTGCACAAGCAACTGAGTTGGAAGAAGTACCTGCTGTGGCATCAGATGCTGTTGTCAAAGCTAAAGAAACAGTTGAGACACCAGTGGTTTACATCCCAGTGTTTCCAGGTACCAACTCAGAATATGACTCCGCTAAAGCCTTTGAAAAAGAAGGGGCAAAAGTCAACTTGGTACCATTTGTAACACTTAACGAAGAGGCTATTGTCAAGTCTGTTGACACCATGGTTGACAATATCGAGAAAGCCAATATTCTCTTCTTTGCAGGTGGCTTCTCGGCAGCAGATGAACCAGATGGATCAGCTAAATTTATCGTTAATATCTTGCTTAACGAAAAAGTACGTGCAGCCATTGATAGCTTCATCGAAGGTGGTGGTTTGATTATCGGTATCTGTAACGGATTCCAAGCTCTTGTCAAATCAGGTCTTCTTCCATACGGTAACTTTGAAGATGCAGGCAGCACTAGTCCAACCCTCTTCTACAATGATGCCAACCAACACGTAGCTAAGATGGTTGAAACACGTATTGCTAACACGAACTCACCATGGCTTGCTGGAGTAGAAGTTGGTGACATTCATGCCATCCCAGTATCACACGGTGAAGGTAAATTTGTCGTGACAGCTGAAGAATTTGCAGAGCTTCGTGATAATGGTCAAATCTTTACCCAATATGTTGACTTCGAAGGTAAACCAAGCATGGATTCAAAAT
The DNA here is from genome assembly GCF_001811505.1 of Streptococcus sp. HMSC034E03. Lineage (GTDB taxonomy): Bacteria > Bacillota > Bacilli > Lactobacillales > Streptococcaceae > Streptococcus. The sequence goes on from NZ_KV805000.1 coordinate 13,392, forward strand.
ACAATCCTAACGGATCTGTCAATGCGATTGAAGGTATCACCAGTAAGAACGGTCAAATTATTGGGAAGATGGGGCACTCAGAACGTTTCGAAGACGGTCTCTTCCAAAATATTCCAGGAAATAAAGACCAATATCTCTTTGCATCAGCGGTTAAATACTTTACTGGAAAATAGGCTTTGCAGATTTTCTAATAGATAACCATCAGTAAATGTAAAATCAAGTAGATCTAACTTACGACAATTGCAAATGATTTATTGTTGCGAGTGAAACGAGCTTCTGCCGTATCATTCCGCTCTAGTATCGTTAAGGAATGATACACAAATAAAAATTAGGTATATAAAATGACATACGAAGTAAAATCTCTTAATGAGGAATGTGGTGTTTTTGGTATCTGGGGTCACCCAGACGCTGCCAAATTGACCTATTTTGGACTCCATAGCCTTCAGCACCGTGGTCAGGAGGGGGCAGGAATCCTCTCCAATGACCAAGGGAAATTGAAGCGTCATCGTGATATGGGGCTTTTATCAGAAGTCTTCAAAAATCCTGCGAATTTGGATAAATTGACAGGAACTGGAGCGATTGGGCACGTGCGTTATGCGACTGCGGGAGAAGCTTCTGTAGACAATATCCAACCTTTCCTTTTCCGCTTTCATGATATGCAGTTTGGTTTGGTTCATAATGGGAATCTGACCAATGCAGAATCGCTCAAGCAAGAATTGGAACAAAGAGGAGCGATTTTCAGCTCAACCTCTGACTCTGAAATCTTGGCTCACCTTATTCGCCGTAGCCACAATCCAAACCTGATGGGTAAAATCAAGGAAGCACTCAGTCTTGTTAAAGGTGGTTTTGCTTATCTCTTGATGTTTGAAGATAAGTTAATTGCCGCGCTTGACCCAAATGGCTTCCGTCCTCTGTCAATCGGGAAAATGGCTAATGGAGCAGTAGTGGTTTCATCTGAAACCTGTGCCTTTGAAGTAATCGGTGCTGAGTGGATTCGCGATGTGAAACCAGGCGAAATTGTCATCATTGATGACAATGGCATCCAGTATGACAGCTATACAAACGATACTCAGCTGGCAATCTGTTCCATGGAGTATATCTACTTTGCCCGTCCCGACTCTAACATCCACGGAGTCAATGTTCATACGGCACGTAAGCGAATGGGAGCTCAATTGGCACGTGAATTCAAGCATGAAGCTGATATCGTAGTTGGGGTACCAAACTCCTCACTCAGTGCCGCTATGGGTTTTGCGGAAGAATCTGGTCTGCCAAATGAGATGGGTCTCATCAAGAACCAATATACGCAACGGACCTTTATCCAGCCGACTCAAGAATTGCGCGAGCAAGGGGTTCGGATGAAATTGTCTGCCGTTTCTGGTGTCGTTAAAGGCAAACGCGTGGTCATGATTGATGATTCGATTGTACGAGGAACAACATCACGTCGCATTGTCCAACTCTTGAAAGAAGCGGGGGCATCAGAAGTACACGTTGCCATTGGTAGTCCTGCTCTTGCCTATCCATGTTTCTACGGGATTGATATCCAGACACGTCAGGAGCTGATTGCGGCCAATCATACGGTCGAAGAGACTCGCCAAATCATTGGTGCGGATAGTCTGACTTATCTTTCTATTGATGGCTTGATTGATTCTATCGGCATCGAAACAGATGCGCCAAATGGCGGTCTCTGTGTCGCTTACTTTGACGGTGACTACCCAACGCCTCTCTACGACTATGAAGAAGACTATCGTAGAAGTTTGGATGACAAGATCAGTTTTTACAAATAGACGGCTAAAGACTCTCGATTAAAGAAAAGGAATGAATAAAATGACAAATAAGAATGCATACGCTCAATCAGGTGTGGACGTTGAAGCGGGTTATGAGGTTGTAGAACGAATCAAAAAACACGTAGCACGTACAGAGCGTGCGGGTGTTATGGGAGCTCTTGGTGGTTTTGGTGGCATGTTCGACCTTTCAAAAACAGGTGTTAAAGAGCCAGTTTTGATCTCAGGAACAGATGGTGTCGGAACTAAACTTATGCTTGCTATCAAGTACGACAAGCACGATACTATCGGTCAGGACTGTGTGGCTATGTGTGTCAACGATATCATCGCTGCAGGGGCAGAGCCTCTTTACTTCTTGGACTATATCGCAACTGGGAAAAATGAACCAGCTAAGCTAGAACAAGTGGTTGCTGGTGTGGCTGAAGGTTGTGTACAAGCCGGTGCAGCCCTTATCGGTGGTGAAACGGCTGAAATGCCTGGCATGTACGGCGAAGACGACTATGACTTGGCTGGTTTCGCAGTCGGTGTGGCTGAAAAATCTCAAATCATCGACGGTTCAAAAGTAGCAGCAGGTGATGTGATTTTGGGGCTTGCTTCAAGCGGTATCCACTCAAATGGTTATTCACTTGTTCGTCGTGTCTTTGCTGATTACACAGGTGAAGAAGTATTGCCTGAGTTAGAAGGTAAGAAACTCAAGGAAGTCCTACTCGAACCAACTCGTATCTACGTCAAAGCTGCTTTGCCACTCATCAAAGAAGAATTGGTCAACGGGATTGCCCACATCACAGGTGGTGGTTTCATCGAAAATGTACCACGTATGTTCGCGGATGACTTGGCTGCTGAAATTGACGAAAGCAAAGTCCCTGTTCTTCCAATTTTCAAAGCCCTTGAAAAATATGGCCAAATCAAACACGAAGAAATGTTTGAAATCTTCAACATGGGTGTGGGGCTTATGCTTGCAGTGAAACCAGAACATGTTGAACGGGTCAAAGAGCTTCTCGACGAACCTGTTTATGAAATCGGTCAGATTGTCAAGAAGGCAGATGCAAGTGTGGTGATAAAATAATGGCTAAAAAAATTGCTGTTTTTGCCTCTGGCAACGGCTCAAACTTTCAGGTGATTGCGGAACAATTTCCAGTAGAATTTGTCTTTTCAGATCACCGGGATGCCTATGTACTTGAGCGTGCAGAAAATCTTGGAGTTTTATCCTATGCCTTCGAACTCAAGGAGTTTGAGAACAAGACAGACTATGAAGGAGCCATTGTTGAGCTCTTAGATGAACACCAGATTGACTTGGTTTGTCTCGCAGGTTACATGAAAATCGTCGGTCCAACCTTATTAGCAGCTTATGAAGGCCGTATCATCAATATTCACCCGGCTTATCTCCCTGAATTTCCAGGTGCTCATGGTATTGAGGATGCTTGGAATGCAGGTGTTACTGAGAGTGGCGTGACCATTCACTGGGTTGACTCAGGTGTTGATACCGGTAAGGTCATCAAACAAGTCCGTGTACCACGCCTTGAAGGGGATACCCTTGATACTTTCGAGACTCGTATCCACGAAACAGAGTACAAACTTTATCCAGAAGTCTTGGATAGTTTGGGAGTGGCACGCAAACAAGGAAGTGCTAGAGCTGAAAGGGAATTTTCGACTGTAGCAGAGAAAGAACTTTTTTAAAAAGGAAAAGAAAGAACATGACTAAACGAGCACTTATTTCAGTCTCAGATAAAGCGGGCATCGTTGAATTTGCCCAAGAACTCAAAAAACTCGGTTGGGATATCATCTCGACAGGTGGGACCAAGATTGCCCTTGACAATGCTGGAGTGGACACCATTGCAATCGACGATGTGACTGGTTTCCCAGAAATGATGGACGGTCGTGTGAAGACCCTCCACCCAAATATCCACGGAGGACTTCTCGCTCGTCGTGACTTGGATAGTCACTTGGAAGCAGCTAAGGACAACAAGATTGAGCTCATTGACCTTGTGGTGGTCAACCTTTACCCATTTAAGGAAACTATCCTTAAACCAGATGTGACTTATGCTGATGCAGTTGAAAATATCGATATTGGTGGGCCATCTATGCTTCGTTCAGCAGCGAAAAATCATGCCAGTGTTACAGTTGTGGTAGATCCTGCTGACTACGCTGTGATTTTGGACGAATTGGTAGCAAACGGCGAAACCTCTTATGAAACTCGCCAACGTTTGGCAGCCAAAGTATTTCGTCACACAGCGGCTTATGACGCCTTGATTGCAGAATACTTCACAGCTCAAGTCGGAGAAAGCAAGCCAGAAAAACTCACTTTGACTTATGACCTCAAGCAACCAATGCGTTACGGTGAGAACCCTCAACAAGACGCAGACTTCTACCAAAAAGCCTTGCCAACGGATTACTCGATTGCATCAGCGAAACAGCTCAACGGTAAGGAATTGTCCTTCAACAATATCCGTGACGCTGATGCAGCAATCCGCATCATCCGTGATTTTAAAGACCGTCCAACCGTTGTAGCTCTCAAACACATGAACCCATGTGGAATCGGTCAAGCTGACGATATCGAAACAGCTTGGGACTACGCTTATGAGTCTGACCCAGTTTCTATCTTCGGTGGTATTGTCGTTCTCAACCGTGAAGTGGACGCTGTGACAGCTAAAAAAATGCACGGTGTTTTCCTTGAAATCATCATTGCGCCAAGCTATTCTGACGAAGCGCTTGAAATCTTGACAACTAAGAAGAAAAACTTGCGCATCCTAGCTTTGCCATTTGACGCCCAAGATGCTAGTGAAGTGGAAGCAGAATACACAGGTGTTGTCGGTGGACTCCTCGTTCAAAACCAAGACGTGATCAAAGAAAGCCCAGCTGACTGGCAAGTGGTAACCAAACGCCAACCAACTGAGACAGAGGCAACTGCTCTTGAATTTGCTTGGAAAGCTATCAAGTATGTCAAATCAAACGGTATCATCGTAACTAACGACCACATGACATTGGGTGTTGGCCCTGGTCAAACCAATCGCGTGGCTTCCGTCCGTATTGCTATTGACCAAGCTAAAGACCGTCTTGACGGCGCTGTCCTTGCTTCAGATGCCTTCTTCCCATTTGCGGATAACGTGGAAGAAATCGCCAAAGCAGGTATCAAAGCTATCATCCAGCCTGGAGGATCCGTCCGTGACCAAGAGTCTATCGAAGCTGCTGATAAATACGGCTTGACTATGGTCTTCACAGGCGTGAGACATTTTAGACATTAATAAAATAAAAGGGAAGAAAACAGTTTCTTTCCTTTTTATGCTTTAAAAGCGAAACGAAACAAGATTAAAACGAACGTTTATGGTATAATATTAGTAAATAATTCGCAAAAGAGGTTATAAGATGAAGCTGTTAGTTGTTGGTTCGGGTGGTCGTGAACATGCCATTGCTAAGAAGTTGCTTGAGTCTAAGGACGTTGAAAAAGTCTTTGTAGCTCCTGGGAATGACGGGATGACTCTGGATGGTCTGGAATTAGTAAATATCTCTATTTCCGAACATTCTAAATTGATTGAGTTTGCAAAAGCCAACGATATTGCTTGGTCCTTCATTGGTCCAGATGACGCTCTTGCTGCTGGAATCGTGGATGATTTCAATGCAGCTGGTCTCAAAGCCTTTGGTCCGACAAGATTGGCAGCGGAGTTGGAGTGGTCCAAGGATTTTGCTAAGGAAATCATGGTCAAATACGATGTTCCGACAGCAACCTATGGCACCTTCTCAGATTTCGAGGAAGCCAAGGCCTATATCGAAGAGAAAGGCGCTCCAATCGTAGTCAAGGCAGACGGTTTGGCGCTTGGGAAAGGTGTCGTCGTTGCTGAGACGGTTGAGCAAGCAGTTGAAGCTGCTCACGAGATGCTCTTGGACAATAAATTTGGTGACTCAGGTGCGCGTGTGGTTATCGAGGAGTTTCTTGAAGGTGAGGAATTCTCTCTCTTTGCCTTTGTCAATGGTGACAAGTTCTACATCATGCCAACGGCTCAGGACCACAAACGTGCCTATGATGGCGACAAGGGCCCTAACACGGGCGGTATGGGTGCCTATGCGCCAGTTCCTCACTTGCCACAGAGTGTAGTTGATACAGCAGTTGAGACTATTGTCAAGCCAGTCCTTGAGGGCATGATCCAAGAAGGGCGTCCTTATCTGGGTGTTCTTTATGCGGGGCTTATCCTGACAGCTGATGGACCTAAGGTTATCGAGTTCAACGCTCGTTTTGGAGATCCTGAAACGCAAATCATCTTGCCTCGCTTGACATCAGATTTTGCACAAAATATTACGGACATTTTGGATGGCCAAGAGCCAGCCATCACCTGGACAGACAAGGGTGTGACACTGGGCGTGGTTGTAGCTTCAAACGGCTACCCACTCGCTTATGAGAAAGGTGTCAAGCTTCCTGCCAAGACAGAAGGCGACATCATCACTTACTATGCCGGAGCCAAATTCGCTGAAAATGGACAAGGCCTTCTTTCAAATGGCGGACGTGTTTACATGCTAGTCACAACAGCAGACACCGTCAAAGACGGGCAAAACATCATCTACAACCAACTCAACAACCAAAACACAGAAGGCCTCTTTTATCGAACAGATATCGGAAGCAAGGCCATAAAAGATTAACAGATATTATAGTTGTCATGGCGAGCGAAAGCGAGCCAAAGTAAGATAATGGTCGCCGTGGTGAAAAGAGCAGAATAATTTCTGTTCTGGTCGGGGGAAGCTTTGAGACCCTAGGTTCAAAGTTTAGGAATGAAGCCTAAGGTTTGCTTCCGTCCCTACCACCTAAGACCATTATCAAAAAAGAAGAAAAAAGGAAAAATTATGACTAAACCAATTATTTCCATTATCATGGGCTCAAAATCCGACTGGGCCACCATGCAAAAAACAGCCGAAGTCCTAGACCACTTCGGTGTAGCTTACGAAAAGAAAGTTGTTTCCGCACACCGTACACCAGACCTCATGTTCAAATATGCCGAAGAAGCACGTAGCCGTGGCATCAAGGTTATCATTGCAGGTGCTGGGGGTGCAGCCCATTTGCCAGGCATGGTAGCAGCCAAAACCACTCTGCCTGTTATTGGTGTACCAGTCAAATCACGTGCTCTTAGCGGTGTGGATTCGCTCTATTCTATCGTTCAGATGCCAGGTGGGGTGCCTGTCGCAACCATGGCTATCGGTGAAGCGGGTGCGACTAACGCTGCCCTCTTTGCCCTCCGTCTCCTCTCAGTAGAAGACGAAACCATCGCGACTGCACTTGCTAATTTTGTTGAAGAACAAGGAAAAATCGCAGAGGAGTCTACAAATGAGCTCATCTAAAACAATCGGAATTATCGGTGGCGGCCAACTTGGTCAGATGATGGCGATTTCTGCTATCTACATGGGGCACAATGTTATCGCGCTGGATCCTGCGGCGGATTGTCCGGCCTCTCGCGTGGCGGAGATCATCGTGGCTCCTTATAATGATGTGGACGCCCTTCGTCAGTTGGCAGACCGATGTGATGTTCTCACTTATGAATTTGAAAATGTGGATGCCGACGGTTTGGATGCCGTTATCAAGGATGGACAACTTCCTCAAGGGACCGACCTGCTTCGTATTTCGCAAAATCGCATTTTTGAAAAGGACTTTCTTTCCAGCAAGGCACAAGTCACTGTGGCCCCTTACAAGGTTGTGACTTCAAGTCAAGACTTGGCAGATATTGACTCGTCGAAAAACTATGTCCTCAAGACGGCGACCGGTGGCTATGATGGGCATGGACAAAAGGTTATTCGTTCAGAAGCAGACTTGGAAGAAGCCTATGCACTAGCTGATTCAGCAGACTGTGTCTTGGAAGAATTTGTCAACTTTGACCTTGAAATTTCTGTCATCGTGTCAGGAAATGGCAAGGACGTGAAGGTTTTTCCAGTTCAGGAAAATATCCACCGCAACAATATCCTGTCTAAGACCATCGTGCCAGCCCGCATTTCAGAAAGTCTAGCTGAAAAAGCCAAAGCTATGGCTGTGCGAATCGCAGAACAACTGAACTTGTCTGGGACTCTTTGTGTGGAAATGTTTGCGACAGCTGATGATATTATCGTTAATGAGATTGCCCCACGCCCCCACAACTCAGGACACTATTCGATCGAAGCCTGTGATTTCTCCCAGTTTGATACCCATATCTTAGGTGTTCTCGGAGCACCGCTTCCAGCTATCAAACTGCATGCACCCGCTGTTATGCTCAATGTCCTCGGCCAGCATGTCGAGGCCGCTGAAAAATATGTCACAGAAAATCCAAGCGCCCACCTCCACATGTATGGTAAAATAGAGGCAAAGCACAACCGCAAGATGGGGCATGTGACTTTGTTTAGTGATGTGCCGGATAGTGTGGAAGAATTTGGGAAAGGGATAGATTTTTAATTTATGAATCTTACCTATTGTGTTGAAAAGTGGAGTTTTTAGGAGTATTAATGAATTGAGGTAGAGTACTATGAAATGTGCAAACTGTGGTAATACTGATAGTAATAGATTGTGGGATGAAGGTGATACATTCTACTGCTCAAAGTGTGCGCACCGGACACTTTATGCAACAGGTGAGGATGACTTAGTGGAATGTCCATGTTGTCATAAAATGAGGGATAGAAAAGCATTTTATTGTAGAAACTGTAATGATACTTGGTAGGGAATTATAAGAAATCTCAATTGTTTATTTGCAGGTGTATGACAAACAAGAAAAACACAACCACAAAATGGGTGTGTGAACTTGTTTAGTAATGAGACATACGAGGTTTGGAGGGGATAAGGTAGGAGCTGCAAAATGAGAGAGTTAGCTTTAAAGAACGATAAACTCATTGAGGAAGAGAAAAATAGTAATCAACTTGATATTAGATTTTTTCAAAATAAAAGTAAGATGTTTGAAAAAGTTGGAAATTATTTTACAACGATCATTAACTCCTATAATGAAGTGAAACAGAATATTGATCCTAAAGAAATATATGTTGTTAAATTTACTCAAGAACAGCTAAACAAATTTAATAGTGGAGATATTAATTTTCAAAAAACGGCTGATATGGAGTCTTTATTACCAAATTTTGTATCAAAAGGGACTAATAACGATATTGTTTCATTGGCTAGACTGGAAAAAATTGTATTAGACAATCCTGAAGCTTTACAAAATGTCATGACAAATGTAAATCGGTTGGTTGAAGCTCAAAAAGTAGATGAACTGGAGTTATTGCTGTCAGAAGTAAAACAGATTTCTTTAGATATTAAACAAGGTCAAAAAGATGATAGGCGGTCCAAAATATTGGGTGCAGAAAGTACAATAGAGCAAGCTTTATTAATGAGCGATGAAAATCCTCAAAAAGAGCATCTGTTATTGAATGCGATTAATCAGTTAAACGAAGGGCGAGCATCTATTATAAAAGAATTTGAAGGAGTTGTGGCTAAAAATTTATCCATCCCCCAAAATAATTTTATATTGTTATTAAAATCAGCTTTGGATAACAATTTTAATGAGAGCGTCTCAGATAGCTTTGCAGAATTAAATGACCAATTCTCATATATTGTAAAGGCAAGTGATTTACTAGCTAAAATATACACAGTGACAGGAAACAATGGATTAATTGACACTGTTTATGCACCTATCAAGACCTTAATACACGATAACCATGAGTATGTCTCAAAATTGGTAGAATTGCAGGAAATAAGTATTGAGGAGCAAAGGCGGTTAAAATGGTGTATTGAGCCGATTGATTTTATTGGAAAAATTGGAGTAACTGAATTGTCAGATGATGATATTATTACAATTGAATTTTCAGGTCAGGAATTATTAAAGGGAGTAAAAAATGGATAGAAACCAAGTACATAAGATTGGGAAAATTATAAATAAGCCTGTTAAATTTGTAAAGGAAAATGCAGGGAAAACGGCAACAGTACTTGCTGCAGTTGTTTCAGTAGTTGCATTTATTGACGGCAGAAAAAAATAGAATTACTGTCATATATAGAATTAGATTTGGATAAAAGACTACATTTTAAATTGAAAGGTAGGAGAATAATCTTATCATGTTAGAAAATCTCAAAGACTTAAAAAATGATATGGTGGCAAAGCAATGGACTATCTGTAGTTTTATCTTTATCTATAAAAGAGTAGAGTATATCGTCCTTGTAAAGCGATTTGTTGGTAGGGAGCAAAGGATTGAAAAGTACGCATCAGTGAAGCTACATTTTATAGAAGCTGACAATTTAGTCCATGAGTTACAAGTTGAGGCAAATAGTCAAAGATTGTTCGTAGAAGCTAGAATTTTAAGAGAATTTTTTGGAATTGAGTATGGTGATAATTTAGGTGATATACTAAAGCAATTCACAAATCAATTAGGTAATTCAGTACCAAAAAAAGTTCCTGAACAAAGAACGGATAATGAACAAGCAGCTTTAGTAAGTTCTCTAAGTCAGAGTGACGCAGAGAATCCGAATAAAATTTATTGTTATGGTGTAAAAAGAAATTCAAACGGGGGACAACGAAGTGAGTTTAATTCAGATAAAACCAAATTGTTGCGACCAAATTTGTTTAGATATTTTGAAACTGACACTAGTATCAGTTTCTGCTATAGTGATGATATCAATAAAGAAAATAATGATTCTGAAATTTTAAGAAAATTTGGTGAGATTAAATAGACATAGCTTTGTATTGACTGGTAATTTGTGATAAATATAATAGAAAACAACAATTATATTTTTGAAAATAACTATGATTACCTAATTATTCAACATTTAGAAAGTTATCTTGAGACTTTAGGCTCAAGATTTAGTCATGAGATTTCGAAGGAAGTTGCTGACATTCGTCTCACTTAAGTGAAACATCAAAAGAAAGGAAAATAAAACAATGATCAACCGTTACTCTCGCCCTGAGATGGCGAACATTTGGAGTGAAGAAAATAAATACCGTGCTTGGCTTGAGGTGGAAATCTTGGCTGATGAGGCATGGGCTGAATTGGGAGAAATCCCTAAGGAAGATGTGGCTTTGATTCGTGAGAAAGCGGACTTTGACATCGACCGTATTTTGGAAATTGAGCAGGAGACTCGCCATGACGTGGTGGCTTTCACGCGTGCAGTTTCTGAAACTCTTGGTGAAGAGCGTAAGTGGGTCCACTATGGTTTGACTTCTACTGACGTAGTCGATACTGCCTACGGTTACCTTTACAAGCAGGCCAACGACATCATTCGTCGTGACCTTGAAAACTTCACCAACATCATCGCTGACAAGGCTAAGGAGCACAAGTTCACCATCATGATGGGTCGTACTCACGGTGTGCATGCTGAGCCTACAACTTTTGGTCTTAAATTGGCAACTTGGTACAGCGAAATGAAGCGTAACATCGAGCGTTTCGAGCATGCGGCTGCTGGTGTGGAAGCTGGTAAAATTTCTGGTGCGGTTGGGAACTTTGCCAACATCCCACCATTTGTAGAGAAATATGTCTGCGACAAATTGGGTATCCGTGCTCAAGAAATCTCTACACAGGTCCTTCCTCGTGACCTTCACGCTGAGTACTTTGCAGTTATTGCTAGCATCGCAACTTCTATCGAGCGTATGGCGACTGAAATTCGTGGTCTGCAAAAATCTGAGCAACGAGAAGTGGAAGAGTTCTTTGCCAAAGGTCAAAAAGGGTCTTCAGCAATGCCTCACAAACGTAACCCTATTGGCTCTGAGAACATGACAGGTCTTGCGCGTGTTATCCGTGGTCACATGATTACGGCCTATGAGAATGTTGCTCTCTGGCACGAACGTGATATCTCTCACTCATCAGCTGAGCGCATCATCACACCAGATACGACTATTCTGATCGACTACATGCTCAACCGTTTTGGAAATATCGTTAAAAACTTGACAGTTTTCCCTGAAAACATGATCCGCAACATGAACTCTACATTTGGTTTAATATTCAGTCAACGTGCTATGTTGGCTTTGATTGAAAAAGGTATGACGCGTGAACAAGCTTACGACCTTGTTCAACCTAAGACAGCCCAATCATGGGATAACCAAGTCGACTTCAAACCACTTCTTGAAGCAGATCCAGAAGTGACTTCACGTCTCACTCAAGAAGAAATCGACGAAATCTTCAACCCTGTATACTACACCAAACGAGTGGATGATATCTTCGAACGCATCGGTTTGGGTGACTAATATGCTGTGATAGATTCACAAGTAAAACAGTACTTATATTCAACACAAAAAAGCGAGACTTAAGTCCCGCTTTTTATCTTATATCAAAAGATTCATCTTTAATCTTTTTTCTTGCTAAGTCCATAAGCTGTGAGAGCTGACATAAGACCAGTAGCAATTAACCATTCTGAACCTTGAGTTCCTGTTTCAGGTAGTTTTTTCTCTTTTGCTACAGGAGCTGGACCTTGAGGAAGAGCTTTGTTTTCCTCAGCAGGAACAGTTGCTGGAGCTGCCTCGCTTGGGATTTCTAGTGTTGGTTTTTCTTCGGCGATAGCAGCTTGCCCATGTTCATCACCAACATGAGTGACAGGGTTCCCCACTTCAATTACTTGAGCGACAGGTTCTTGCGCTACGACACTTGTAACCAATGTTTTAACTTCAGTTCCGTCAGCAGCAGTAGTCACAGAGTAGAAATGGCTACGACGACCGTTTACCCCTTCAGTCACGATACGAGATTGTCCTTTAGGTAATTGATTAGTTTCACGAGTGATGGTTGTAAATGGAATTTCTTCATTTTGGATGTCAACTCTTGGTTTGTTTTCAGCGATAGTAGCTTGTCCTTTTTCATCACCAAGGTGAGTAACAGGGTTCCCCACTTCTATCACTTGAGTGATAGGTTCTAGGCTTACTTCACTGTTTACTAGAGTCTTAACTTCAGTTCCATCCGTAGCCGTAGTTACAGAATAGAAGTAGCTGCGACGACCGTTTACACCTTCAGTCACGATACGAGATTGTCCCTTAGGCAACTGATCAGTTTCACGAGTAATAGTTGTAAATGAAATGTCTTCAGTTTGGACATCTAGTTTAGGAAGTTCCTCAGTGGTAGCTGCTTGCCCCTTTTCATCACCAAGGTGAGTGACAGGGTTCCCTACTTCCACCACTTGAGTGATAGGTTCTAGGCTTACTTCACTGTTTACTAGAGTCTTAACTTCAGTTCCATCCGTAGCCGTAGTTACAGAATAGAAGTAGCTGCGACGACCGTTTACACCTTCAGTCACGATACGAGATTGTCCCTTAGGCAACTGATCAGTTTCACGAGTAATAGTTGTAAATGAAATGTCTTCAGTTTGGACATCTAGTTTAGGAAGTTCCTCAGTTGTAGCTGCTTGCCCTTTTTCATCACCAAGGTGAGTGACAGGGTTCCCCACCTCTACCACTTGAGTGATAGGTTCTTTTGTGACTTTGTCTTCAAGAACTGTTTCGGTTTCCTTACCATTTTCAGCAGTAACTGAGACGTAGAGTGTACGTTCTCCTTTGACACCGACAGTGATGACTTTTTCTTGTCCTGCTGGGAGGTTAGGATTGTCTTTCTTAACGATTTCAAAAGGAATTTCTTCTGTCTTAACGAGAAGCTCTGGTCGGTTTTCAACAGCAGCAGGAGCTTCGCTTTCATCAAGACTTCCTGAGTGAGTTGCGGCTGGTTTAAGACCTAGTCTAGCTACTTTAAGATTAGCTACAAGTGCATCCAACTCAGCTTGTTTATTACGGTTAAGATTGTAGTTAAGAGCTTCTTTAGCAGCTTTGAGAGCGTCTAGGCTTTCTGTGCTATATCCTTCTAAGTTTTCAGGGATTTGAGCAAGTTCTTCGCGTAGTGCTTTGTAGTCAGCACGGAAGTAGTCTTTGTTGTGATCTGCAAAAGCAGTCATAAGTTCAAAGATTTCTTCTTCCTTGTATTCAGCGCTTGGTCTATCAGCCCAGATAGCTAGCATACTACCAATAGTAGGTAGGTCAATTTCAGGGTATTTAGTTGAAGCTAGCTGGTTAAATGGAGTTTTTTCAGTATTTTCAATAGCTTTCTTGAGGAAGCCGCCACCATCTTCTGGTTTTTGACCGAGAATGTAGTACCAATCTCCATTCGTGTTAAGGAATTTATAACCTTTGCTTGCTAGGTATTGAGGAGATGCAAGGTTGTAACCCCACCAGCCTTTAGACCAGTAAGAGATGATAACGTCCTTATCAAACTCAACATCATCCTTGTCTTCGTAGTAGAAGCCATCGTTAAAGGCCATTGGTTGAAGCCCTTTTTCTTTAGCCATGGCAGCTAAGCTATTAGCGTATTCAGCAAACTTACCGTAGAGACCATACCACTTGAGGTAGTACCAACCTTGAGCATTGGTAGCGTCGTTAGCATACTCATCTGTACCATAGTTGAAGATCTTAGTTTTACCTGCAAAGAAGTCCATGTACTTGCCGATAAGGGCTTTTGTAAAGTTCATTGCTTCTTCGTTTTCAAGGTCCATAGTTGTTTTTGAAACCTTGTCAAAGTTAGCTTGAGGGTTTGCGATGCCTAGTTTTTCCATAGCGACAAGCATAGCATCCATGTGGCCAGGACTGTTGATAGCAGGGATTAGTCCAATACCTTTGTCCTTAGCATACTGGATAAGTTCAGTAATTTCAGCCTGATTCAAAGTTGTTCCGTTTGGATCATCGTAGTAAGATTTTGTTCCTTCAATGATGGCATTTTTCACATCGTCACTAGCATAGGTCTTGCCGTTTGCAGTGATCGTCATATCATCCAAGAGGAAGCGAAGTCCATCATTTCCAAGGAGCAAGTGGAGGTCAGAGTAGCCGAGCTCACTAGCCTTGTCAACGATACGTTTAAGTTGATCAAGAGTAAAGTATTTACGACCAGCATCGATAGAGATAACCTTGTTCTTAGCTAGTTTTTCAACTTCGCGTTTAGCGTCCTCTTCTTTTTGAGCTTCTGGAGTGAAGGTCAAGTTACCAACAGCTTCTTGGAGTTTTGCGATTGCTTGGTCAATGCTATCTTGTTCAGCACGGCTAAGGTTGCTATCAAGAGAACGAATGGCTTTTTCAGCCTCTTTAACTGCGGCAACACTTTCTTCTGTATAGCGACTAAGATCAGTTGGCACTTCTTTAAGAGCTTGTTCAGCAGACTCGTAGTCAGCAGCGAAATATTCCGCATTTGAATTTGCGAATTGACGCATAAGCTTGAATAGACGAGATGGAGAGTAGCGAGCAGATGGAGTATCAGCCCAAGCAGCTACCATACCACCGATAATAGGAACGTCAGCTCCTTCTGTTTTTGGTACAGAAGTGATCGGTGTGCTCTTAATGCCGTTCAATCCTTGATCAAGGTTGTACCAACCTTGTCCGTCAGCATTACGGCCGAGAACATAGTACCAAGCATCGTTAGTATTGAGGATTTCGTGTCCTTTTTCAGCTAGTAACTTAGAAGAAGCGACATCGTAACCACCCCAGCCACCAGTCCACATAGAGACGATGATGTCCTTGTCAAAAGTACCAAAAGTAGTGTCGCTATTATAGTAGATACCGTCGTTGAAGGCCATTGGTTTCAGACCGTGAGATTTGACGATACGAGCTAGGTCATTAGCATAGGCGATGAATTTGTCATAGCCTTTGTCTGGGAATCCATCTTCTGGATACCATTTATAGGCTTGAAGAACGCTCCATCCTTTGGCATTAGTAGCATCATTAGCGTACTCATCCAAACCGATGTTGAAGATTTCAGACTTACCAGCAAAGTAGCCTGCATACTTATCAATCAAAGCTTTTGTGAAGGCAACAGCTTTTTCATTGTCAAGGTCAACAGTACGTGCTGATTCTTTACCAAAATAGTTAAAGTTAGGCTTTTCAATACCTAGTTCTTTCATGGCATTAAGGATAGCGTCCATGTGGCCAGGACTGTTAACAGATGGGATAAGTCCAATACCTTTATCCTTAGCATAGTTAATCAAGTCGGTCATTTGGCTTTCAGTTAGATGATTGCCGTTTGGATCGTTGTAGTAGGCATTAGTTCCATTTTCAACAGCGCGTTTGACATCATCGCTTGCATAAGTTTTGTCCCCTACAGTTAGAGACATGTCATCAAGCATAAAACGCAAGCCATCATTTCCGACTAGAAGATGAAGATCAGTATAGCCATAGTGTTTGGCTTTGTCGATGATTTCTTTCAGTTGTTCAGGAGAGAAGTATTTACGCCCTGCATCGATTGAAACGATTTTCTTTTTAGCCAGTTTTTCATTGACTTGAGCTGCTTTCTCTGTAGCGACTACAGGAGCCTCAACTGTAGCAACTTCTTTGTTTTCTACCTTTTCTGGTTCTGACTGCTTAGCTTCTTCAGTTACTTCTGGTTTTGCTGGAGTTTCTTCAGTTGCAACAGTTTTTTCTACAACAGGTGCAGGAGTAGCTTCAACTTTTGGTGCTTCAGTATTTGCTACAGGTGTTGCTGGAGCTGCAGGAGCTACGGCTTCTGGTGTAGGACTAGTTTCAAATTTTTCTTCGCTAGCCTGTGGAGACGATTCACCTGTAGCTTGGATAGTAGGTTGATTCTCTGTTGTAGTAGGTACGACTCCATCAGCGGCAACAGCTTGCGCATGAAAGGCAAAGCCGATCAAGACAGAAGCTGCTCCGATTGCGTATTTACGAATAGAGAAACGCTGTTTATTTTCTGGTTTCATTAAATAACCTCCTAATTTATTGTTTTGATAGCGTTTTCACAAACTGATTCCATTGTATTATCTGAAACTAGTAAAGTCAAGTATTTTAATAAAATACCTATAAAAAATATAAGAAGTTATTTAATTTGAACTAATTTTCAATTTTTACTCTGTTTTTAGTAAAATTTCTCCAAATTATAGTTTAAAGTCATTTGATATTTCCTACTAAAAGCTAGCGTGCTATAATGAAAAACAGAAAAGCCTGAAACGATTGTCTCAGACTTTTTAATGTTTAGTGATCGCGATCACATGAGATAAATTTAATCTTATAGAAATCAGAACGTTTGTAAGTTTCAATGTATTCCAACACTTGGCCAGTTGACTCAAGTTTAGTTGTCTTGGTTTGGAGAACAGTTGGGAACTGAGAGTCGATTCCTAGGATAGAAGCAGCATGTTCTGGAGTTGGAAATACAATTTCATTGATTTCTTCAAAATGCTCGTCATTCATGTGAATGTGGTAGTCCAATTTGAAACGATTATAGATAGAACTATAGTATTCAAGATTTGGATAGTTTGCATTGATGTATTGTTCAGGGATATAAGATGTGTGGTAGATATAAGTAACACCGTTAGATTCACGGATACGTTCGATTTTGTAATAAAATTGATCGCCACGCAAT
Organism: Streptococcus sp. HMSC034E03; assembly: GCF_001811505.1. Lineage (GTDB taxonomy): Bacteria > Bacillota > Bacilli > Lactobacillales > Streptococcaceae > Streptococcus. The sequence continues at coordinate 30,476 of NZ_KV805000.1, forward strand.
CCTAATTTTTCTAAGTAGTTAAGATCGTTACCGCGTTCAATGGAAAGAACAGTGACTTTATCGTCCTTGGTTTCAAAAATTTCTACATCAGAAAATTCTACGAGTTTGTGCTTGCGAGCGCGAGCCACAAAGGTTCCCTTTCCTTGTTGGCGGACAATATAACCGTCTTTAGCAAGGTCGTTTAAGGCGCGAACAACAGTGATTGAACTTACGTCATACATTGCAATCAATTCTGCTTCAGTGTAGAACTTGTCGCCACTTGCAAATTGACCTGAAATGATTTTGTTTTTCAATTCATCTTTGATATATTGATACTTTGGAATTGCCATATTTTCACCTCATTTTTTCCTTCTCCATCTTTGATTTTATCATAAATGGTTTGAAAATGATAGTAAATAATGTAAAAAAATAAAATAATATTCTAAGTGATTGACTTACATATTATTTGAGGTTATAAACTTATATATTTATGCTATCTGGATCGAGAATATTTAAGAAAAAAATTTTTTTTATAAGAATTTTAGAAAACAATTCAGTAAAAAAAAGAAAAATTTTAAATAATTTTCGAAAAATCTATTGACAAGATGGATTCATTAGTTTATCATTTAATATAACAACAAATGAAAGCGCAAACGAAAAGTATGAGGTGGTAAAATGACAAGATTTAAAATTGAGGATGATTTTTACCTAGATGGGGAACCATTCAAAATCTTATCTGGTGCCATTCATTATTTTAGAATTCCTGAAGAAGACTGGTATCATTCATTGTACAATCTCAAGGCTTTAGGTTTTAACACTGTTGAAACCTATGTCGCTTGGAATTTGCATGAGCCAACTGAAGGAAACTTCAATTTTGAAGGCAATCTTGATATTGAAAAATTTCTTCAGACAGCTCAGGACTTAGGCTTGTATGCTATTGTTCGACCATCTCCCTTTATCTGTGCAGAGTGGGAATTCGGTGGTTTACCAGCATGGCTTTTAAATAAAGACATGCGAATCCGTTCCTCTGATTCAGCCTTTGTTGAAATGGTAGGACGTTACTATGATCATTTACTTCCACGTCTTGTTTCAAGATTGTTGGATAATGGTGGTAACATCCTCATGATGCAGGTTGAAAATGAGTACGGTTCATACGGTGAGGACAAAACCTACTTGCGTGAGATTCGCCGATTGATGGAAGAACGTTCAGTGACTTGTCCGCTCTTTACATCTGATGGTCCATGGCGAGCAACTCTGAAAGCTGGTACCTTGATTGAAGATGATCTCTTTGTGACAGGGAACTTTGGTTCAAAAGCAAACTTTAACTTCTCGCAAATGCAAGAGTTCTTTGATGAGTATGACAAGAAATGGCCACTCATGTGTATGGAATTCTGGGATGGATGGTTTAACCGATGGAAAGAACCAGTCATCACGCGTGAGCCAGAGGAGTTAGCAGAAGCCGTACATGAGGTACTAGAGCAAGGCTCTATCAACCTTTACATGTTCCACGGTGGAACCAACTTTGGTTTTATGAATGGTTGTTCAGCTCGAGGAACTATTGATTTACCACAAGTAACATCTTATGATTATGACGCTCTCCTTAATGAAGCTGGGAATCCAACTGCTAAATACATGGCAGTTAAGGAAATGATGGCGACTTACTATCCTGAGTATCCACAATTAGAACCGCTTTACAAAGAGAGCATGGAAGTTGAAAACATTCCACTGGTTGAGAAAGTTTCTCTGTTCGAAACCTTGGATAGCTTAACAAGTCCAACTAAAAGTCTCTATCCTAAGAAAATGGAAGAGTTGGGACAAAGCTATGGCTACCTACTCTATCGTACAGAAGCTAGTTGGGATGCAGAAGAAGAACGTATCCGTATCATTGACGGTCGAGACAGAGCTCAGCTATTTGTAGATGGTAAATGGGTCGCAACCCAGTACCAGACTGAAATTGGAGAAGATATCTTCTATCAAGGAGAAAAGAAAGCGCTCTCTCGTTTTGATGTCCTGGTAGAAAATATGGGGCGTGTCAATTACGGGCATAAGTTCCTAGCAGATACACAACGAAAAGGGATTCGTACAGGTGTCTGCAAAGATCTACACTTCATGCTGAACTGGGAACATTATCCGCTTCCACTAGATAATCCTGAAAAGATTGATTTCTCAAAAGGATGGACAGAAGGACAACCTGCCTTTTACGCCTATGACTTTGAAGTTGAGGCTCCGAAGGACACCTACTTAGAACTATCTGAGTTTGGTAAAGGGATTGCCTATGTCAATGGCCATCATCTAGGTCGTTTCTGGAATGTTGGTCCAACCTTATCGCTTTATATTCCGCACAGCTATCTCAAGGAAGGTGCTAACCGCATCATTATCTTTGAAACTGAAGGGGAGTATAGAGATCACATACACTTAACTCGTAAACCTACACTAAAACATATAAAGGGGGAAAATTTATGACAATTGTAGGATGCCGTATTGATGGACGTTTGATCCACGGACAAGTAGCAAACCTTTGGTCTGCTAAACTGAATGTTTCACGTATCATGGTCGTTGACAATGAAGTTGTTAACAACGATGTTGAAAAGAGCGGATTGAAACTTGCAACACCACCAGGTGTAAAACTTAGTATTTTGCCAGTTGAAAAAGCTGCAGCCAATATCCTTGCTGGAAAATATGATAGCCAACGTTTGTTTATCGTTGCTCGTAAACCAGACCGCTTCCTTGGATTAGTGGAAGCAGGGGTACCGCTTGAAGCAGTCAATGTTGGTAATATGTCTCAAACACCAGAAACACGTTCTATCACACGTTCAATCAACGTTGTAGATAAAGACGTAGAAGATTTCCACAAATTGGCGGAAAAAGGTGTTAAACTTACTGCTCAAATGGTTCCAAATGATCCAGTTTCAGACTTTTTGAGCTTATTAAAATAGGAAAAAATTTTTAGGAGGTCATTGTTATGATACAATGGTGGCAAATTTTACTTCTCACTTTGTACTCAGCTTATCAAATCTGTGATGAGTTGACGATCGTTTCTTCTGCAGGTTCCCCTGTATTCGCTGGTTTCATTACTGGTTTGATCATGGGAGATTTGACAACTGGTTTGTTTATCGGTGGTAGCTTGCAGTTGTTTGTCCTTGGGGTAGGTACCTTCGGTGGTGCTTCTCGTATCGATGCAACTTCTGGTGCGGTTCTTGCGACAGCTTTCTCAGTTTCACAAGGTATCGAAACAGATCTTGCGATCACTACAATCGCTGTACCAGTAGCGGCACTTTTGACTTACTTCGACGTACTTGGTCGTATGACTACTACATTCTTCGCACACCGTATTGATGCTGCGATCGAACGCTTTGACTATAAAGCAATCGAACGTAACTACCTTCTTGGTGCGCTTCCATGGGCTGCTTCTCGTGCCCTTCCAGTATTCTTCGCCCTTGCTTTTGGTGGAGAATTCGTACAAGCAGTTGTAAATCTTGTTAAAGAATTCCAATGGGTTGCAGACGGTTTGACTCTTGCAGGTCGTATGCTTCCAGGTCTTGGATTCGCTATCTTGCTTCGTTACCTTCCAGTTAAACGTAACCTTCACTACCTTGCTATGGGATTTGGTTTGACAGCTATGTTGACTGTACTTTACTCATACGTAACAGGTCTTGGTGGAGCAGTTGCTGGTATCATTGGCACTCTTCCTGCTGACGTTGCTGAAAAAATTGGCTTTGCCAACAACTTCAAAGGTTTGTCTATGATCGGTATCTCTATCGTAGGTATCTTCCTTGCAGTTGTTCACTTCAAGAACAGCCAAAAAGTTGCTGTAGCAGCACCTTCTACACCATCAGAAAGTGGGGAAATTGAAGATGACGAATTCTAATTACAAATTAACAAAAGAAGATTTTAATCAAATTAACAAACGTAGCTTGTTCACTTTCCAATTGGGATGGAACTACGAACGTATGCAAGCATCAGGTTACCTTTACATGATCTTGCCACAATTGCGTAAAATGTATGGAGATGGAACTCCTGAGTTGAAAGAAATGATGAAAGTTCATACTCAATTCTTCAACACTTCACCATTCTTCCACACAATCATCGCTGGTTTTGACCTTGCCATGGAAGAAAAAGATGGCGTTGGCTCAAAAGATGCGGTTAACGGTATCAAGACAGGTTTGATGGGACCATTCGCTCCTCTTGGAGATACTATCTTTGGTTCACTTGTACCTGCTATCATGGGATCTATCGCTGCAACAATGGCTATCGCTGGTCAACCTTGGGGTATCTTCCTTTGGATCGCAGTTGCAGTAGCGTATGACATCTTCCGTTGGAAACAGTTGGAATTTGCTTACAAAGAAGGGGTTAACCTTATCAACAACATGCAAAGCACTTTGACAGCTTTGATTGAAGCTGCATCTGTACTTGGTGTCTTCATGATGGGTGCTCTTGTAGCAACAATGATCAACTTTGAAATTTCATACAAATTACCAATCGGTGAGAAAATGATTGACTTCCAAGATATCTTGAACTCAATCTTCCCACGCTTGCTTCCAGCAATCTTCACTGCCTTTATCTTCTGGTTGCTTGGTAAGAAAGGTATGAACTCTACAAAAGCTATCGGTATCATCATCGTGCTTGCCTTGGCTCTTTCTGCCTTTGGTAAATTTGCACTTGGAATGGGCGCATAATTTATGACTAAATCATTAATTTTAGTGAGTCATGGACGTTTTTGTGAAGAACTTAAAGGTAGCACAGAAATGATTATGGGTCCACAAGAAAATATTCATGCAGTTGCTCTTCTTCCAGAAGATGGACCAGAAGATTTCACTGCGAAATTTGAAGCCGCTATCGAAGGTTTGGATGATTTCCTAGTCTTTGCTGACCTCCTTGGTGGAACACCATGTAATGTGGTGAGCCGTCTGATTATGGAAGGTCGTGACATTGAACTTTACGCAGGAATGAATCTTCCAATGGTTATTGAATTTATCAATGCAAGCCTTACTGGCGCTGATGCAGATTATAAAAATCGTGCTTCAGAAAGTATTGTCAAAGTTAATGATTTATTGGCAAGCTTCGACGACGATGAAGATGAATAAGGTGTAATAACAGAAATACTGTTAGAACATATTTCATAGAATATAAATGGGAATGGGGCTTACTCCCATTCCCATATTTTAAATAAAAAACAATATAATAATAGATTAGAGGAACTCAATGCTAGATTATACAAAAGAAGAATTGCTTGAGTTGGGGGCAGAAATCACAACTCGCGAAATTTACCAACAACCAGACATTTGGAAAGAAGCTTTTGAAACTTATCAAGCACGACGTGATGAAATTGCAGCTTTCTTGCAAGGAATTGCAGATAAGCATGACTATATCAAAGTAATCCTAACTGGTGCTGGAACTTCTGCTTATGTAGGTGATACTCTAGTTCCTTACTTTAAGGAAGTTTATGATGAACGTAAATGGAACTTTAATGCTATTGCGACAACTGATATCGTAGCAAACCCACAAACTTATTTGAAAAAAGATGTGGCGACTGTTTTGGTATCATTCGCGCGTAGCGGAAATTCGCCTGAGAGTGTGGCAACAGTTGACTTGGCTAAGGCCTTGGTTGATGAACTTTATCAAGTAACCATCACTTGTGCGGCTGAAGGGAAATTGGCTCTTCAAGCGCATGGTGATGACCGTAACCTCTTGCTCTTGCAACCAGCTGCTTCTAACGATGCTGGCTTTGCTATGACTTCAAGCTTCACTTCAATGATGTTGACAGCGCTCTTGGTATTTGATCCAACAGACTTTGCTGTTAAAGCTGAACGTTTCGACGTGCTATCTAGTTTAGCTCGCAAAATTCTTGACAATGTGGCAGATGTCAAAGAGTTGGTTGACCTAGACTTTAACCGAGTGATTTATCTAGGTGCGGGCCCATTCTTCGGACTTGCTCACGAAGCCCAGCTTAAAATTTTGGAATTGACTGCTGGTCAAGTCGCGACTATGTATGAAAGTCCAGTTGGCTTCCGTCACGGTCCAAAATCTCTTATCAACGAAGATACAGTCGTTTTGGTATTTGGTACTACAACAGATTACACTCGTAAATATGACTTAGACTTGGTTCGTGAAGTTGCAGGCGACCAAATTGCTCGATGTGTTGTTCTCTTGAGCGACCAAGCCTTCGGACTTGAAAATGTTAAGGAAGTCGCGCTTGGGTGCGGTGGGGTTCTGAATGATGTTTACCGTGTCTTCCCTTACATCGTTTATGGTCAGTTATTTGCTCTCTTGACTTCACTTAAAGTTGGTAACAGACCAGATACACCATCACCTACAGGTACAGTGAACCGTGTTGTTCAAGGTGTCATTATTCACGAATTTGAAAAATAAGGAAGAATCTATGAGTAAATTAACATTAAGCCCAAATAAACTTGCTTGCTTGCAAAAACTCTCAGACGAAAATGGGATCATCTCAGCTCTTGCTTTTGACCAACGTGGTGCTTTGAAACGCCTCATGGCTCAATACCAAACAGAAGAGCCAACAGTAACTCAAATGGAAGAACTCAAAGTATTGGTAGCGGATGAATTGACTAAATACGCTTCATCTATGCTTCTTGACCCTGAGTATGGACTTCCAGCTACAAAAGCTCTTGATCCAAAAGCTGGTCTTCTCCTTGCTTATGAGAAAACTGGATACGACACAACAAGTACAAAACGCTTGCCAGACTGCTTGGATGTTTG
>NZ_KV805000.1:37274-60729 GCF_001811505.1 Streptococcus sp. HMSC034E03
CTTTACTATGACGTAGATAGCTCTGACGAACTTAATCAACAAAAACAAGCCTACATCGAACGCATTGGTTCTGAGTGTGTGGCTGAAGATATTCCATTCTTCCTTGAAATTCTTGCTTACGATGAAAAGATTGCTGACGCTGGTTCTGCAGAATACGCTAAAGTAAAACCACACAAGGTTATCGGCGCTATGAAAGTCTTCTCAGATCCACGTTTCAACATCGATGTCTTGAAAGTAGAAGTTCCAGTTAACGTGAAATACGTTGAAGGCTTTGGTGATGGAGAAATCGTTCATACACGTGAAGAAGCTGCTACCTTCTTTAAAGCCCAAGACGAAGCTACTAACCTTCCTTACATCTACTTGAGTGCAGGTGTATCAGCTAAACTTTTCCAAGAAACTCTTGTCTTTGCTCACGAATCAGGCGCAAACTTCAATGGTGTTCTTTGTGGACGTGCAACATGGGCTGGATCTGTTGAAGCTTACATCAAAGATGGAGAAGCAGCAGCTCGCGAATGGCTTTGTACAACTGGATTTGAAAACATTGATGAACTCAATAAAGTACTTCAAACAACAGCTACTTCATGGACTGAACGTGTAGAAGCATAGATCAGAAATAGAAGAAACGACTTTTGTTAATAAAATATCTATGGTTTCTTGACAAAGGTGTCTGTAAATCATACAATAAAACCATAGAACGTGAATGCGCTTTCTATGGTTTGTTTACTTAATTGAATTAGAAAAAGGAGAGAAGGATGAAAGCATACACAGAACGTGTATTTGGGAAAGTTGATGGCAAGGATGTCCTCGCTTACCGTTTTGAAACGGAGGCAGGATACCAACTGGAAATCATGACTTATGGAGCAACAATTTTACGCTATGTAACTCCAGATAAGACTGGCAATTTTGCCAATGTTATCCTAGGTTTTGACGATTTCGAAAGCTATGTGGGAAATAGCCCTAAACATGGAGCAAGTGTAGGTCCAGTGGCAGGTCGTATTGCAGGAGCAACATTTGAACTCAATGGTAAGACCTATGATCTTGAAGTCAACAATGCTAGCAACTGTAACCACAGTGGCTCAACTGGTTGGGATTCTAACTTGTTTGAGCTAGTCGAAGTGAGTGACCATGGTTTGACTCTTTACACAGAAAGAACAGATGGGACTGGAGGTTTCCCTGGAAATCTTAAGATCTGGATTAGCTACAACTTGGAAGAAAGTGGTGCCTACGAAGTTAGCTACAAGGTGACGACAGACCAGGATACCTTGGTCAATCCAACCAACCATAGCTATTTTAACCTGTCAGGCGATTTCACTCAGACTGTTGACCGCCATGTCTTCCAATTGAACACTGAAGGCATCTATCCAATCGCTCCAGACGGCGTGCCAGCTAAAACACCGGATGCTAATCGTGATGTGGTCAAGCATATCTACAATGGAGCTTTGCTTAAGGATATTTTTGCAGACGAAGATGAACAAATCAAACTCGTATCTGGTTTGGACCATCCATTTGCTCTTCCTGCAGGACATGACAATGCTGGTTTCCTCTATGACCAAGGTTCAGGTCGCTTCCTGCTCTTCAAGACAGAGGCTCCTTGCTTTGTGGTCTACACAGCAAACTTTGTGGATGAGAGTGTCATCATCGCTGGTCAGTCAATGATTCAGCACAATGGGATTGCTCTTGAAGCGCAAGCTTTACCAGATGCTATTCATAGCGACCTTAAAGACCAAGTCATCCTCAAAGCAGGTGAAACATTCACCAGCAAAACTCGTTATGAGCTTGTTGTGAAATAATGATTGTTTTCTGAGTAAACCTATACTTTAACCGTTAGTTATTTACTAGCTGTTAGAATCTAGGTTTTTTGATTCTTGAAAAATAAGGAAATAATCTCAAGTTTAGAAGATAATTCTATATATCAAATATTCTTACTGAATAAAGATGATTGACTTATATTGATAGTTGAATGTGTCAATAATATCTAATAGATATATTTATATGATAGCTCTTTTGCTAAAAATAATGTATAATTAAAATGGAATAAATCTAGACTTTTGACTAAAAAATACTAGATTTTCATAAAGATTTTTTTGGGAAAACTCTCTATAGAGACTCGTGTTCTTGGTCAAAGTTATAAGGGGAAGATTAGCAATGGTATCAGTATCTGGAAAATTCTGTATATTTTCACATAAAAATAAGCAACATCAGCGCTTTTTTCAACTTTTACCCGATGGTCAAATCAAGGATATTGGTGGAACCGGTCAGAGGAGTTGACTACTGAGAGGCTGGATAAAATCATGAGTAAAGATATCTCAGCTTTCATCAGAGAATTTTTCCGCAAACTATAGAAAGCTAGTAGTGAATTGGGAATCCTACTGAAGAACCGTTTTTCATAACTTTGGAAAAGTATAAAGAGAAATATAAAAATGACAGAAAAATTAGTATAATTGTATCAGTTTACAACGTTGAAAACTACTTACGACAATGTCTAGATAGTATTCTCAATCAAACCTATCAAGATCTAGGGAAAAACTGTGCTGCCCTTAGATATTGTAGCCCATCAAGCAGAACTCTTTGATAAAGTAATCGCTCATGAAGAACCTCAAAAATGGTAGATGAAATTCGACAGATTTTATTAGTTAATAGAAAAAGAAAATAAACGTTAGATAAAAGGGATTGAAAAATGAAGAAAGCAATCGTACTTGGAGCAGATAATGGATATATGGATAAGGTGGAAACTACTATCAAGTCTGTTTGTGCTTATAACGATAATATAAAATTTTATGTTTTTAATGACGATCTACCTTCGGAATGGTTTCGTATTATGAATCAGCGATTGAAAGCTATTCATTCAGAAATTGTAAATGTAAAGATTTCTAATAATCATCTCCGAAAATATCGTTTACCAACGGCGCATTTATCATACGCAGCTTATTTTCGCTTTTTTATTCCAGACATACTGAAGGAAGATAAGGTTTTATATCTTGATTCGGATATTATTGTCAATGGAGATTTAACACCCCTTTTTGCAATAGATCTAGGTGATGGCCCAGTCGCAGCAGTTAGAGATGAATTGCAGCAAACAAATTTCAATTCAGGCGTTTTATTGATAAATAATGCCCATTGGAGAGAGCATGCGATTTCAACAAAATTGTTTGAATTAGCAGATCAGTACCATGAAGTTGAGTTTGGTGATCAAGGAATTTTAAACCGATTTTTTGTAGGGCAATGGAAAGAGCTAGACGTCAATTACAATTTTATGGTTGGAATGGATACTATTGCGACACGTTTTCAAAAAGATGAATGGTATGTAAAAGCGAATCAATATGAATCAGAGGTTTCTGTTATTCATTATACAGACGAAAAACCATGGTCAGCTGTATATAATAATCGCTTGGGAGATAAGTGGTGGTTCTTCTATGCTTTAGATTGGTCAGATATTATCTTACGGAAAGAGATTATCAAACATGGTTTAGATGAGCTTACAGAAAAAGAAAAATATCATACTGCAATCTTTACAAATGCTTGCGAGATGGAGCACTTGGAGTTTTTGATAAAAGCACTACCTGAGGTTCATTTTCATATTTTGGCTCATACAACTTTTGCCTCCCAAGTGGTCGATTTACAACGATATTTAAATGTGTCCATTTATCCACAGTTCAATCCTTATAATTTTGAAAATGTTCTTAGCAAAATCGATTTTTATTTGGATATCAATCATTTTAACGAAATTATGAATATCACTCAGGAGATTCATAAATTAGGGAAACCGATCTTTGCTTTTGATAATACCAGTAAGGACCCAACAGGAGGAAGTCAGATTTTTTCTTCACAAACTCCTGAAGCGATGGTAGTGGCGATTAAAGCTTACCTCAATTCGTTAGATAAATGAGAAAGTTTTAGTAGATAATCTAATCATTCGCTAGTTCACTTCTTTTATGGAGTCCATGCTTTGATGCTTGTGATTAGAGTTTAGTTTGGAGTTAAAGAATGCTTTACACTTTTAATCTTATGGTGGGTTTAGAACCAAATGGTGTAGATGTTGCTCAAGCATATCGTGGGAAGGTTTTTCGCGACTTGGACCTTCCTGCCAGTTTTGTTTTTACACAGGTCCCTCCTCGATTTAAATGGGACTATTACCTTTCTTTGGGTCATCTTGAGGAAGAAATCCTATTAGCACATATGTTGTTGACAGATCAGCGTGATATGAGCTTGGGGATCCGTATAGATGATATGAAGCAGCTCTTACACCTGACTGCTGAATATAAGGAAAATAATTGTGAAGTGATTTTTCAAGAACAAGATGGTGTGACTACCATTCTACATAAAAACAGTCTAAAACCGGATTATGTGGATTATGTAGATTATTATGTATTTGGTCGTTTACTTCGTAGAGAACATTATGGTAAGAAAAAGCTGTTCACAGAATTTTTTACAGCAGTGGATGCTGGATTTGGTATAGTAGCTAGAGTTGTTCGCCGACTGTTTCATAATAGAGATGGTTCCATAGCCTTTGAAGAGATTAAGAAAGAACCAGGTGAGGATACTGAAGCAGTTTATCGGTGTGGATCGGAGTGGTTCTATAGTGAGTCTGAATTTTTAGAGCGAGCCTTATCAGAGTTGCAGTTTAGTAAAGAGGATCATGTATTTATTGATCGTCTAGAGAATCTTCCCTTCACATCACCTCTTTTACGTTTAAAAGGAGAAGCAAGATTATCCTGTGTTGTGCACTCTATTCATTATTGGGGAGATCAGATCAATTCTGAATACTATCACCTTTTTCAATATGCCGAGGAATTTGATGATATTTTAGTATCAACGCAATCACAGAAGGATGAATTGGAAAAACATTTAGCATTACTAGGGAAAACTGGTCAAGTTCGCGTTCTTCCAGTAGCTGCCCTAGAACAGTTGCAATTAGCTGATGAACGAAAACCTTATTCTGTGATGATTGCCGTGCGGTTTGAACGCCGAAAACGGTTAGACTTAGCAATCAAAGCCATCGTTGCTTTTCATGAAATTTTTCCAGACGTCAACTTAGATATCTATGGGCAAGGGATGCTATGGCAGGATATTGAAGCAGAGATTGCCAATCTAGGAGCACAAAATTATATCCATCTTAAGGGGCATCAGACAATTTCAAACCGTTTCAAAGAGTATGAACTTTATTTGGCTACCTCGGAATGGGAAACTTTTGGTATAACTTTATTAGAAGCAATTGGTTCTGGACAAGCTCTTGTTGGTTTAGATGTACCATATGGAAATCAGACCTTTATTCAAGAGGGTAAAAATGGTTATTTAGTTCCTTTTGCTGCTCGTTCGGATGAGGAAATTGTGGTTGATTTAACAAAAGCTTTAGAGAAAGCCTTCAAACAAATCAAACAGCTGAGGGAAGGATCTTACCGCTTGGCTGAAGAATATTTATCAGACCGCATAATAAAACAATGGTATGAATTTTTGACTAGAGAATGGAAATAAAAAAGAAATGATGTATTATTATCTGACAAGGGAATGGTCTTCAGATGACGATCGCCTAAAAAAAGATTTAGAACTTATGGGGAAGAATCTGAAATCATTAACGATTAACAATATTTTTACTAGTTTTTTTTCTAATCATGAAAGTTCAAATCCCTTACACATGACTCAACTTCCCTTACCTCGATTTTGGGAGGTTCTTTCTACAGGTGATATCGTAGCGGAAGGAAATAAAAAAGGGAAGATTTACTGCTATCCTCAGTGGCCACAAATGGTGGAGGTAGTCGAATGGTATGATAACAAAGGTATTTGTTGTGCAAAAGATCATTATGATTTATCGGGAACTTGTTTTCAGAGAGAAATTTGGAGTGGTGGAAAAAAAGAGATAGACATTTATGGTCAGGAAAATCAAGAGCAACTCTATCTTTTTTCATCTCATAATCGTGCACTTTATCGAGAAGCAAACGGTCGGGAACAGGGCCTTTCTTCAATTGATGAAGCAAGAAAACTGATTTTAGATAAACAATTATCTACAGGTGATTGTATAGTGTTATCGGATATAAGATTGCTTAGGGATATGCCTAACCTCTCATCTAATCAGATAATGTTTTATATAAGAGAAGAGTTATCTGTCGAAGATATTTCGTATTTAAAAGATCGTTGTGGGAAACTACTGACTCGAGATTTGAAATTAAAGACAGACAATATGAATCTTCCCCTGATTTATCTACCAACGTTTCTTGGGGCCTTTAGGGAGTTTCGCCCGCATATTTTAATTTTGACAGATACGCAAGAACTAGAGCAAATTGAAGTCCTTGTATCTGCCCTACCGAATTTTGAATTTCATATTGCTGCGCTAACAGTAATGGGAGGGCGTTTATTAGATTTGGATTGTCATGCAAATGTTCATCTCTACCCAGGCCTGTCTAGAGAGATATATGAGAAACTTTTACAAACGTGTAGCATTTATCTGGATATTTCTCATGCGCAGGAAATACTTGATGGTAGCCGTACAGCTCTTGAAAATGGCATGGTCCTTTATGCTTTTAAGGACACGTGTCACCAACCAGAGTTTTATGTTACTGACCATGTGTTTCCAAGGGATGGTGTAGCAGAGATGATTGACGAATTATCTCAACTTGTAAATCCAGAAAAATATCAATCTGCTTATGATAAACAAAAGATGAATCCGTACTTAGTGACCAGGGAAGAGTTGAAGTTACTTTTTTAAATAACGGATAAATAAGGGAAGTGTCGTGAAAGCTTTAGAATAGATCTTCCTAGATAAAGATAACAATAACTATATAGCGTTTAGCTTAGTATTTCACTTGCTGACAATTTGTATTTCAATCATCAACTTAGTATGGAGAAATATAATCAAGAGTTTGTGGCTAAGAGAATATGATTGTATCAATCCAGCGATATTTGAAGCACTTAGACTAAAAATTGAAAAAATAAGTGTTATCGTTCCTGTTTATATGTCAGAGACCTATCTTGAAAATGTTTAGATAGCATTCTTCAACAAACTTATCAAAATCTTGAAGTTATTTTAATCAATGATGGTTCAACTGACGATTCAGCAGCTATTTGTCAACGATATAAAAATCAAGATGCGCGTGTTAAAGTTTACCATAAGCCAAATGGAGGAGTTGCTTCCAGTCGCAATCGTGCCTTGGAAGCTGTGACAGGTGATTACATTGTCTTTGTGGATAATGATGATTGGCTAGAGTTAGACCATATTCAAAGCCTTTATGATTTATTGAAAAAAACGGATGCAGATATTGCGATTGGTAATTTCACTCAGTTTATTGAAGATCAGGGAAGTTTTTTAATCCATGTAGGTGCAGACAACTATTTTGAACAAGTGTACAGCCCTTTTGATTGGTTCTATCATCAATATGACGGAAAGTATAATCTTAGTCAATGTTTTACAGTTCCACGGGCAAAACTCTATAAAGCAGAGCTTTTCAAGGATATTGTCTATCCAACGGATCAGAAGGTAGAGGACGATTATACGACCTATAAGGTTTACCTTCAAGCAGATAAGATAGCCTATATGAATAAAGCCATCTATATTCATAGAAAACGCTCTACAAGTGTGACTAGAACAGTTAATCTTGCAGATGTTTATCCTTTAAAGAGTATTGAAGAGCGTCTGACTATTTTGAATCTGATTGGGGCACCTCAGGAGTTGTTGGATAAGGAAATTCAGGCTTATAAATGGCGATTATCCATTCATGAAGAAGAATCATTGAAACGCGGAGATATGGAAGCTTATCAACAGATTTTGGTGAAAAAAGCTATTGAGACCAAGCGTCGGTGAGAGTTATAAGTCTTATAGAATAGTTGATTAAAAAAAATAATTGCTACAAATTGTCGTGAAATAATAAAAATTCTCTGAAGTCATAGGATTTCAGAGAATTTTTTCTTATTCTTCATCTGGTGTGAGAATCATTGGAATGATGATTGGTTCACGTTCAGTATTTTCATAAAGGAATGGTCGAATAGCATTTACGATGGCGCCATTGACAGATTGGATGCTGGCATCTTTGTTTTTCAATGCGATACGAATAGCATTGAAAAGGATGCGTTGACTTTGGCGAATCAAGTCGCCGGACTCTCTCATGTAGACAAATCCACGGCTGAGAATATCTGGTCCAGATAGGATCATTTGAGACTTGAAGTCAACGGTTGCGACAGCCAGTACAACACCATCTTCAGATAGGTCTCGGCGATCTTTGAGGACAGCAGCGCCGATTTCACCGATACGATTTCCATCGACATAGATATCCTGAGCGTTGAAATGACCAGCGATGCGGGCAGAATTTGCAGTGAGGGCAAGCACATCACCATTACTCATGATAAAGATATTGTCCTTCTCTACGCCAGTATCCACCGCCAGTCCAGCGTGGACTTTCTGCATGCGGTATTCACCGTGAACAGGCATGAAGTATTTTGGCTTAATCAAGCGGAGCATAAGTTTTTGCTCTTGCTGACCACCGTGTCCAGATGTATGGATGTTGTTAATCTTACCATGGATTACTTCAACACCGGCTTCAGAAATGATGTTAATCAGCTTGTTAACGCTAGTGGTGTTTCCTGGAATTGGGCTAGATGAGAAGATGACAGTATCGCCAGGTTGGAGTTGCACTTGACGGTGAGTTCTGTTAGCGATACGAGAGAGGGCTGCCATAGGCTCGCCCTGACTACCTGTACAGAGGATGAGAACCTCGCCTGCAGGATAGTCTTTGATTTCATTTGGTTCGATGAAGGTTCCCTTAGGAGCCTTGATGTAGCCAAGTTCAATCCCGTTAACAATGGCCTTTTCCATAGAGCGCCCAAAGACTGCGATCTTACGCCCGGTCTTAACAGCAGCTTCCGTTGCTTGCTGGAGACGGAAGATATTTGAGGCAAAGGATGCAAAGATGATACGTCCTTCGATACCTTGGATAATCTTCATGATCGACTGGCCGACAACCTTTTCAGAGTTTGTAAAGGTTGGAACCTCAGCATTGGTCGAGTCAGAGAGTAGGCAAAGCACTCCGTCTTCACCTAGGGCTGCCATACGGTGCAAGTCTGCAGGTTCACCAACTGGTGTAAAGTCAAACTTGAAGTCTCCCGTACAAACGATTTTCCCTTGAGGTGTATGGATGACGATTCCCAATGGCTCTGGAATCGAGTGGGTTGTTCTAAAGAAAGTTGCTTTAAGGTTTTTAAAGGTCAACTCCGTATTGTGGTTGATTTCGTGAAGTGTAGCATTGCGCAAAAGTCCATGCTCTTCGAGTTTTCCACGGATTAAGGCAAGGGCCAGTGGACCAGCATAGATAGGGATGTTTGCTTGCTTGAGCAAGAAAGGAATCCCTCCGATATGGTCCTCGTGTCCGTGTGTAATCAAGAGAGCCTTGACGCGGTCGATATTTTCTACAATGTAGGAGTAATCAGGGATAACGTAGTCGATACCAAGTAGGTCATCCTCAGGGAATTTAATCCCTGCATCAACGATGATGATTTCGTCTTGGTATTCGATACCATATGTGTTTTTTCCGATTTCTCCTAGACCACCAATGGCAAAAACGCCGACTTCTTCTGGTTTAAGAGTGTAGGCCATATTAGAACTCCGTAATTTCGAATGCGCCAGTTTCTTTTTCGTAGTCTAGCAGTTTGTCAGACAAGAGTTCGATATACTCGATATTATATTCTGGACGATTTTCTTCGACAAGTTGGCGAGCAGCGATACGTCCTTCAAGTTCTGAACTAGCATCGATGTCTAAGTATAGTGAGCGTGTTGTTTCACGACGTGGGCTACGGTCTTTTGTTTCTTGATAAAAAACTTTGTAAATCATATGTTTCCTTTCTGCTTTCAGGTCAGCTATATTCAAAAATGCTCAGTTTGAAGCTGGTTTGATTCCAGTTCATTTTTTGTCTTTATTGACCTTGATTCGTTACAATTATCTCAATTATAACATAAAAAGGGGAATTAGTAAAAGCAGGAAACATGAAAGTAAGGAGCTTGAAATGGGTTTCATTATACCTTGTATAAGTATTTGAAGACATCCGATGCAAGTGCTATAATAAAGTTAGAAAAGAGGTTTTTCTTGATTAAGGAGGACTAGCTATGCTTGATTTTGTGTTTCACCTATTTGGATGGAAATTCTACATATTGCTACAACTGCTTGGGCTCCTTTTCGTTAGATGATGATTTTGAAATATTTGCCTTTAGAATTGGAGAAAGGAGGCTCTCTATGTTTCAACTAGCTATCGCGATTCGTCTCTTGGTATTTGCTGTTTTTGTTGCCTGTGTTTACGGTGGCAATCTAGTATTTGTTCGGCTGGAACATAGAAAAACAGCTGTACACTGGAAAATTCTCTTTGTAACACTGTATTCCATTTTCCTCCTTCTTGTAACCTATGTGGTTTGGCTTGTATTTTACTTTGGTTTGAATGCTTAAGTACTTGTCCTGTCTGTTTGGCAGGACATTTTTGCTTCAAAACAAAGAAAATTCCCATGCGCCTTCTTTTGTAGTATAATAGTAAACAGACAAAAAGATAGGAATGTGTTATGAAAGTATTAGCATTTGATACGTCTAGCAAGGCTCTGTCTCTAGCCATTTTAGAGGACAAGCAGCTTCTTGCCGAGACGACAATCAATATCAAAAAAAATCACAGTATTACCCTTATGCCAGCCATCGATTTTTTGATAGCTAGTCTAGATTTGACGCCCAAAGATTTGGATCGAATCGTTGTAGCAGAGGGGCCAGGTAGCTACACAGGTTTGCGAATCGCGGTAGCAACTGCCAAGACCTTGGCTCATACCCTGAACATTGAGTTAGTGGGGATGTCTAGCCTTTTGGCTCTGGTACCAAGCCAGCAAGTAGGTCTTGTAGTACCTTTGATGGATGCGCGTCGCAACAATGTTTACGCAGGATTTTATGAAAATGCTCAGCCTGTCTTTCCAGAGGCGCATCTGTCCTTTGCAGAAGTTTTGGAGCAAGTCAAAGATGCTGAACAAGTCACTTTTGTCGGTGAAGTAGGAGCCTTTGTGGAGCAGATTCAAGAACAACTACCACAGGCTAACTATCAGGAAACCTTGCCAAATGCGGCTAATCTAGCTCTTTGGGCTTGGGATAAGGAAGCAGAATCCTTGCATGACTTTGTGCCAAATTACCTCAAACGTGTTGAAGCTGAGGAAAACTGGCTCAAAAATCACACTGAGTCTGGAGAATCTTACATCAAACGCCTATGATTGAAATCAAACGAATCCAACAGCAACCTGACTTGGCGCAGGCAATTTACGCTGTCATGACGGATGTTTACCCAGTCAGTCCTTGGACGCTGGAACAAATCCAAGCAGACCTGTCCCAAGACCAGACTTGGTATGCTCTAGCTTATGATGGGGAAGAAGTGATAGGTTTTCTAGCAATTCAGGAGAATCTTTTTGAAGCAGAAGTCTTGCAAATCGCTGTCAAGAAAGCTTATCAGGGGCAGGGGATAGCATCAGTCTTATTTGCTCAATTACCGACAGACAAAGAGATTTTTCTCGAAGTCAGAAAGTCAAATCAACGAGCGCAAGCATTTTACAAGAAAGAAAATATGGCAGTCATCGCTGAGCGAAAGGCCTATTACCATGAACCAGTAGAGGACGCCATCATCATGAAGAGAGAAATAGATGAAGGATAGATATATTTTAGCATTTGAGACATCCTGTGATGAGACCAGTGTCGCCGTCTTGAAAAACGACGATGAGCTCTTGTCCAATGTCATTGCTAGTCAAATTGAGAGTCACAAACGTTTTGGGGGCGTAGTGCCGGAAGTAGCTAGTCGTCACCATGTCGAGGTCATTACAGCCTGTATTGAGGAGGCGCTAGCAGAAGCAGGGATTACGGAAGAGGACGTGACAGCTGTGGCGGTCACCTACGGACCAGGATTGGTCGGAGCCTTACTAGTTGGTTTGTCAGCTGCCAAGGCCTTTGCTTGGGCACATGGACTTCCGCTGATTCCCGTTAACCACATGGCTGGCCACCTCATGGCAGCTCAGAGCGTGGAGCCTTTGGAATTTCCCTTGTTAGCCCTCTTAGTCAGCGGTGGGCACACGGAGTTGGTCTATGTTTCTGAGGCTGGGGATTACAAGATTGTTGGGGAAACGCGAGATGATGCGGTTGGTGAGGCCTATGATAAGGTCGGTCGCGTCATGGGCTTGACCTATCCAGCAGGTCGCGAGATTGACGAATTGGCTCATCAGGGGCAGGATATTTATGATTTCCCACGTGCTATGATTAAGGAGGATAATCTGGAGTTTTCATTCTCAGGTTTGAAGTCTGCCTTTATCAACCTTCACCACAATGCCGAGCAAAAGGGAGAGAGTTTGTCAACAGAGGACTTGTGTGCATCCTTCCAAGCGGCAGTTATGGACATTCTCATGGCTAAAACCAAGAAAGCCTTGGAAAAATACCCTGTTAAAACCCTAGTCGTGGCTGGTGGTGTGGCAGCTAACAAAGGATTAAGAGAACGCTTGGCAGCTGAAATCACTGACGTCAAGGTCATCATTCCACCTCTGCGTCTTTGCGGAGACAATGCAGGCATGATTGCCTATGCCAGCGTCAGCGAGTGGAACAAAGAAAACTTTGCAGGCTTGGAGCTAAATGCCAAACCTAGCCTCGCTTTTGATACTATAGAATGAAAAGTCAGCTTGAAGCTGGCTTTTTTGCTAAAATATTTTATAATATGTTAAAAAAGTAAAAAGTTTTTACGAATAGAATAGTAAAGGGAATATTTAAAGGGGAGTTCGGCAATGATTGAAAAACAGGAATTAGGAGAATTTTACAAGGAATTGCGCCTGGCGAGAAAGCTCAAGCAGTCAGATGTGGCTTGTGGTGGACTAACAGCCTCTCAGCTATCCAAGTTCGAACTAGGGCAATCCATGCTGTCTGCGGATAAGCTGATCCTAGCTATCCAGGGGATCAATGTGACCTTTGATGAGTTTGGGCACAAGCTCAACAACTACCAAGAATCTCCACATATGCGATTTGGTAGAAGGATTGTGGATCGCTTTGCCCATCAAGATATAGCTGGCTTAGAGCAATTGTTGAAAGAAATTGAGCAAGAACAGATGGCGCAGACCTATCGTCGTTTGAACTCTATTGTGATTAAAGATGCTATCCATTCACTAGATAAAAGCTATCCGCTAGCAGAGGAGGATAGCGAGTTTTTAACTACCTATCTCTATGCTATCGAATCTTGGACCTGGTTTGAACTCTATATCTTTTGCAATACCATGCCTTTTTTGGGCAACCAAGATTTGATATTTTTATCAACTTCCTTACTCGAAAAATCCAAGGAATTTAAAGAATTGGCACACAATAGACTGTATATGAAAAGTAGCTTTCTAAATATCATCTCAGAGCTTATGGAGCGCAAACTTTTCTCTTACATCCCAATCTTTGAAGCTGAGTTGGAGAGTATGCTTCGCCCCTATGATGTTTTTGAGAAAGTATCATGGCAATTTTTAAAGAAATTGAGTGTTTTCCTTCAGACCAAGGGAAGCAATCAAAAAGAGATTGAACACTTTATCCAATCTCTGCAAATATTAGAAAATCTACAATTAACAGCCCTTTTTGAATTACGCTTACAGCAGTACAAAGCACTTATCGATTAGTTAGAAATCGCAAATGTGAAATTTCCATCAGAAAAAATGTCAAATATGCGATTTTCTAAAATATAGAAGTTTTCGTGTTATACTGTCTTCATTCCATAGTATAGGAGAAAAAAGAATGAAAAAGATCATCTCACGCTACTACTTTTTTATAGCCATGCTATTTGTTATTGTTTACCAGTACTTCAGTGGTCTGGTTTTAAACAATGATTTTACTGCTGGTCTATCTAAATTTGGCTATTATTTTTCGGATATGATGTTGAACTTTCTTGTGGTTCTGCTTGTTTTTATTTTTATGGTAGGAGCAGGAAAATGGCAACAAATCAACAGTAGAAAATTTAAAGGGTTCTATCTTTTTTATTCCTTTTTAGCTTTTCTTGCTTTATTTATTTGGAATTTTATCAAATTTTTCCTATTCCCACCTACCCAAAATGGACTTGCTTACCAACTCGCTGCTCCGACTTTTACAGGCGCTACGGCATTTTTGATGTATTTTTTCTATCCTGTGATTGCAGGTCCCATTTTTGAAGAGATGATTTATCGTGGATTGGTGATGACCGCTTTGGAAAAATGGAAAAAATGGGGACTGGACGTGCTTGGTTCTGCTGCTTTATTTGGAATTCTGCATATTAGTGATTATGGTTGGGTCTTGACAGACTTTTTCGTATATATGGGTGGCGGTATCATATTTGCGGTCTTGTTTAGAGTAACAAAGTCTATTTATTGGCCTATTGGACTACATATAGTCTATAACGGTATCGGGCATATACTTCCTTTGTTATTTTAGAGGATTTTGAGAATCATAAATCAAGGGAAGAGTCCTCGTCGTGGTGCTTTTGCTTGGACTGTAGAGCCAACAGGTGAGTGGTTAAGACGTCGTCGATAAAATAGTATAGGAAGTAATTAAATGAAGAAAATGAAAGAAATGAAATTTCACCTAGCAACTGGCTTGTTGCTTTTTACCTATTACCTCATTTTTAATGTCATACCAGACTTAGATTTTACTGTAGCTTTGTCTTATGAGATCTACTATGTGTTTCAGGTTTTATTGGTACTTATTCTGGGAACTGTATCTACAATTATTTTTGTCAAAAGTGAACATTGGAAAGAGTGTGGTCGTTTCCAGTTTCGTTGGTCTTACCTGGGTGTTTTCATTCTTTCTTTTTTCTTATTATTTGTTTGGGCAAATCTAGCAACTCGTATCTTTCCTCGTACGCAAAATGGAAGTACGGTAGTGGAAGTAGCCACCAGTTTGACAGGAATTAGCTATTTTATTACGCGTGTACTTTACGGTAGCCTTATCGCACCTGTAGCAGAAGAAATAGTGTGTCGTGGTTTTTTGATGACAAGCTTGTCTAAATTTAAAAACTACTATATTGATGTTCTTGTTTCTGCTGCCATATTTGGCGCTATGCATGTTTTACAGCATGGTTGGATAACGACAGATTTCATACTTTACTTTGTAATGGGCTTGATATTTTGCATGATGTTTCGCTGTACACGCTCTATTTATTGGACCATAGCTTTACATGCTTCATGGAATACCTTCTTGCTTATTGTTAGTTTATTGGTGTTTGGATTTTAGAAGGGTGATATATGAAAAAGATAATCTCACGTTACTACTTGTTTGTAGCTATTCTACTTATCATTGCGGACCAGTTCTTCATCCGTCTGGTTTTACACAGCGACTTGGCTGCTGGTCTATCTGATTTTGGCTATTATTTTTCGGATATGATGTTGAATTTTCTTGTGGTTTTGCTTGCTCTTGTTGCCATGATTTGGTCAGGGAAATGGCAACAAATCAATAGCAGAAAATTTAAAGTGTCCTATCTTTTCTATTTCTTTTTAGCTCTTCTAGCTTTTTTTGTTTGGAATTTCGTTACCTTTTTTATTTTCCCGTCCACCCAAAATGAAATTTCTTATCAACTGGATCTTCCTACTTTTACAGGTCCTACTGCATTTTTGATGTATTTTTTCTATCCAGTGATTGCAGGTCCCATTTTTGAAGAGATGATCTATCGTGGATTGGTGATGACAGCTCTGGAAAAAGGGAAGAAGTGGGGACTGGATGTGCTTGGTTCGGCTGCTTTATTTGGAATCTTGCATATCAGTAGTCATGGTTGGGTCTTGACAGACTTTTTCGTATATATGGGTGGTGGTCTAATAATGGCAGTCTTTTTTAGAGTGACAAAGTCTATTTATTGGTCTATTGGACTGCATATAGTTGATAATGCCATTGGTCAAATTCTACCCTTGTTGTTTTAGAGGTTTTTAAGAGTCATAAATAAAGGGAAAAGTCCTAATTGCGGTGTTTTTGATTGGATAAAATGGACTTGGGTACGTTTAGCTGGAAGATGGTGTAACTAAAACTCTAAAGGATCAACGATGAAAAGGAAAGAAACGAAATTTTACTTGACAACTGTTTTGATAATAGCCGCCTATTACTTAATTTTTAATTTTGTAGCAAGGTTAGAATTTGTTAACCAATTATCAGATTTTGGATTTTATGGCTTACAAATTTTATTGATAGCTCTTGAGGGAATTGTTGCTACTGTCATTCTTGTTAAGAGTCAACGTTGGAAAGAGTACGGTCGCTTCCAGTTTCGTTGGTCCTATCTGGGTATCTTCTTTCTTTCCTTTATATTGATGTTTTTGTGGGTAAATATAACGACTCGGATTTTTCCCAGCACGCAAAATGGGAGTGCTATAAAAGAAACCGTAGCCAATTTGACGGGAATTAGTTATTTTGTGACACGTATTCTCTACGGCAGTCTTATTGCTCCGATAGTTGAGGAGTTAGTTTTCCGTGGACTTCTGATGATAGCCCTATCTAAATTTAAAAAATACTATATTGACGTCATCATTTCCTCCACGCTCTTTAGTCTTATCCATGTTTTACAGTATGGCTGGGTGTTAACAGATTTCATAGTTTATGCAGGAGCAGGTCTCTTGTTCGGTATGCTATTTCTTTATACTCGTTCAGTTTATTGGCCAATGGCTCTTCATATCGTGTGGAATACATTTTTAATCGTTGTTAGTTTATTGGTATTTGGGTATTAAATCTAAAATAGTTTATAAGTTGCATCATGAGACTGGCCTCCCAGTCTTTTTTTGTTCTTGTCAATCAGCAGACTTTTTTCTATTTTACGAATATGTTATAATAATTTTTGTTGTGACTGTTTGGAAAGCAGTCGCTGAAGGAATGATTAGTGAGGAAGTCTATGAAAGAAAAAGGATTTTGGGAGGGTGTGCAGGCTGCGGTGCCGACGGCTTTGGGCTATGTTAGCATCGGTCTTGCCTGTGGCATTATCGGTTCGCCCTATGTGACGCCAGTAGAAATGGGTTTGATGAGTCTCTTTGTCTATGCTGGGAGTGCTCAGTTTGCCATGATAGCCTTGATAGCAGTTCAAGCGCCTGTGGCAGCCATTGCCATGACGGTCTTTTTGATTAATCTGCGTCTCTTCTTGCTCAGTTTGCATGCATCGACCTATTTTCGTCATACCAGTCTTTGGCACAATATCGGCATGTCCAGCCTCTTGACCGATGAGACCTATGGCGTTTTGATGGGCGAGTTGGTGCATACGAATAAGGTCAATCCTATGTGGATGCACGGGAACAACCTTAACAGCTATGTGGCTTGGTTTGTCGGAACTGTTGTCGGAACTGCTCTAGGTGGACTTCTACCAAATCCAGAAATTTTTGGCTTAGATTTTGCCCTAGTGGGGATGTTTATTGGGATTTTTACTTCCCAGTTTCAGATTATGCAAAAACGGATTCCTTTGCGCAATCTCTTCATAATTTTAGCAGTTGTAGCTGTATCTTTCTTTTTGCTCTTGACGGTGGTGTCTCAGTCATTAGCTGTTCTGTTTGCGACCTTGCTAGGTTGTACCATGGGGGTGGTCTTGGATGGTCAGTAAGTATATTTTATTAGCAATTGTCTTTTCTGGCTTGGTGACTTGGATTCCAAGAATGATTCCTTTTATCCTAGCCAAGTACAAGGGTTTGCCGCCTATCGTAGAGCGCTTTTTGAAATTTCTACCAGTTTCTATTATCTTTGCCTTGATTCTTTCAAGTGTGGTGACAGGAAAAGTTGGAAGCCTCCCGCAGATAAAGTGGTTAGACTTTTTAGCAATCTTTCCAACGGCCTTTGTAGCCTTTCGTTACCGCAATCTGGTTGGGACTGTTCTCTTTGGAGTAGTCTTGATAGCAGTCCTACGTTTGGTCTTTTAATCAGCCATAAAGAAAACCTATCACAAATATAGAAATCATATAATAGCGTAATTCCTTTTTTTCTGTTAAGATAAGATTGTATTCTATTTTGGAGGAAATATCATGAAAAAAATCGTTAAGTATTCATCACTTGCTGCCCTAGGGCTTGTAGCCGCAGGTGTATTGGCAGCTTGCTCAGGTGGTGAAAAGAAAGATGCTGCATCTGGTGAAGCAACATCTGGTAAAAAAGAAATCGTTGTAGCAACTAACGCGTCACCAAAACCATTTAACTATGAAGAAAACGGTGAGTTGACTGGTTTTGAGATTGAGGTTGTTCGCGCCATCTTTAAAGACTCTGACAAGTATGATGTCAAGTTTGAAAAGACAGAATGGTCAGGAATCTTTGCAGGCCTTGACGCAGATCGTTACCAAATGGCGGTTAACAACATTAGCTATACAAAAGAACGTGCAGAAAAATATCTTTACGCAGCACCAACTGCTAAAAACCCTAATGTTCTCGTAGTTAAGAAAGATGATAACAGCATCAAATCACTTGATGATATCGGTGGAAAATCTACTGAAGTCGTTCAAGGAACAACATCAGCTAAACAATTGGAAGAATACAACAAACAACACGCAGATAACCCAACTGTCCTTAACTATACAAAAGCTGACTTCCAACAAATCATGGGACGTTTGAGCGATGGACAATTTGACTACAAGATTTTTGATAAAATCGGTGTAGAAACAGTTATCAAAAACCAAGGTTTGGATAACTTGAAAGTCATCGAACTTCCAAGTGACCAACAACCTTACGTTTACCCACTTCTTGCAAAAGGTCAAGATGAATTGAAATCATTTGTTGACAAACGCATCCAAGAACTCTACAAAGACGGAACTCTTGAAAAATTATCTCAACAGTTCTTTGGTGGTTCTTACCTCCCAGCAGAAGCTGACATCAAATAAGTTTGTAAATCATCCATTCTCTCGTAGGTGGATGATTTTGTAACTTTTAGACATATAGTTTAAAACTATATGTCTGCCTATCTAATAACAATTTGCGAAATCAAATAAAGTGTGAGATACTATTACAGTATTATTTTTAAAGGAGAACGAATCATGAAAATTAAAAAATGGTTAGGCGTAGCAGCTATCGCTACAGTAGCAGGCCTTGCACTTGCAGCTTGCGGAAATTCAGACAAGAAAGCAGACAACACAACTACAGTTAAAATCGCGACTGTTAACCGTAGCGGTTCAGAAGAAGCACGCTGGGACAAAGTCCAAGAATTGGTTGAAAAAGACGGAATTAAATTGGAATTCACAGAGTTTACAGACTACTCACAACCAAATAAAGCAACTGCTGATGGTGAAGTAGACTTGAACGCTTTCCAACACTACAACTTCTTGAACAACTGGAACAAAGAAAACGGTAAAGACCTTGTAGCGATTGCAGATACTTATATCTCACCAATCCGCCTTTACTCAGGTAAAAATGGGGAAGAAAACAAGTACACTAAAGTGGAAGAAATCCCAAACAACGGTGAAATTGCTATTCCAAACGATGCTACTAACGAAAGCCGTGCCCTTTACCTTCTTCAATCAGCTGGTTTGATTAAATTGGATGTTTCAGGAACTGAACTTGCTACAATCGCAAACATCAAAGAAAATCCAAAGAACTTGAAAATCACTGAGTTGGACGCTAGCCAAACAGCTCGTTCATTGACTTCAGTTGATGCAGCAGTTGTAAACAACACTTTTGTTACAGAAGCAAAATTGGACTACAAGAAAGCACTCTTTAAAGAGCAAGCTGACGAAAACTCAAAACAATGGTACAACATCATCGTTGCGAAAAAAGATTGGGAATCATCACCTAAAGCTGATGCAATCAAGAAAATTATCGCAGCTTACCATACTGATGAAGTGAAAAAAGTCATCGAAGAAACTTCAGACGGCTTGGATCAACCAGTTTGGTAATAAACATAGGGAGGTGGGAGAGATTTTTTCCACCTCTTGCTTTTATATAGAGACTAAAGAAAAGGAACATCCACTTGTATTGATTCCAAAGGTACAAGTCCTAGTAGAAAGGTAGAGATAAAATGGTTTTCCCTAGCGAACAAGAACAGATTGAAAAATTTGAAAAGGATCATGTGGCCCAGCATTATTTTGAGGTTTTGCGTACCTTGATTTCTAAGAAATCGGTCTTTGCCCAGCAGGTTGGACTTAAGGAAGTTGCAAATTATCTGGGTGAGATTTTCAAACGTGTTGGGGCTGAAGTGGAGATTGATGAGACTTATACGGCTCCTTTTGTCATGGCGCATTTCAAGAGTTCGCGTCCAGATGCCAAAACCTTGATTTTCTATAACCACTATGACACTGTGCCAGCGGACGGAGATCAAGTGTGGACAGAGGATCCCTTTACGCTTTCGGTCCGCAATGGCTTCATGTATGGGCGTGGGGTTGATGATGATAAGGGACATATCACAGCTCGTTTGAGTGCTTTGAGAAAGTATATGCAGCACCATGATGATCTGCCTGTCAATATCAGTTTTATCATGGAGGGAGCGGAGGAATCGGCTTCGACAGACCTAGACAAGTATCTGGAAAAACATGCGGATAAACTCCGTGGTGCGGATTTATTGGTCTGGGAACAAGGGACCAAAAATGCCTTGGAACAGCTAGAAATTTCTGGTGGGAATAAGGGGATTGTAACCTTTGATGCCAAGGTAAAAAGTGCGGATGTGGATATCCATTCGAGTTATGGTGGGGTTGTGGAATCAGCTCCTTGGTATCTCCTTCAAGCTTTACAGTCTCTTCGCGCTGCAGATGGACGTATCTTGGTTGAAGGCTTGTACGAAGAAGTACAAGTGCCAAATGAACGTGAATTGGCCTTGGTTGATACCTACGCCCAACGAAATCCAGGGGAAATCAGCCAGATTTATGGTTTGGAATTGCCTCTCTTACAAGAGGATCGTGCAGCCTTCCTAAAACGTTTCTTTTTCGAGCCAGCTCTTAATATCGAAGGGATTCAGTCAGGCTATCAAGGGCAAGGGGTTAAAACGATTTTGCCAGCAGAAGCCAGTGCTAAGTTAGAAGTTCGTTTGGTTCCTGGCCTAGAACCGTATGATGTTCTGGAAAAAATTCGGAAACAGCTAGACAAAAATGGCTTTGATAAGGTAGAATTATACTATACCTTGGGTGAGATGAGTTATCGAAGTGATATGAGTGCACCATCTATTCTCAATGTTATTGAGTTAGCCAAGAAATTCTATCCACAGGGCGTATCTGTCTTGCCAACAACTGCAGGGACAGGTCCTATGCATACGGTATTCGATGCCTTAGAGGTACCCATGGTGGCCTTTGGTCTAGGAAATGCTAATAGCCGAGACCATGGTGGAGACGAGAATGTACGAATCGCCGATTATTACACCCATATTGAATTAGTAGAGGAGCTGATTAAAAGCTATGAGTAGAGATATTATCAAGTTAGATCAGATCGATGTGACTTTTCACCAAAAGAAAAGAACCATCACAGCGGTCAAGGATGTGACTATTCACATCCAAGAAGGGGATATCTACGGAATCGTTGGATATTCTGGAGCAGGGAAATCAACCCTAGTTCGTGTGATTAACCTCTTGCAAAAACCATCTGCAGGTCGAATTACTGTAGATAATGATGTAATTTTTGATGGCAAGGTTACCTTAACTGCTGAGCAATTACGACATAAACGTCAAGATATTGGGATGATTTTCCAACACTTCAACCTCATGAGCCAGAAAACAGCAGAGGAAAACGTAGCCTTTGCCCTCAAACACTCTGGCCTCAGCAAGGAAGAAAAGAAGGCTAAAGTAGCTAAGTTGTTGGACTTAGTTGGTCTTGCAGATCGTGCCGAAAACTATCCTTCACAATTATCTGGTGGTCAAAAACAACGTGTGGCTATTGCGCGTGCCTTGGCCAATGATCCAAAAATCTTGATTTCAGACGAGTCAACTTCAGCTCTGGATCCAAAGACAACGAAACAAATCTTGTCACTCTTGCAAGAATTGAACCGTAAACTAGGTTTGACCATTGTTTTGATTACACACGAGATGCAGATTGTCAAAGATATTGCTAACCGTGTAGCAGTGATGCAGGATGGTCGATTGATTGAAGAAGGTAGCGTTCTTGAAATCTTCTCTGATCC
Organism: Streptococcus sp. HMSC034E03; assembly: GCF_001811505.1. Lineage (GTDB taxonomy): Bacteria > Bacillota > Bacilli > Lactobacillales > Streptococcaceae > Streptococcus. Next base: position 59,283 of record NZ_KV805000.1, read on the forward strand.
TAAGCAACCATTGACTCAGGACTTTATCTCGACTGCGACAGGTATCGATGAAGCTATGGTCAAGATTGAGAAACAGGAAATCGTAGAGCACTTATCTGAAAACAGCATTTTGGTACAACTCAAGTATGCAGGAGCTTCTACAGATGAGCCACTTTTGAATGAATTGTACAAACATTACCAAGTAACAGCCAATATTCTCTATGGGAACATTGAAATTTTGGATGGTACTCCTGTGGGTGAACTTGTGGTTGTCTTGTCAGGGGAAAAAGAAGCCTTGGCAAACGCTCAAGATGCTATCCGTCAAGCTGGTGTGCAACTAAAAGTATTGAAGGGAGGACAGTAAGATGGCAGAATTGATTAAAGCATACTTACCAAACGTCTACAAGATGGGTTGGTCTGGTCAGGCTGGCTGGGGAACAGCAATCTACTTGACACTTTATATGACGGTTCTTTCCTTCATCATCGGAGGTTTCCTAGGGCTGGTTGCAGGGCTTTTCCTTGTCTTGACAGCTCCAGGTGGTGTCTTGGAAAATAAAGTTGTTTTCTGGATTTTAGACAAGATCACGTCAATCTTCCGTGCAGTGCCATTCATCATTCTCTTGGCTGTCTTGTCACCCTTCTCTCATCTAATCGTAGGGACAAGTATCGGACCAAATGCGGCTATTGTACCCCTATCTTTTGCAGTCTTTGCCTTCTTTGCCCGTCAAGTACAGGTGGTATTGGCTGAGCTAGATGGCGGTGTCATCGAGGCAGCTCAAGCCAGTGGAGCTACTTTCTGGGACATCGTGGGTGTTTACCTATCAGAAGGTCTACCAGACTTGATCCGTGTGACAACTGTAACCTTGATTTCCCTTGTCGGTGAAACAGCTATGGCGGGAGCGGTCGGAGCAGGTGGTATCGGTAACGTAGCTATCGCTTATGGATTTAACCGTTTCAATCATGATGTAACAGTCCTTGCGACTCTCATCATTATCCTGATTATCTTTACAATTCAGTTCTTGGGCGACTTCTTGACCAAGAAATTAAGTCATAAATAAAAAAGAGCCAAGTGGCTCTCAGATTGAAGAAAAAGTCCGTTGTGGATAATTTTCTTCAATCTTTTTCTTTTATTAGAGAAAATAAAAAAACTCTTAAAAATAGCGGCTCATTGTCAACTGTAGTGGGTTGAATAAAAACTAACATCTGGAGAGGACAATTGATGTCCTCTTCATTTTTATATTCAGAGCGATGAAAATTGGCTCTTTGTCAACTGTAGTGGGTTGAATAAAAGCTAACATCTGGAGAGGACAATCGTTGTCCTCTCCATTTTTATATTCAGAGCGATGAAAATTCGTTTCTTAAAGTTGTCAAAGTTCCTAAAACCAAAGGCATTTCGTTTGATGAGTTTAATGAGATTATTGGTTGCTTCCAATTTGGCGTTGGAATAAGGTAATTGAAGGGCGTTGAC
>NZ_KV805000.1:60829-61191 GCF_001811505.1 Streptococcus sp. HMSC034E03
TTCTGAAAGTGAAAAAGCAAGAGCTGATAGAGATTATAGTGGTGTTTCAACTCTTCTGAATAGCTCAAAAGCTTGCCTAGAATTTCTTTGTTCGTTAAGTGCATGCGAAAAGTAGGGCGATAAAATCGCTTATCGCTGAGTTTACGACTATCTTGTTGGAAGAGTTTCCAGTAACGTTTGATAGCCTTGTATTCATGGGATTTTCGCTCAAATTGGTTCATGATTTGAACACGAATACGACTCATAGCACGGCTAAGATGTTGAACAATGTGAAAACGATCTAGAACGATTTTAGCATTGGGAAAAAGCTGTTTAGCCAAGTCATAGTAGGGACTAAACATATCCATAGTAATGATTTTCAC
>NZ_KV805000.1:61291-61620 GCF_001811505.1 Streptococcus sp. HMSC034E03
AACATATCCATAGTAATGATTTTCACCTGACAGCGAACGGTTCTATCGTAGCGAAGAAAGTGATTTCGGATGATAGTTTGTGTCCTGCCTTCAAGAACGGTGATGATATTGAGTTTTTCAAAATCTTGTGCAATGAAACTCATCTTTCCCTTAGTGAAGGCATACTCGTCCCAAGACATAATCTCAGGAAGACGAGAAAAATCATGCTTAAAACGGAAATCATTGAGCTTTCGGATAACAGTTGAAGTTGAAATGGCCAGCTGATGGGCAATATCAGTCATAGACGTCTTTTCAATTAACTTTTGAGCAATTTTTTGATTGATAATACG
>NZ_KV805000.1:61720-62055 GCF_001811505.1 Streptococcus sp. HMSC034E03
GCAATTTTTTGATTGATAATACGAGGGATTTGATGATTCTTCTTGACGAGAGAGGTTTCGGCGACCATCATTTTCGAGCACTGATAGCACTTGAATCGACGCTTTTTCAGAAGAATTCTGGTAGGCATACCAGTCGTTTCGAGGTAAGGAATCTTAGAATGTTTTTGAAAGTCATATTTCTTCATTTGACTTCCGCAATCAGGGCAAGATGGGGCGTCGTAGTCCAGTTTAGCGATGATTTCTTTGTAGGTATTCATATTGATGATGTCTAGAATCTGGATATTAGGGTCTTTGATATCGAGCAGTTTTGTGATAAAATGTAATTGTTCCATATG
>NZ_KV805000.1:62155-105431 GCF_001811505.1 Streptococcus sp. HMSC034E03
ATTTACCCACTACAAATATTATAGAGCCAAAATAGCATGTATCAGCATTTCTAAGAGTTTTCAAGATGTAGTAAAATTACCGAAAGGGTTTGTCTACCTACTGAGAGCCGTGTGGTTCTTTTTCTATCACATTTTATCTGCGAATTTCTTACTCAGCGCTTGTCCAATAAGGGAACCGAGTAAAGCACCAATGAGGATGCTTGCTACAAAGAGAAGGATAGTACCAGGGTTAGGCGCGACCATGATGCGGTCAATATAGTCCTGAGATTTTCCGCGAGCTACGAGGGTTGCGATATAGGCTTGAGGAGTTAGCCACATAAGTAGGATGGGACCAGTAGTACCAAAAGCAAAAACTAGGAAGGAAAGAAGGTTCTTGACCTTATCTTTGTAGTGGCCAAGATGAGCAATGCCATCTGCTGCAAGACCGCATATGATTCCTGGAAGAAAGGCACCAGCACCATGCTTGCTTCCGAGGAAAAAGAGAGCAATTACAAGTCCAATCGTAGTAATCGCTCCAAAACGAGGCACTTTTGCTAAAAGGATCATATAGACGCTACCACCCACAAGGGCAGAAAAGGCAGGGGCGTAAAACATATTTCCAGTGTGGTCGACAAGGTTCCCTAGTAGAACCCCCACTCCGATGCAGAGAAAGTAGACAAGGGCAGCTACAAGGGTCGTCAAGATATTCTTTTTCATAAATTCTCCTTCGTATATCTGATGTTATTCATTGTATCATGCCTGTGGCAGATTGTAAATGCTGGTTTGGAACTAGTATTTATTAGGAAATGTGGTAAAATAGGAAAAAATAAAAGACGAGTGGTAAGAGGATGAAGAATTTAGGAAAAGTTTTTAAAGAGTTACGAGAATCAAGAAAAATTTCCTTGAGAAAAGCAACAGGTGGACGCTTTTCAGCATCCTTATTGTCGCGTTTTGAAAATGGTCAGAGTGAAATATCTGCTCCAAAGTTAATCGCAGCTTTGGAGAATATTCATGCGAGTATGGAAGAATTGTTATTTTTGGCGAGAGGTTTTCATCAGGATGCCTATTCTGAATTTAGAAACAGAATAGTTGAGGCTATTGACCCTCAAGATTTGACATCCTTGCGCACTCTCTACCAGAGAGAGTATCAACAACTTCCTTTTTCAAAAGATAGACAGCAACACATTCTCAATGCTATTTTAATAAAATCCTATATGAAAGCCATTGATGAGATGGTTACATTGACCGCTGAGGAAGAAAGAGTCCTACATGATTATCTATTTTCTGTCGAAATTTGGGGACACTATGAACTGTTGTTCTTTTCTTCCTGCTCTCCGCTTTTATCAGTCCAGCTTTTTACAAAGTACTCTCGAGAAATGTTGCGGAAGTCAGATTTCTTGCAAGGAGTTGGGAAAAATCGAAATATGATGCATACCTTGCTCCTCAATGCTTTTATGGCCTGTATTGAAGTTGATGATTTTACCAATGCCCTCTATTTTAAAAAACAAATTGAAAAGAACTTCTTTGAAGAAAATGAAACCTATTTTCGAATAGTCTACCTATGGGCAGAAGGTTTGCTTGATAGTAAGCAAGGAAGAGTAGAGGAAGGGCAGAGAAAGATGGAGGATGCTATTCGTATTTTTGAGATGATTGGTTGTAGCAGATCTGCTGACTATTATAGAAGTGCCATGGAGTGTTGAATATCTGCAACTAGATAAAATAACTTGAAACGATAGGACTGTGAAGATACTTATTAGTAGTAGAAAATTCTAGCGTTTTCGTTATTCGTTTAGTTTGTTGCATATATTCAAAAAAGTATTCTCGAGGGATTCTTGATGCTATACTAGAACTACCATAAAAGTAGAATGTGAGAAAGAAAGGAATCTATATGAAACTATTACTAAGAAATCAAGCATACAGAGTTTTGAGCTTATCACGCTTTTTCAATGCTTTTGGTGCTTCCATTTTTAATTTAGTATTCGTGGTCTATGCCTCGACTTTGCCAGAGGCTTCTGTTGCCGTTGCTATGGCGAATGTTGTGATGATGCTTCCAACTCTTTTTACAGTTTTTGTAGGAATTCGTGCAGATTATACCAAGGACAAGGTCAAATGGATGACCTATGTCGGTTTATTTCAGGCGGTTTTATTTTTTCTAGCAGCCCTAGTTGTTCAGCAAGCTAGTTTCTTTGCCTTTTCGACCCTTTGCCTCATCAATGTCCTTAGTGATGTAGCCAGTGATTTTGCTGGTGGCTTGCGAATGCCTCTCGTTAAAGAAAAGGTAGCAGAGTCAGATCTGATGGAGGCCTATTCCTTTTCGCAGTTTATTACCTACATCTCTGCGATTGGCGGCCAAGCTTTTGGAGTTTGGCTATTAGGGGTGTCAACACAGAACTTTTCGCTCGTAGCGGTAATCAATGCCATATTTTTCCTAGTGTCAGCTCTCGTTCTCTTTTTAGGAAGGGCTGAATTAAGCTTATCAACTCCACTTGTTGATAGTAAATCACTGAAAAATGAGAAACTCTCTATCAAAGATCAATTTTTAACGATTTACCGAAATTTACGTCTCGTTTTTCTTAAAAGTGGACAGAAAAACTTTGGTTTTATGCTCTTTGCTATCTTGCTTATCAATGCTTTGGGTGGTGCCTTAGGTGGTATCTATAACATCTTCCTTTTAAATCATTCCTTACTGAATTTTTCCTACAAGGATGCATTGTTTATCTTACAATTGATTACCTTATTAGCAGTTATCATCAGTAGTCTTACGGGAAATGACTATTTTGGGAAGCAATCTTTGCCTAGATTGATGATGTGGGTTACATTAGGAGCCAGTCTAGTTGGCCTATCTAATTTGTTAAACCAAGTTTTGCTCGGGATGCTTTTCGTCTTTTTTACCATGTATGTTTCTGGGAAAATTTCTCCAAAGATTAGTGCTCTGCTCATGAAAAATCTCGCTCCAGAGGTTCTATCTCGCACTAGTAATTTTTTAGGCTTGTTGTTTACTCTATCCATACCAGTGGGGACGGCCTGTTTTTCACTGGTGGCAGTATGGGATATACAGTTAACATGGGCTCTGTTTGTTGGTCTTTCCTTGATTGCGATTCTCCTAGCTAGTCTTAATCTGAAAAATGAAATTTAGGTGTTCGTCTTCTTTTCAGACTGTCCCAATCCCTTCATTTATGGTAAAATAGGACTATTAAGTTATAAAGAGGATTCCCTATGAAATTACAAAAGCCAAAAGGAACGCAGGATATTTTACCTGCTGAGTCTGCCAAATGGCAGTACGTTGAAGGATTTGCGCGTGAAATATTCAAACGCTACAACTATGCAGAAGTACGCACGCCTATTTTTGAGCACTACGAAGTCATCAGTCGTTCGGTTGGAGACACAACTGATATCGTAACCAAGGAAATGTACGACTTTTATGACAAGGGTGACCGCCATATCACTCTCCGTCCAGAAGGAACTGCTCCAGTCGTTCGTTCTTATGTGGAAAACAAACTCTTCGCCCCAGAAGTGCAAAAGCCAAGTAAGTTCTACTACATGGGACCTATGTTCCGTTATGAGCGTCCACAGGCAGGGCGTTTACGCCAATTCCACCAGATTGGTGTGGAGTGCTTTGGCTCTAGCAATCCAGCTACCGATGTAGAAACTATCGCTATGGCAGCCCACTTCTTGAAAGAAATTGGCATACAAGGTGTTAAATTGCACCTCAACACTCTTGGAAATCCTGAGAGCCGTGCGGCTTACCGTCAGGCCTTGATTGACTACTTAACACCGCTCAAGGAGACCTTGTCTAAGGATAGCCAACGTCGCTTGGAGGAAAATCCTCTCCGTGTCTTGGACTCTAAGGAAAAAGAAGACAAGGTGGCAGTGGAGAATGCACCATCTATCTTGGATTACCTGGATGAAGAAAGTCAAGCTCACTTTGATGCTGTTTGTCAGATGTTGGAAAATCTCGGAGTAGATTATATCATCGATACCAACATGGTGCGTGGTTTGGACTACTATAACCACACGATTTTTGAGTTTATCACAGAAATCGAGGGCAATGAATTGACAGTCTGTGCAGGTGGTCGCTATGATGGCTTGGTTGCTTACTTCGGCGGTCCTGAGACTGCTGGATTTGGTTTTGGACTTGGTGTTGAGCGTCTTCTTTTAGTCCTTGAAAAACAAGGTGTAGCACTTCCTATCGAAAACGCCCTAGATGTTTATATCGCAGTTTTGGGCGAAGGGGCAAATGTCAAGGCTTTGGAATTAGTACAGGCTCTTCGCCAACAAGGATTCAAAGCAGAGCGTGATTACCTCAACCGTAAGCTCAAAGCTCAGTTCAAGTCAGCTGATGTCTTTGCGGCTAAGACCCTCATCACCCTAGGAGAGAGTGAAGTCGAAAGCGGACAAGTGACAGTTAAGAATAACCAAACTCGAGAAGAAGTGCAAGTTTCGCTTGGTGCTATCAGTCAAAACTTCACAGAAATCTTTGAAAAACTCGGATTTTAATAACAGATAAACTGGTCGGGATCTTACTCCTGACCTTTTTCTTTTGCAAAATGACAAAAATCTTAAACTTTTTGACAAATATGATTGTCAAAAAGAAAAAGATGTGTTACAATGAAATCAAGTTAAGAAATAAATAAATAGGAGGGAGCCACATGTGGGTATGGATTTTTTTTCCTTTTCTCGTCTTGATTTATAGTAGTCAATCTAAAAAAATCAAGCGGTTAGAGAAAAGGTTAAAGGTAATCGAAAGAAAAGAGAAAGGAAATATAGATATGTCAAGATTATTGAAAGAATTAATTGGGAAAAGCCCAACAATCGTTGGACAAGTGTTTGGAACAAATTTATGGGAAGTTGTGGATGTTGATGAGGAATGGGTCAAACTACGTAGTGTTGATAAAAAGGGGAAAGAAAAATTTATGTTGCAACGTATTGAGGATATCCAAACTGTTGAATTTGACGGAGAGTAGGTGTGTAACATGCAACTAAAAAATCGTTTAAAAGAGCTTCGAGCTCGCGATGGTCTCAATCAAACCGACCTGGCCAAGCTAGCAGGGGTTTCCAGACAGACCATTAGCCTATTAGAAAGGGATGAGTACACCCCATCCATTATCATTGCCCTGAAAATATCTCAAATTTTCAACGAAACAGTCGAATCGGTATTTCGCTTAGAGGAGGATGAGTGATGAACAAGTATAGAGTGCTTTATCATATGAGTGTTCTTGCCCTTTATGTGAATGCTTTTGCTATGATTGGAACATTACTGGGGTGGTTTTATTTTGATGAAAGTAAGTATTTGTTTTGGCTTAATTTAGCCCTCTTGTCCATTTTCAATCGGTTGAAGAAAAAGGAGAAAAATGATGAACAAGTATAAAGTGATTTATTATGTAGTGGCCATAGCTTTATTAGTCAGCGTATTTCTACTGATTGGGATGGACCTAGGCTGGTTTAATCCATATCAAAGCGACCAATTTATTTGGACCTACTTTGCCCTCATCCCAGTAATTGAATGGATTGAAAAGAAATCCAAAAATCTAGCAAGTGAAAAAGGAGAATGAAAATGAAAGAGTTTTTAGCAGGATTTCAAGTAGATACAGAACAAAAAGAACTTGCAGGTGTCTGTGCAGGTTTAGGAAATTATTTTAATATCAAGACTAACGTCATCCGTTTAGTAGCCATTTTGCTGTTTCTTTGGTCAACAGAGTTTGGGATTTTAACAGTCATCCTATATGCTTATCTAGCAGGTTGGCTTGGGAGAAATCCTTTAGGAGAAGGGGCGAAAAAAGCCAGAAAGCAAGCTATTCTCTTGTTTGCTGTTTGTTTGATTTTAGTATCACTTGGAACAGAGGGCTTGACAGCAATTTATGAATCAGGTAAAGTCTTTGGTCAGTGGTTAGTTGGATTAGTTTAGAGGGGGATGAATATGAAAAAGAAACGAATTTTATACTTCTTAGCGATTGGTGTTTTAGGATATTTTACAGGTATGCTTGCAGGTCGTGCTTGGGCATTGGGCACAAGTTTTAATCTGAATACTCTAGTTCCTTGGATTTCAGCTTCCTGTTTATTGATAGCTTTGATTAGCATTTTTTTAACTATCTATTTCTTAAAAAAGAGTCGGAAATTCCATGCTTTATATCAAATGGAAATAGATGACGATGTGAATGAAACTTATTATGTACAAATGTATCGAAATCTCGAGTTTGGTACGATTGCTTTTAACATTGTGTCAGTTATGACTATATTAGCTTTATTCATCTCTATGAATGAAGTGGTGATACTCCGTACAAGTTTTATCGTTCTAGGACTTTCTGTTCCAGCTCTTATTTTAGCTGCAGTACTTCAAAAATATCTTTTCAAGACGATTTCGATTGTTCGTCAGTTTGATTTGGCATTTTTCTCTATTCCAAAGGATGTGCTAGATTATGTAAATTCTTACGATGAAGGAGAACGACAAGCTAATTTGGAACAGAGTTTTCGAATTTTATTTCAATTAAACCAATATGTTTTACCAGGTTTGTATATTTTGATTGATATCGTTTCTGTACTTACGGGAGAAATTCAGTTATTAGGTCTTTTAGCTGTAGCTATAATCCATATTTATATCAATATAATGCAGATACCTATGGTGAAACGTTATTTTAAATAGAAAAGATCACTGAAACTATTTAAGGTTATTGGCTAGTTTAGATAGAGGTCAGAAAATGAAAAATAATCGTAAATGGTTGAGAGTAGTAGTGTGTATGTTAAGTGCTTTTGTAGGAGCCTTTGCTTACACTCTTAGAGGTATAGCTGAACAGATTCAAATGTCACAAGTCTTACACACTGTTTATGGACTCGCTCTCGTTATTGGAGGAATTTCCTTCATCTTAGCCATGTATTATCTTGGCAAAAGTCGTGCAGTTTATACTCTTTATCAAAGGGTGGCAGAGGAAGAAGATAGTGATCAGACCTATGTAAGAGCCTATCGTTACTTAGATTATGGTTCGGTTTCTTCAAATGTTTTGATGATAGCAATGATGATCAGTGGGATCATACTGATTTCTCCGATATTTAAGAATACCTTGCTAATTCTTCCTGCTCTTATTCTATTATGCTTATACATTATTGTTGCCAATTACTTGTTGCGAACTATTTTTATCGTTCGACACTATAAACTGTCTGTTTATTACACTCCAAAAGATATTTTAGCATATCTTAACAGTTATGATGAGGGAGAAAAGCAGGCAGAGATGGAAAGTGCCTATTTAACTCTGTTTAGGTTGAATCAGATTTTACTGCCATCACTCTATTTTTTATTGATAGTATTATCAGTTGTTTTACGAGAAATACAAGTGGTTGCCTTAGTTCTTTTAGTCGTCATTCATTTTTATATAACTATCGCACAATTAAGAAAAACAAAACGTTATTTTAAATAGGAGTCTTTTATGAAAACACTTAAAAGCATTGGCTGGTTTGTTCTAGCTTTCTTATCATTTTTGTTTATCTACGGTTTTATTCAGACTTTACCTCTGATTGCTCTTGGTTCAGGTGCACCTATAGTCGGTGTTCTTCCGCTTTATATTCTATTAGCAGGAGCTTTTACCTTCTTAACATACAAGTGGTATAAGACAGGAACTGTTACGATAGAAAAAACGGGCCTTAACAAATACATCTGGTTGCCTGCCTTGGTATGGGTCCTTATCATTGTTGTACAAAATTTCTTACCAAATGATCCATCTGTCAGTCAACAGACGGCAGAACAATTGACTCATAATCAACCTCTCTTCTCTTTCTTCATGATTGTTGTCTTTGCACCCCTGACAGAAGAGTTGACCTTTAGAGGTCTGTTAGCTCGTTATGTCTTCCCTCAGCAGGATAACGTCAAGCAGACAGTACTCTTTCTTCTTGTAAGTACTATCATTTTTGCCCTTGTTCATTTCCCTGGCACTCCTCAACAATTCCTAGTGTATGGTTCCCTCGGTTTGAGCTTGGGCTTGGCATATATCAGCAAAGGTGGTTTGGCATACAGCATTGCTTTACATGCTTTAAATAATTTAATCGGATTTTTAATGATTCTCATGCTATAATAGACTCAGGAGGAAGTCATGAAACGAGTGATATTATTAGCAGTGATTCAGGCAGTTGTACTCTTCTTCATTATTGGAGCGCTTGCCTATGCTTTTAAAGGGGATTTCTTTTATAACCATCTAGCAGTTATCTTTGCACCAATCGCAGGTATTATGCGATTTGCGACAGCCTATGCAACGGAGATTGTTCTCCCTAAAAAGGCTGCAGAGATTGCTGAAAAGCGAAAAAAATAAAGAAATACCAAGTAAAATAAGGTCCAGCGAATGATTTTGCTGGATTTTTTCATTTATAGCAGGATTCTTCTCAACTTTTCTGATGATTTTCATGAAGAGCCTGCGCTTTTATGGTAAAATAGTAACAGAATAAAAGAGGAGAGAAAACATGAAACGTAGTATGTATGCTGGTCGTGTTCGTGAGGAACACATCGGACAAGAAATTACCTTGAAAGGATGGGTAGCCCGTCGTCGTGACCTTGGTGGTTTGATCTTTATCGATCTTCGTGACCGTGAAGGAATCATGCAGTTGGTTATCAACCCAGAAAAAGTATCTGCAGAGGTGATGGCAACAGCTGAAAGCCTTCGTAGTGAATTTGTCATCGAGGTGACTGGTCAAGTTGCTGCACGTGAGCAAGCCAATGATAAGTTGGCGACTGGTGCAGTTGAATTGAATGTAACAGCTCTTTCTGTACTTAACACAGCCAAAACAACACCATTTGAAATCAAGGATGGCATTGAAGCGAACGATGATACGCGTCTACGTTACCGTTATCTTGACCTTCGTCGTCCAGAAATGTTGGAAAATCTTAAACTTCGTGCCAAAGTAACACATTCTATCCGCAACTACTTGGATGAGTTGGAATTTATTGATGTGGAAACGCCATTCCTTTCTAAGTCAACACCAGAGGGGGCGCGTGACTATTTGGTGCCTTCTCGTGTCAATAAGGGTCATTTCTATGCCCTTCCTCAAAGTCCGCAGATTACAAAACAGTTGTTAATGAATGCGGGATTTGACCGTTACTACCAAATCGTCAAATGTTTCCGCGATGAAGATTTACGTGGAGACCGTCAACCTGAGTTTACACAGGTCGACTTGGAAACTTCATTCCTTACTGAGCAAGAAATTCAAGATATCACAGAAGGTTTGATTGCGCGCGTGATGAAGGAAACAAAAGGCATCGAAGTAACACTGCCATTCCCTCGTATGAAGTATGATGATGCCATGGCTCTTTATGGTTCTGACAAGCCTGATACTCGTTTTGAGATGTTGCTTCAAGACTTGACAGATCTTGTCAAGGGTGTAGATTTCAAAGTCTTCACAGAAGCTCCTGCGGTTAAAGCAATTGTAGTTAAAGGTGCAGCAGACAACTACTCTCGTAAAGATATTGACAAGATGACAGAGGTGGCCAAGCAGTATGGTGCTAAAGGTCTTGCTTGGGTCAAGGTGGTTGATGGAGAATTAAACGGACCAGTTGCCAAGTTCTTGACTGGTATCCAAGAAGAATTGACAACAGCGCTTGCTCTTGAAGATAAAGACTTGGTTCTCTTTGTGGCTGATACGCTTGAAGTAGCCAATGCAACACTTGGGGCTCTTCGTGGACGTATTGCCAAAGAGCTTGGCTTAATTGATAACGACAAGTTTAACTTCCTCTGGGTAGTTGACTGGCCAATGTTTGAATGGTCTGAAGAAGAAGGCCGTTATATGAGTGCCCACCATCCATTTACCCTTCCTCAAGCAGAAACTACTCATGAGCTTGAAGGTGATTTGGCTAAGGTCCGTGCCATTGCCTATGATATCGTCCTAAACGGTTATGAACTTGGTGGCGGTAGCCTTCGTATCAACCAAAAAGACCTTCAAGAACGTATGTTCAAGGCTCTTGGTTTCTCAGCCGAAGAAGCAAATGACCAGTTTGGTTTCCTTTTGGAAGCTATGGACTATGGCTTCCCACCACACGGTGGTTTGGCTATCGGTCTTGACCGTTTTGTCATGTTGCTCGCTGGAGAAGAAAATATTCGTGAAGTCATCGCCTTTCCTAAGAACAACAAGGCAACTGACCCAATGACGCAAGCACCATCAACAGTAGCTCTTAAACAACTAGAGGAACTTAATCTACAAGTAGAACAAGATGAAACAAACGAAACTAACTAAAAAGTGGTACCATTATCTTCGCCGCTTTGCTTATCGAGTAAAGATTTTGCGTGTTTTACAAAGTATTTCTCGAGAAAAATACGATGAAAAAATCTCAGCTTCTCTGGTATATGGTTTTCTATCAGCAGTAGCCGTTAATTTCTTTTTCCAACCAGGGCACGTTTATTCAAGTGGTGCGACAGGTTTGGCCCAAATTATATCTGCTCTAAGTAACCACTGGTTTGGGTTTCATTTCCCAATTTCAGTAGCATTTTACGCTATCAATATCCCGCTGATGATTTTAGCCTGGTACCAAATTGGACATAAGTTTACGATTTTTACCTTTATCACGGTATCCATGAGCTCGCTCTTTATCCAGTTTGTGCCTGTGGTGGTCTTGACAGAGGATCCAATCATCAATGCCCTTTTTGGGGGAGTCGTCATGGGATTGGGGATCGGCTTTGCTTTACGACATAACATCTCCAGTGGCGGAACAGATATTGTCAGCCTAACCATTCGTAAGAAGACAGGTCGCAACGTCGGAAGTATCTCTTTCTTGGTGAACGGTACCATCATGTTGATTGCTGGAGTGACCTTTGGTTGGAAATATGCCCTTTATTCCATGATTACCATCTTTGTCTCAAGTCGTGTGACAGATGCAGTTTTCACCAAGCAAAAACGCATGCAGGCCATGATTGTTACTAGCAATCCAGATGCCGTCATTGAGAAGATCCATAATAAATTGCACCGTGGCGCAACCATGATCCATGATGCTGAAGGAACTTATAATCACCAGCGTAAGGCTGTTTTGATTACGGTTATCACTCGTGCAGAGTTCAATGATTTTAAATTAATCATGAAGCAAGTTGATCCGACGGCCTTTGTTTCTGTTTCAGAAAATGTTCATATCCTAGGACGATTTGTCGAAGTCGAAAACTAAAGATTTCAGGACATCTTCAAATTCCATTAGTGATACCTTGCTCTAGTTTACTAATAGTTATTTATAACAATGAATAGAACGAAAAAACCAACTCTTGAACATATTGTCAGAGTTGGGCTTTTTTATTTTTCAACGATTTTGTGGGCAATCAACTGGCGGTAACAAATTTGTTTGTTGTTTTTAGCATCATTGATGATCTGGAGAATAGTTTCAAAGGAAACACGACCAAGCTCCAAACTATTGATATCGACATAGGCCGCCAAGTTGAGCTTGGGATTGACTGAGTCGAAGCTGAGGACAGGGACATCCAGTTGGTGTTTTGCGATGTAATCACAGACCCCTGCAGCAAGGAGACTATCAATGGTAATAATAGCGTCAATATTTGGATTGTGTTTGAAGAGAAGTCTACTAAAGCGATAACCATTATCTTCAAGAAATTCAGTAGCAAAGTAAGTCAGATTAGTATCGAGAGGAAGTTGGTATTGTTTGAGAGCTAGCTCGTAACCTGTCAGACGGTCTAGTGTTACGAAGAGTCGCTTAGTACCTCCGATAAAGGCAATTCGCTTGCATCCTTTTTTGATGAAATACTCTGTCGCATCAAAACCAGCTTGGACATTGTCATTATCGACAAGTGGAATGAAGGGAGATAGAGATTTACCTAAGATAAGGAAAGGAAATTGCTCGTCTACTACTAACTTAACCAAAGGGTCCTCTTCTTGGGCATAGAGGAAAATCAAACCGTCTACACGCTTACCATAGACCATCTGAGAAATAGCTTTAAGACGCTCTTTGGCATCTTTACCTGTCGCAATCTGAATGGCGTAGTGGTTTTCAGAGGCGACTTGGGCGATACCACGGAGGACAGATGGGAAGAAAGGATTTTGATAGAAGGCATCTGAGTCGTCAGGAAGCACCAAGCCAATAACTTGGGTATAACTGCTTACCAAGCTACGAGCGTTGAGGTTGGGGTGGTAATTGAGCTCCTTCATAGCCTTGCGAACGCGTTTTTTTGTTTCATCGCTAATGGTTGATTTATTTTGAATAACACGGGTTACGGTTGAAGGTGAAACACCAGCAGCCTTGGCCACGTCTTTAATCGTAACAGGCATAATAATCTCCTACTTATGGTAGTCTGGATCACGGAAATGCGTTTTGTAAAAGATAGTGACCAGGTATAGAACAAATAAAATATTTTGAACAGTAATTAAAGTGGCCATATTTTGGCCTAGGAGACCTAGAATCATAGCAAGTAAGGTTGGTAATCCTAAACAGTTCAAAATGAAATGATAGCACTCTTTGTAGCTTTTAAATGAAAAGAGACGCGATTTTTTCGTGAAGTAGAGCAAGAGGCTAGCACCTAAAGCAACAATAAAAAAATTAAGTCCAAAGAGGAAGCTAGAACCTAGCACAAGAAAGAGACTAATATAGACGCGATTCTGTTGATACCAGTCTTTAGAAATGGCTTGTGTTAAGCTTTCCTTGCTTTGGAAGCTCTCAGTCGTTATCGCGTGATAGCGAATGCTGGTCAATTCTTTTCCTTGCTTACTGATGATGAGTTTCTCAGGTTCAAAGTTCAGAAGTAATTCCTCAGGGAAGTTTGAACTAGAAGGGTCTCCGATTTGGATAGAAGCTTGATGAGGAGATGAACCTGCATAGCTCAACTTACCATCTACAATCTTTGCATTGGCAGCCAAATCCTGAACCACACTATCCGTCAAAGGAGTGTAGACATCATTGATGAAAGTTTCTAAAGGATAAGTTTCCTGAGAACTGTTTTGGATAGCAATAGGGATCATCGACAAGCTAATCAAGAAGATACTGGTAAAAATCAGTTGGAACCAGTTGAGACCAAAACGTTGAGATAGGGGCTTACGGAATCCCCAGATACTATTAAAATAAGAAAATGGATATGGCAACATAATTCTCTTTCTAAGGCATTTTTCTATATGAGTATTATATAGAGAAATGTGTTTAATTTCAAGTGGGTCAGGTACAATGCTGGTTGAAAGTAGGCTTTTGCTTTAAATTGTTCACAAACAAGAAGCCTTACCTTAAACTTTTATTTCTCATCAGATTATCTAAGTAAGGACAAGTTCCAAAATGAAAAAGGGTGGCGGGGGGTATATTACCCCTTGTCGCCACCGCTTGTAAGTCCTGAAACAAAGTTCTTTTGCAAGAAGAAGAAAAGTGTACAGATTGGAAGAGCGATGAGGATAGCACCTGCTGAGAAGTAGGCAATCTTCAAGTTCTTCGCATTGCTAACGAAGGTTTGTAGACCAACGGCAACTGTAAAGTATTCTTTCTCACGAAGCAAGAAACTAGAGAGGATGTAGTCTCCGAAAGGTCCCATGAAGGCCCAGAGTGCTTGTACCGCCACCATTGGGCGAACAAGAGGGAGAACGATTTGCCAGAAGCGGCGGAAGTGTCCTGCACCATCAAGTTTTGCAGACTCATCAAGAGACATTGGCACGGTGTCAAAGTAACCTTTCATCAACCATGCATTCATAGGGATACCACCACCGACGTAGAGGAAGATGAGGAACCAGCTATGATTAAGGGCGTTCAACATGAGGGCCATAACGAAGAAGGCAGTCAAAGCGGCCATTGTTGGCACCATTTGGATAATCAAGAAGAAGACCAAACTTTGTTTACGAGCCAAGAAGTTGTAACGGCTGTAAGCATAACCAGCAAGCACGATAATACTTGTCTGAACGACCATAGTGATCAAAGCGATGATCAAAGTATTAAGGTACCAGGTACCGTACAAGGTTTCTGTAAAGAGCCCTTTGAAGTTATCAAGACTAAAGTTGACATTGCTGTCGAGTTTAAAGGCCACAACGTTACCAGCCTTGAAGGCAGACATAATCGTGATTAAAAGAGGATAGATAATGACGATTGAAAGTCCGATCAAGTAGAGGTAAGTGAGGGTTTGAGTCAGTCTACGTTTTAGTTTGATTGAGTTATTCATCTTAGACGTCCTCCATATCAAATGCGTGTAGTTTCTTGAAGGCAATCATAGAAATAGAGATGACGATGATTGAAATAATCAAGGTAACAGCTGCCGCCATAGAGTATTGTGGAGCTGTACCTGTTGTCAAACGGTAAATCCATGAGATCAAGATATCGGTTGAACCAGCTCCACCACCGACACTACCAGGACCACCACCATTGAAGAGGTACATGATAGAGAAGTTGTTGAAGTTGAAGGTGTATTGGCTAATCAAAGTAGGTGCCGCAACAGCCAAAATCATTGGGAAAGTAATGTTGCGGAATTTTTGCCAAGCGTTTGCACCGTCGATATAAGCTGCTTCATACAAGTCGTTTGGAATAGACTGTAGGATACCGAGAGTAAGGACATAGATATAAGGGAATCCAAGCCAACCTTGCATCATAATCAAGGCAACCTTAGTCCAAGTAGGGTCTGTTTTCCAAGGGATGAGTGCCCCATCGAGGAATGGAAGAACTTTAGCAAAAAGTGGTAAAACTTGAGTATTGATAGCACCAACACTATCGTTAAACATGTTTGAGAATGTCAAGATAGTGATGAAGGCTGGAACTGCCCAAGGCAGAAGGAAGATAACACCAAAGATACGTTTTCCTTTGATGAATGGTTGGTTAGCAATAATAGCTGTGAAGATACCGATTACAATCTGTAAAGTTGATGCAGACAAAGCCCAGATAATAGTCCAAGAAAGAACGGCACCAAAGGCTGAACGGAAGGTACTCAAGCTCCAGATATTTGTGAAGTTGGTCAATCCAACCCAGTCCAACAATTTATTAGGTGGTAAATGTTGGAAATCATAGTTAGTAAAGGCGATCATCAAGGTTACAATAACTGGGAAGATGATGGCAAATGTCATGGCAACGTAAGATGGGATAATGAGCAAGTATGGGAATCCATTTTCATAGATACCTTTAATCATATCCTTAAGTGTCAATGGGACAGGAATGCCATTATTGATACGTTTTGCAATGGTATGAGCATCTTTAATATTGAGAATATAAAATGCTAGATAAACAATTACAAAAATAGAGTGAAATGCACCACGAATCAACATAAAGAGAGAGTTGTCACGGCCAGGTTTTTCACCGAGTGTGATCAAGTTGCTCAATTCAGGTGCTGCAAGTACTATAAAATAGAGGACAAAAGCTAATGTTACAGCAAGGAAGATAAAACCTTTGGCTTTTTGTTTGTTATAGATTTGCCCCAACCCAGGAATCAATGAAAGCAAGGCTGCTTTTCTTGGTTGTTGTTCCATGAGTACTCCTTTCATAAGATGTGAACGTCAAGCTGAGTTCTGTTAATATCTAAAAATCAAGGGGGATAAGTTTTAAATCCCCCTTGAATCAATCAATTAGTTACCAAATTTTTGTTGGATTGTTTCTTTAATCAATGTTACAGCATCATTTGCAGCTGTTTTAGCATCTTTCTTACCGCTTACAGCGTCAAAGAGCATTGTTTTAGCTGGGTCCCAAACTGTTGACATTTGAGAGATGTTTGGCATTGGTTGAGCGTTCTTGAACTGTTTGATAACAGCAGTAGTCAACTCATCGTTTTTACCTTCAGCGTAAGTACGAGCTTCAGTGTTAGCTGGGATTTCGTTTGTTGCATCGTAGAATGCTTTTTGTTGGTCAGTTGAAACAAGGAAGTCTACGAATTTTTGAGCTCCTTCAAGGTTCTTAGTGCTTGATGGGATGATCCAAGCTTTACCACCACCAAAGGCTGCGTAGTTTTTACCGTTTGGAAGAGTTGGGATAGTTGCAACACCGTAGTTTACTTTAGCATCTTTGAATGCTTGAGCTTTCCAAGGTCCATCAATGATAGCAGCTGTTTTACCTTCTTGGAATTGAGTTTGGATCAAGTTTCCAGCACCTTCAGTATCTTGCATACCTTTAGGCCATTTGTCATACCAAGTTTTAGCATAGTTGATACCTGCAATAGCACCATCGTTAGCAAGACCAATATCTTTAGGGTCTTTACCGTTTTGTCCAAACACGTAGGCACCGTTACCAGCAAGAAGTCCATATGCGTAGTAGAAGTTAGTCCAGTCAGCTAGGAAAGCAGTAGTTTTTCCGTCTTCACCAGCGAAGGCATATTTGCTATCTTTAGCAAGTTCTTCCAAGTCAGCAAATGTCTTAGGAGCTTCTTTCACTAAGTCTTTGTTATAGTACATAACAAGTGACTCGATAACGGCTGGAGCCCCATAAACTTTACCACCAACAGTTACAAGAGATTTAGTAGTATCGTCTGTTTTAGCACCGTCACTCAAAGTAACTTCTGAAAGTTGTCCGTCAGTACCAAGGCTACCTACACGGTCGTATGGTGCCATCATGACGTCAGCAGCTTTACCTGATTGGTTATCAAGTGAAAGATTGTCAAGTCCACCTAATTGGTCCCCTGTTTTAATAGTAACTTTTACACCAGCTTCTTTTTCGTAAGCTTTGGCAGCTGATTCTGCAAAAGCTTTATATTGATCTTCAACGTAGAAAGTGATTTCTTTCGCTTCTGATGAACCAGAGTCAGCAGTTTTATCAGCAGTTTTGCTTCCACAAGCTACTAAAAGTAAGCTAGCAAGAGTAGCAGTACCAAGTACAGCTGCGCTCTTCATGAATTTAGTTGACATAGTGTATTCCTCCTAAAGAATAACAAATTTTGATTTCAAGGAAACGCAAACGTTTTCTCTTATGAACTTAGTATAGCACAAACAGAAAACGGTTGCAAGCGTTTTTTGAAAAAAATTTAAAAAGCTTGTAACTGGTTAATCTCTAAAATTGGTTATATAATAGGAAGGAAAGGATGAAATCATATAAATTTCAATTCAAAAATAATTGAAGGGAAACGTTTGCATAGTTTGTAGATGTTTTTGTAGAGGTGAAAAAATAAGAATATAGTTTTTTAAAAAAGCTATAAAGTAAATAAATTGAAAAGTTTTTTGTTGAAACGCTTGCATTTCTTTTTGAAATGGGTTATACTTTACTTGGCGCAAACGTTTGCGCTTGTAAAAATGAAATATTTAACTACAAACACTTGAGGTGCTATTATGAAAAAACGTCAAAGTGGTGTGTTGATGCACATCTCATCACTTCCAGGGGCTTACGGAATCGGATCATTTGGTCAAAGCGCCTATGATTTCGTTGACTTCTTGGTTCGCACTAAGCAACGCTACTGGCAAATCCTTCCATTGGGAACAACTAGCTATGGAGATTCTCCTTACCAATCATTCTCAGCTTTTGCAGGTAATACTCACTTTATCGATCTTGATATCTTGGTGGAGCAAGGTCTGTTGGAAGCAAGTGATCTTGAAGGTGTGGACTTTGGTAGCAACCCAACTGAAGTTGACTACGCTAAAATCTACTATGCACGTCGTCCACTTCTAGAGAAAGCTGTCAAACGTTTCCTTGAAGTCGGAGATGTCAAAGACTTCGAAAAATTTGCTCAAGAAAATCAATCATGGCTTGAACTATTTGCAGAGTATATGGCTATCAAGGAGCATTTTGATAATCTTGCTTGGACAGAATGGCCAGATGCAGATGCCCGTGCTCGTAAAGCTTCAACTCTTGAAAGCTACCGTGAGAAATTAGCTGACAAGCTTGTTTACCACCGCGTAACCCAATACCTTTTCTTCAAACAATGGTTGAAATTGAAAGCATACGCTAACGAAAACCACATCGAGATTGTCGGTGATATGCCAATCTATGTAGCGGAAGATTCAAGCGATATGTGGGCAAATCCACACCTCTTTAAAACAGATGAAAACGGGAAAGCAACTTGCATCGCAGGATGCCCACCAGATGAGTTTTCTGCGACTGGTCAGCTTTGGGGTAACCCAATCTATGACTGGGAAGCAATGGATCGCGATGGTTACAAATGGTGGATTGAACGCTTGCGTGAAAGCTTTAAGATTTACGACATCGTGCGTATCGACCACTTCCGTGGATTTGAGTCTTACTGGGAAATTCCTGCGGGTTCTGAAACAGCGGCACCTGGTAAATGGGTGAAAGGACCTGATTACAAACTCTTTGCAGCTGTTAAAGAAGAACTTGGTGACTTGAACATCATCGCAGAAGACCTTGGATTCATGACTGATGAAGTCATCGAGCTTCGTGAGCGCACTGGATTCCCAGGAATGAAAGTCCTTCAATTTGCTTTCAATCCAGAACACGAAAGTATCGACAGCCCACACTTGGCACCAGCAAACTCAGTTATGTATACAGGAACACACGATAACAACACTGTTCTTGGTTGGTACCGTGATGAGATTGATGATCCAACTCGTGAGTATATGGCTCGCTACACAAACCGTAAAGAGTACGAAACAGTGGTGCATGCTATGCTTCGTACAGCCTTCGCATCAGTAAGTTTCATGACGATTGCCACTATGCAAGATTTGCTAGAGTTGGATGGTTCAGCTCGTATGAACTTCCCATCTACTCTTGGTGGAAACTGGTCATGGCGTATGACAGAGGAACAATTGACTCCTGCTGTCGAAGAAACTTTGCTTGACTTGACTACAATTTATCGCCGTATCAATGAAAATTTGGTAGAATTAAAGAAATAAGACAATAATCAGGAGACAACTAAACATGTTATCACTACAAGAATTTGTACAAAATCGTTACAATAAATCTATCGCAGAATGTAGCAATGAAGAGCTCTACCTTGCTCTTCTTAACTACAGCAAGCTTGCAAGCAGCCAAAAACCAGTGAACACTGGTAAGAAAAAAGTTTACTATATCTCAGCTGAGTTCTTGATTGGTAAACTCTTGTCAAACAACTTGATCAACCTTGGTCTTTACAACGATGTTAAAAAAGAACTTGCAGCTGCAGGTAAAGACTTGATTGAAGTTGAAGAAGTTGAATTGGAACCATCTCTTGGTAATGGTGGTTTGGGACGTTTGGCTGCCTGCTTTATCGACTCAATTGCTACTCTTGGTTTGAACGGTGACGGTGTTGGTCTTAACTACCACTTTGGTCTTTTCCAACAAGTTCTTAAAAACAACCAACAAGAAACAATTCCAAATGCATGGTTGACAGAGCAAAACTGGTTGGTTCGCTCAAGCCGTAGCTACCGAGTACCATTTGCAGACTTTACTTTGACATCAACTCTTTATGATATTGATGTTACTGGTTATGAGACAGCAACTAAAAACCGCTTGCGTTTGTTTGACTTGGATTCAGTTGATTCTTCTATTATTAAAGATGGTATCAACTTTGACAAGACAGATATCGCTCGCAACTTGACTCTCTTCCTTTACCCAGATGATAGTGACCGTCAAGGTGAATTGCTCCGTATCTTCCAACAATACTTCATGGTTTCAAACGGTGCGCAATTGATCATCGACGAAGCAATCGAAAAAGGAAGCAACTTGCATGACCTTGCTGACTACGCAGTTGTCCAAATCAACGACACTCACCCATCAATGGTTATCCCTGAATTGATCCGTCTGTTGACAGCACGTGGTATCGAGCTTGACGAAGCAATCTCAATCGTTCGTAGCATGACTGCTTACACAAACCACACAATCCTTGCTGAAGCCCTTGAAAAATGGCCTCTTGAATTCTTGGAAGAAGTGGTTCCTCACTTGGTACCAATCATCAAAGAATTGGACCGTCGCGTGAAAGCAGAATACAAAGATCCAGCTGTTCAAATTATCGATGAGAGCGGACGTGTTCACATGGCTCACATGGATATCCACTACGGATACAGTGTTAACGGGGTAGCGGCACTTCATACTGAAATCTTGAAAAATTCTGAGTTGAAAGCCTTCTATGACCTTTACCCAGAAAAATTCAACAACAAAACAAACGGTATTACTTTCCGTCGTTGGCTCATGCATGCTAACCCAAGATTGTCTCACTACTTGGATGAGATTCTTGGAGATGGTTGGCACCATGAAGCAGATGAGCTTGAAAAACTCTTGTCTTATGAAGATAAAGCAGCTGTCAAAGAAAAATTGGAAAGCATCAAATCTCACAACAAACGTAAATTGGCTCGTCACTTGAAAGAACACCAAGGTGTAGAAATCAATCCAAACTCTATCTTTGATATCCAAATCAAACGTCTTCACGAGTACAAACGCCAACAAATGAACGCTTTGTACGTGATTCACAAATACCTTGATATCAAAGCTGGTAACATCCCTGCTCGTCCAATCACAGTCTTCTTTGGTGGTAAAGCAGCTCCAGCCTACACAATCGCTCAAGATATCATCCACTTGATCCTTTGCATGTCAGAAGTGATTGCTAACGATCCAGCAGTAGCTCCACACTTGCAAGTAGTTATGGTTGAAAACTACAACGTTACTGCAGCAAGCTTCCTTATCCCAGCATGTGATATCTCAGAACAAATTTCACTTGCTTCTAAAGAAGCTTCAGGTACTGGTAACATGAAATTCATGTTGAACGGAGCTTTGACTCTTGGTACTATGGACGGAGCTAATGTGGAAATCGCTGAGTTGGTTGGCGACGAAAACATCTACATCTTCGGTGAAGATTCAGAAACTGTTATCGACCTTTACGCTAAATCAGCTTACAAATCAAGCGAATTCTACGCTCGTGAAGCTATCAAACCATTGGTTGACTTTATCGTGAGCGACGCTGTTCTTGCAGTTGGTAAGATTGAACGCTTGGAACGTCTTTATAACGAATTAATCAACAAAGACTGGTTCATGACTCTTCTTGACTTGGAAGATTACATCAAAGTGAAAGAGCAAATGCTTGCTGACTACGAAGACCGTGACGCATGGTTGGATAAAGTTATCGTTAACATTTCTAAAGCAGGATTCTTCTCATCTGACCGTACAATCGCTCAGTATAATGAAGATATCTGGCACTTGAACTAAGATATACAATTTAATAGTTATTACACTATCTAGCAAAAAAGCGAGTTTCAATTGAAATTCGCTTTTTTTAATGTTGTGGATTTGAGGGTGACTGGTCTCAAAAGAAAAAATAATTTGTCAATAATTTCTAGACTTAAAAATCAGACCTAGAGAACACTAAGAAGGCTGGTTGTATTACCTTTAAACCTCAGGTTCTTATTAGCTGTTACCTCAAATTTCTTGTATTCGTTTACAAACAGTATTATAATAGTATTATAGTAAAGAAAGAAGGTGTTCTTATGTGGAAAAAATATTTTTCAAAATATAAATGGACTGATTTATTTTGGATTCTTCTTGTAATTTGGTCATGCCTTTATGTGGGTAATAGTTCTTCGTTTCCACTGACTCATCAAGAAATCTCTTTTCATGGATGTTGTTATGGGGCATCACTTGCCTTATATCACTTGCTATTTATTGATAAATTTGTCATTTCAAATCGAAAATAAATGGAGAGGTCAAAATTTTTTATACTTTTCGGAAAGACAGTGAAAAATCGTGTTTTAAACCCGCATCTCAAGAAGAGGTGCGGGCTTGGTTTTATCTCATAAACTAGTTTACAGGGCTTTCCCGACAAGAATCTCTGCTTCGATGGTGATCTCTGTCAGTTGGCTCCAATCAATCTTGCTTTGGTTAACGTGAAAGAGGAGGGGTGTCATGCTGAGCAGGGCTTGGCGTTGCTCTGCTGTGATAGACTTGGTCAAGGAAGCAATCTGACTAGATTGGATGCTGAAGTGTTCTTGGAAGTGTTTTTTGATATCTTGGTTTGAATAATCCTTCTTTGTCAGCTGGTCTTGTACCTTCTGACGGATTTCCTTGAGGTGATTTTTAGTTGGAATAACCTTTATCAAGATACCGTCTTTGGATAAAACGCGACGAAATTCTCCGTAATTGGCAGGGGAAAAGAGATCAAGTAAGATATCCATACTGGCATCTTGCAGAGGAAGGCGAGAAAGGTCCCCAACGAACCAATTGACTGCCCAGTTGGGTTCACTCTTGGCAGCGATTTGGACGGAATCTTTGGAAATATCAAAGGCATAGAAGGTTTTGTCAGGATGACTTTCTTGGAGTTTGCGAGAATAGAATCCTTCGCCACAACCGATATCTAAAATTGTTTTGGCATTTTTTGAGTTTGAAAGTAAATCAGAGACGGCCTCTAAAATAGCTTGATAAAAGCCAGCTTCTAGGATTCGTTGACGGTTTTGAAAATTTTCCTTGTCGTAATTAGCGGATTGCTTGATTTGAGGGGCTAGATTGACATAGCCGAATTTTGCCAGGTCAAAAGAATGCCGATTCTCACATTTAAGACTAGATTCTACCAAGGTCAGATTTTCTCGACAGATAGGACAGGCAAAGGCAGTCGCAGAAGCGAAGCGCTGGAGTTTAGGTTTGAGGTTTGTATTCATAGTTTAAGTGTATCAAAAGAGGCAAATGAAAGCAACTTTAGGAATAAGTAGATGGGAGATTCAGTAGAAATAAAACTAATTCTCCAATTTATAGAATAAAATTGCTTTTATATCTAAATTGCTATATAATAATGATAAGGAGGAAATAAGTATGTTAAAAGAAGTATTAAGCGTTGCAAAAGTTGCGAAAAAATCATCACTCTTTTTGGGTGGTGTCGCATTTGGTACCCTTGGTTTGAAAATCTTAGCAAGTAAGGAAGCTAAAAAAGGTTATTCTAAAGCTTTGGCTAAGGCTTACAAGTTGAAAGACGGGCTAGATGCATCTGTTTCTGTCGTGAAGCAACATGGAGACGATGTCTTGCAAGATGCTAAATATTTGTACGAGCAAGAGAAAAAAGAAGAGCAATTAGATAGCCTTATAGGAGAATAATATGTCTTTTAAAGTGCTACATAGAGGATACCAACATATCCGACTATCATCTTCTTTTTCACTCACCTTGGATATTCAAGACTATCTTCGTTCCTTGGCGAGAGATGAAAAGGGGATTGAGTCTATCCAGTTTTACATGGATCAACAGCACTTTACTCTACGTATAAAAGAAGGCTTTTCTGTATTAGATAATGCAGAAGCCTTTTTAAAAAGAATTGATAAAGGGAAAGTTTCTGAGTTGATGACTCTTCCCATTCGTAGAGAAGAGAGTGCTTATTCTATTGTTTCAGGTGCAGCGATTAAGCGTATACTTTTTCGTAGTTTTGTGCCGTATCCTATTCGCTATATATGGACTTGTTATCAGGCCTTTGGCTATATTAGAGAAGCCTATCAAACACTAGCGCGTAAGGAACTAACAATGGAAGTCTTGGACTGTTCGGCGATTTTATTGTCCTTGTTTATGAACCAATCCAAGACGGCTAGCAATATCATGTTTATGCTTGATTTGGGGAATCATTTAGATCAGTGGTCCTTGAAAAAAACTGCAACAGATTTAGAACAGAGTCTTCTTGCAAAAGAGAGCGATGTATTCCTAGTACAGGGCGATACGGTTGTTAGTATCAAGAGTTCCGATGTTCAAATAGGAGACGTCTTGGTCCTATCTCAAGGAAATGAAATTCTGTTTGATGGACAAGTAGTTTCAGGTTTAGGTATGGTCAATGAAAGTTCCTTGACGGGAGAGAGTTTTCCAGTTGAAAAAAGAGAGTCTGATTTGGTTTGTGCAAATACAGTATTAGAAACTGGAGAGTTACGCATTCGTGTAACCGATAATCAGATGAACAGCCGGATTTTACAACTGATTGAGTTGATGAAGAAATCTGAAGAAAACAAGAAAACGAAACAACGCTATTTCATCAAAATGGCGGACAAGGTCGTCAAATATAATTTCTTGGGGGCTGGGCTGACTTACCTATTGACAGGTTCTTTTTCGAAGGCTATTTCTTTCCTATTGGTCGATTTCTCCTGCGCTTTGAAAATCTCTACTCCTGTAGCTTATTTGACAGCTATCAAGGAAGGGTTGAATCGTGAAATGGTGATTAAGGATGGGGATGTTCTGGAGAAATATCTGGAAGTTGATACTTTCTTGTTTGATAAGACGGGAACAATCACAACTAGTTATCCTATAGTTGAAAAGGTGTTACCTTTTGGGAACTATAGTGAGGAAGATATTCTCAGAATCAGTGCCTGTCTTGAGGAACACATTTATCATCCTATTGCTAATGCTATCGTCAAGCAAGCTGAGATAGAGGGAATTGAACATGAGGAAATGCATGGGAAACTCCAATATATCGCAAGCAAGGGGATCAAATCTCATATAGATGGCCAACCAGTTCTTATTGGGAATTATGTCTTGATGCAGGATGAGCAGATTCATATCAGTTCAGAACAAAATGCTTTAATTGAAGAGTACAAGAGTCACTACAATCTCTTATTCTTGGCTTATCAGAATGAATTGATTGGAATGTTCTGTATTCATACTCCTTTGAGAAAAGAAGCAAAAGCAGCCTTGGAGAAACTTAAGGCACAAGGGAAAAAATTGATTCTGGCAACAGGGGACACCTTGGTTAGAACAGAGGAATTAGTCAAAGATTTGCCCTTTGATCAGGTCTATACAGACTTGAAACCTGATGGAAAATTTGAGTTAGTAGAGGAACTGCAGAAAGCAGGTCACACTATTTTGATGGTTGGAGATGGCTTGAATGACTCAGCTGCTCTAACCCTATCAGATATCGGTGTGGTGATGAATGAGAGTGCAGATATTTCTAAGCAGATGAGTGATATCTTATTGTTAGATAATCGTTTGGATTTCTTCCAAGAGTTGGATTCGCTATCATCATCTTTGCAAACACTCATCAAGAAGAATATTCAAGATACCGTTGTCGTAAATAGTAGTTTGATTGGCTTTGGCTTATTTAATTGGCTCAGTCCTTCAAATCTCTCTATCTTACATAATCTAACAACCTTGCGCATTGTACTGCGTAGCCTGTCTATTAAGGGATAGGTGGGGGACTATTCACAGCAAAAAGGAGTTACCTTTCTCGAGGGTAACTCCTTTGTTTATAGGTAAATGTTTAACAATTTAGTAAGTCAATACAAAGTATTTCTTCTTACCGCGGCGGATAACAGTGAGTTCGTTCTCTAATTTATCGTTATCCCCTAAGACATAGTCAAGGTCTTGGATACGGTCGCCGTTGACGTAGATAGCTCCATTTTGTACGTCTTCACGGGCTTGGCGTTTTGAGTTAACCACGCCAGAAGATACAAGAAGTTCAACGATGTTGTGATTTTCATCTGCTTGTACTTGATAGTTTGGTACACCACGAAGTCCTTGTTTAAGCTCTTTGACAGAAAGGTTTTTGATGTTTCCTGCAAAGAGTTGCTCAGTGATGTTGAGAGCTTCTTTGTAGGCTTCTTCTCCGTGGACAAGTGTTACGACTTCACGAGCGAGGACTTTTTGAGCCAAGCGTTCGTGTGGTGCTGCTTCAAACTGTTTACGGATCTCTTCAATCTCATCCAGTGACAAGAAGGTAAAAATCTTCAAGAAGCGAACAGCATCAGCGTCCATAACATTCATCCAGAATTGGTACATTTCGTATGGAGAAGTCTTTTCAGGGTTAAGCCAAACAGCGTTCCCTTCAGATTTACCAAATTTCTTACCAGTTGCGTCTGTGATGAGTGGAACAGTGATTACGTGACCAGTTTTGTCAGCCTTACGACGAAGCAATTCTGTACCAGCTGTCATATTTCCCCATTGGTCAGATCCACCGATTTGGAGGGTTACATTGTGCTCTTGGTTAAGGACAAAGAAGTCGTAACCTTGCATGATTTGGTAGGCAAACTCTGTGTAAGAAATCCCTGTTTCAATCCGTTTTTTAACAGACTCCTTGCTCATCATGTAGTTGACAGTGAAGTATTTTCCGATATCACGGAGGAAGTCAATGAAGCTGATGCTGCCAAACCAGTCGTAGTTGTTGACCATGACAGCTTTATTTTCACCATTTTCAAAATCAAGAAAGCGAGAAAGTTGTCCTTGGATAGACTTGACCCAGCCATCTACTGTGTCTTTTGTTTGGAGACTACGCTCAGCATCTTTGAAGGACGGATCTCCGATGAGACCTGTAGCACCGCCAACGAGCGCATAAGGTTTGTGACCTGCTAACTGCAAGCGACGACTTGTCAAGATTGCGACAAGGTGGCCTAGGTGAAGGCTGTCAGCAGTTGGATCGTAGCCAGTATAATAAGAAACTTGACCTTCTTCTAGGGCTTTACGCAAAGCTTCTTCATCAGTCGTTTGAAAAATCAAACCACGCTCTTTTAGCTCATCAAAAATGTGCATGTGTCTTTTCTCCTTTATAAAATATTGTTTCTACCTATTGTACCACAAACTTGGTAAATAACCTAGTAAAATCGGGAAGAAAGTTGCTGCTTGGACTTTTTTGGAAACGAGTGAAATATGGTATAATAGCACTAGCTTATTTTCAGAGAAATAGATAAAAATAGTTAAGAAAGGGGCTGAAAGATGTCTCATATTATTGAATTGCCAGAAGTATTGGCCAACCAGATTGCAGCAGGAGAAGTCATCGAACGTCCTGCTAGCGTTGTCAAAGAATTAGTTGAAAATGCTATCGATGCTGGCTCTAGCCAGATTATCGTTGAGATTGAAGAAGCTGGTCTTAAGAAAATCCAAATAACAGATAATGGTCACGGGATTGCCCACGATGAAGTCGAGTTGGCTCTCCGTCGTCATGCCACTAGTAAGATAAAGAATCAAGCGGATCTTTTTCGGATTCGGACCCTCGGTTTTCGTGGTGAAGCTCTGCCTTCTATCGCATCTGTCAGTGTATTGACTTTGTTGACAGCGGTGGATGGTGCCAGTCACGGGACCAAGCTAGTGGCTCGTGGGGGAGAAGTTGAGGAAATCATTCCAGCGACCAGTCCTGTGGGGACTAAGGTTTGTGTGGAAGACCTCTTTTTCAACACACCGGCTCGTCTCAAGTATATGAAGAGCCAGCAGGCAGAGTTGTCTCATATCATTGATATTGTCAATCGTCTGGGGCTAGCCCATCCGGAGATTTCTTTTAGCCTGATTAGCGATGGCAAGGAAATGACACGAACAGCTGGTACGGGTCAACTGCGTCAAGCCATTGCTGGGATTTATGGTTTAGCTAGTGCCAAAAAGATGGTTGAGATTGAGAATTCTGACCTAGACTTTGAAATTTCTGGTTTTGTGTCCTTGCCGGAATTGACGCGGGCTAATCGTAACTATATCAGCCTCTTCATCAATGGCCGTTATATCAAGAACTTTTTACTCAATCGTGCTATTCTTGACGGTTATGGCAGTAAGCTCATGGTGGGGCGTTTTCCACTGGCTGTCATTCATATCCATATTGACCCTTATCTAGCGGATGTCAATGTGCATCCAACCAAGCAAGAGGTGCGAATTTCCAAGGAAAGAGAGCTGATGGCACTGGTTTCAGAAGCTATCGCAAAGAGTCTAAAGGAACAGGCCTTGATTCCAGATGCCTTGGAAAATCTTGCAAAGTCTACCGTACGCAATCGTGAAAAAGTAGAGCAAACCATTCTCCCACTTAAAGAAAATAATCTTTACTACGAGCAAACGGAGCTGACAAGACCGCCTCAAGCTGAGGTGGCAGACCATCAGGTGAACCTGACGGAAGAAAGACAGGATTTGACCTTGTTTGCTAAGGAAACTTTGGATCAGATGACTAAACCAGCTAAACTGCATTTTGCAGAGAGAAAGCCTGCTAGCTATGACCAACTAGACCATCCAGAGCTAGACCTAGCTAGTCTGGATAAGGCTTATGATAAGCTGGAGCGAGAAGAATCTTCAAGCTTCCCAGAGTTGGAATTTTTCGGTCAGATGCATGGAACCTATCTCTTTGCCCAAGGTCGAGATGGGCTCTACATCATAGATCAGCACGCGGCTCAGGAACGGGTTAAGTATGAGGAGTACCGTGAGAGCATTGGCAATGTTGACCAGAGCCAGCAGCAACTCCTAGTGCCTTATATTTTTGAATTTCCTGCGGATGATGCCCTTCGTCTCAAGGAAAGAATGTCTCTTTTAGAGGAAGTAGGCGTCTTTCTAGCAGAGTACGGGGAGAATCAATTTATCCTACGGGAACATCCTATTTGGATGGCAGAGGAGGAAATCGAGTCTGGAATCTATGAGATGTGCGACATGCTCCTTTTAACCAAGGAAGTTTCGATCAAGAAATACAGAGCAGAGTTGGCCATTATGATGTCCTGCAAGCGGTCTATCAAGGCCAATCATCGTATCGATGACCACTCAGCTAGGCAACTCCTCTATCAGCTTTCCCAATGTGACAACCCCTACAACTGTCCACACGGACGCCCTGTTTTGGTCCACTTTACCAAGTCAGACATGGAAAAGATGTTCCGTCGCATTCAGGAAAATCATACTAGCATCCGAGAGCTAGGAAAATACTAATACTCTTCGGCAATCTCTCTAAACTGCGTCAGCCTTACCTTGCCTGACTCAAGTTATGCCTACGGTTAGCTTCCTAGTTTAGATTTGATTTTCATTGAGTATAAATTGAAGGGAAAATTATGTACGAATATCTAAAGGGTATTATTACCAAAATTACTGCTAAATACATCGTTCTAGAAGCTAACGGTATCGGCTACATCCTGCACGTAGCTAACCCTTATGCCTACTCAGGGCAAGTCAACCAAGAAGCACAAATCTATGTGCATCAAGTCGTTCGCGAAGATGCTCATCTCCTTTACGGTTTTCGCTCGGAAGATGAGAAGAAACTCTTTCTCAGCTTGATTTCTGTATCAGGCATTGGTCCTGTTTCCGCTCTTGCCATCATCGCAGCTGATGACAATGCAGGGCTTGTTCAAGCTATCGAGACCAAGAACATCACCTACTTGACCAAGTTCCCTAAAATCGGTAAGAAAACAGCCCAACAGATGGTATTGGATCTAGAAGGTAAGGTGGTTGTGGCAGGGGACGACCTCCCTGCTAAGGCTGCAGTTCCATCTGGCAGCGACAACCAAGAACTGGAAGAAGCTATGGAAGCCATGTTGGCACTGGGCTACAAGGCAACAGAGCTCAAGAAAATCAAGAAATTCTTTGAAGGGACGACGGATACAGCAGAGAACTATATCAAGTCAGCTCTTAAGATGTTGGTGAAATAGGAGATTTCTATGCCAAAACGTTGTTCGTGGGTTAAGATGACCAATCCGCTATATGTAGCCTACCACGATGAGGAGTGGGGCCAGCCCCTTCATGATGACCAAGCACTTTTTGAGTTGCTCTGTATGGAGACTTATCAGGCGGGGCTATCTTGGGAAACGGTACTCAATAAACGCCAAGCCTTTCGTCAAGCTTTTCATGACTATCAAGTTCAAGGTGTTGCAGACATGACTGATGAAGAATTGGAAGCTTTGATGGATAA
Organism: Streptococcus sp. HMSC034E03; assembly: GCF_001811505.1. Lineage (GTDB taxonomy): Bacteria > Bacillota > Bacilli > Lactobacillales > Streptococcaceae > Streptococcus. Next base: position 91,478 of record NZ_KV805000.1, read on the forward strand.
TCCATCCATCATCCGCAATCGTGCCAAGATATTTGCGACGCGGGCCAACGCTCAGGCCTTTCTACAAGTTCAGGCAGAATTCGGAACTTTTGATGCTTATCTTTGGTCTTTTGTCGGTGGGAAGACGATTGTGAATGATGTACCTGACTATGCTCAAGCACCAGCCAGAACAACCTTGTCTGAGACATTATCTAAGGATCTCAAAAAACGAGGTTTCAAGTTTACAGGTCCCGTAGCAGTTTTGTCATTTCTACAAGCTGCAGGGCTAGTTGATGACCATGAGAATAATTGTGAATGGAAGGGAAATGATGTCTAACAAAAATAAGGGAATTCTGATTTTTGCGATATTCTATACAGTTCTCTTTGTTTTTGATGGTATACGAGTATTTGATGCTCCATTGCCTTCTTCTGCAGGGACTTATTTGGTCTATACCATCATGTTTGTGTATGGTTGCTTCTTATTTAAGTTCCTATTGCTCCAAAAGTGGGAAGAGGTTAGAAATTCTAAAAGAAAATTTTTCTTTGGCGTTTTAAAAGGCTGGCTCTTTCTTATTCTGATGACTGTTGTCTTTGGTTTTGTATCAGAGATGTTGAGGCAGTTTTTGGGGCTGGTCGGACAAGGTCTAAACCAGTCGAATATTCAAAGCACCTTTCAAGAGCAACCAATACTGATAGCGGTTTTCGCCTGTATCATTGGACCTTTGGTGGAAGAGCTCTTTTTCCGTCAAATTTTATTGAAATATTTGAGGAAAAATCTGCCAACTTGGCTGAGTGTCTTTTTGGTCGGCCTTGCCTTTGCGCTTACTCATATGCACAGTTTGTCTTTATCAGAGTGGATCGGTGCAGTCGGTTACCTAGGTGGGGGCCTTGCCTTTTCTATTATTTATGTGAAAGAAAAGGAGAATATTTACTATCCCCTACTTGTTCACATGTTAGGGAACAGTCTTTCCTTGATCATTTTAGCTATCAGTAGTATGTGATGAAAATGCCAGTAATGATAATGAGAAAAAGCTGAGAAATTCATCTCAGCTTTCTTTGTTATAGTCAAAGCGAATGACTTGCTCCGTTGCGTCCACATACGCGTGAACTCCAAAGGGAACAATTGCTCTTGGTGTGGCATGGCCAACGTTTAGATTATAGACAATCGGGATATTGCTATCAATGGTGTCCATTAAAGCCTCCTTATAGTCGTCATAGAAGGTTTCATCCATAGGTTTTCCGACCAAGAGTCCACTAATGACTTCAAATATCCCGGTTTCTTTTATAGCCTGCAACATTTTTTTGAAATCATCAGGTTCAGGCTTTTCTTCACTTGTTTCTAGCAATAGGATTTTTCCTTTCCAGTCGGATAAGTCAGGAAAAAGTTTGTATTTTTGGCAAAGGTCTGTGCTATCTGCGTGTAGAGAGTTGTCAAAGATATCGTAGAGGGATTCGAGGCAACCGCCGAGGATTTCCCCCTCGAACTTAGCATTGCCTTGTAACAAGTCAAAACCTGTATTTGCATGGCTGACACGAGGAGTTCCCAAAGCTTTGGGACTGAAGTCAGTTCTTTCCTCATACCAAACGTCACTAGGGCGAATTTCCGAGATTCTTCCCGTCTCAATCAATTCTTTGAAGTAGTGGAGGCTATATGGCAACATTTCTTTGTCTAACTCACAAATGTCTGCTAGAAATGATTGGCCGTAAAAAGTCTTGATTCCCAGTTTATGCAACATGAGATGGTTCATGGTTGTATCTGAGAAGCCAAGAAACATTTTTTGATTGATAACCTTTTGTAGTTGGTCATTTTCAAAAAGATAAGGTAGTAAGCGATAGGTATCGTCTCCACCGATGGCGCATAGGATCATGTCGATACTATCATCAGAAAAGGCTTGAATCAAATCCTCTGCACGAGCTTCAGGATGTTCTTTTACAAAGTCTAAGCCTTTTAGTGAATTAGGTAAAAAGATAGGCTTGAGTCCTAAGTCCTTGAGACGTTGGATACCCAAGTCCACTTCATGTTTGACAAAGTCCTCTCCGATAATGCCACTAGATAAACTAATAATACCAATAGTAGAAATCATATCTCATCCTCCTAGAAATAGATTGAGCTTATTTTATCACAAAAGATGAGGGGGAACAACAAGAATTAGAGCCAGAAGAAGGCTTTTAGATCAAGAAAGTAAGCAAAAAGCAACCAATCGTGTGGTTGCTTTTTATAGTAGTTGTATTCTTATAGAGCAGTAAGGAAAGTCAGTCCGCCAAGGATAACCCCGGCTGAGTTTGGAATGATTAGAATCCAGTCTTTCTTAGGCTCTTTTGTCCATCCATAAATGACCCAGATTAAGCAAGAGACTGCTGCTGATAAAGGTTGGAATGGTTGAGCTTTGTTCCCTTGTAAATTGGCAAAAATTTGGGGGATGTAGGCTATAAATACAATAATCCCGATAAAGGCACCAATTGAACCAACAATTTGATTAATTCTCTGTTTAGTCATATATATTTCTCCTTATTACTTTATTAGCATAACAGAAAAACAACTTGAATTCAAGGATAAAACCTTGGGATTCTAAGGGAAGCCTTTACATTAGAACGTTTTTAGAAAATGTAGCTACTTTTCTTTGGAGAATCAAAAAATACTTTGGAGCCATAATAAAAGTAGTCTGTCTACAAAACACACTACTTTTTTGTTTATCTTAATATCTAGCAGGTCCTGCACTTGCACTCTTAATGTTGAAGCGTTTTTTGAGGTAGAAACGGAGGGCAAGGAGAGCTCCTCCGATGACCAACAAAACAAGAGGTGGTAGACTGATGTTGATGGCTTGTGGAAGGAAGTTACTCAAGAAGAGGATAAAGACCCATGCAAACATGGTTGCTAACATAACCAAAAGTGATTTCCAGAATGGAGGACGTTGGCTACGGTCAGTATCTGGTCCGTAGTAGCGGTAGATGAAGTGGTAGAGCAGGTAAAAGGCAACTCCACCAAAGGCTCCTACACTGATAAGTGTTACCAATCCGTAGGCCACAGGTTGGTTTGAGAAGAAGCTCATCAAGGCGCTAACTACTGCAAATAGTCCTGTGATGAAAAGGGCTGAATCCAACATCATCAATTTTGGATCGTCGTTTTCTTTTGGATGTTCTTTTTCGTACTGCTCTTTTTCGCTGAAACTATGAGCCCAGTGAGTTGGTGCTCCGTAGATAGAACGAGCTGTCACTCCTTTTGGTTGTTCTTCAAGGATATGAGGAATGACTTCTTCAAGGATAGCCTTGATTTCAGCATCTGTTTTTCCGTCCTTGAGAAATTGCTGGGTTGCAATATGGATAAATTCCTGGTTTTTCTTTGTTAATTCTTTTAAATCAATCTGTGACATAATAACTCCTGTTTAGAACCATTTTTTATGGATGAGGTAAAGAGTGAGAGAAACACTCATAGCAAAGGCGATAAAGACGATGAGCCAGAAAGCATGCGGTTCTCCGTTTAAAGGAATTTCATTATCCTTAAAGTTCATTCCGTAGGCTGAGAAAATCATGGTCGGGATGGACATAACGATAGTCACAAGTGCCAAGGTTTTCATGATATTGTTCTGGTTGTTTGAAATGATAGAAGCGAAGGTTTCTGTCATAGAGTGAAGGACGTTTCCATAGATGTCCGCCATCTCGATGGCCTGTTGCGTTTCAATCAAGGTATCTTCCAGTAAGTCTTCGTCTTCGAGATATTTCTTGATATTGCTAGTTGCGCTGGTCAATTTTTTAATCACGCGCTCATTTGTCTTAAGTGAAGCTTTGAAGTAGACGATAGTCTTTTCCAACTCCATGAGTTCAATCAATTCTTCGTTTCGAGTAGATTTATGAAGTTGGCTCTCAATCTGCTCACTCTTACGTTCGATTGAACGAAGGGCGGTTAGGTAAATCTCCGCATTGCGGTAGAGGATTTGGAAGATGAAGCGCGAACGCATGAAGGTATAGAAATTTCGAAGCCTACGATTGATAAAGACATCAAGAAGTGGGAGAGGCTCCAAGCAAGTGGTAATAATAGCCTCTTCTGTGATGATAATCCCCAAGGGAATAGTCACATAGTAGGTCTGGTTATTTCTTTCCTCTGTTATTGGGACGTCTACGATAATCAAGGTGTACTCATCTTCGATGGTGATACGTGACATCTCTTCCGCATCGAGCGGTGCACGGAGATCGGCGATATCAATATCAAAGGCCGAGGCGATTTCCATCGATTCGCTTTGTGTAGGATTGACGAGATTGATCCAAGTGCCCGGCTGGAGCGTATCAATCTCTTTAAATTCAGTTGTTGTTGAGATAAAGACTTGCTTCATATCTCTTATCCTTTCCTAATCTAATCCGTGTTTCAGTGATTTTTGACACCGTACTATTATACTATAAAATCGGCTTTTTTGGTAATAGAATTTCACTTTTTTTGGTATAATGGAAAGCAACAATGGACTAGAAAGAAGTAACATGCAAGATAAGATTGTCATCCATGGGGCTCGCGCCCATAATTTAAAAAATATAGATGTGGAAATTCCGCGTGACAAACTAGTTGTGGTGACGGGACTATCTGGATCTGGGAAGTCTAGTTTGGCCTTTGATACCCTTTATGCAGAAGGGCAACGTCGCTACGTTGAGAGTCTGTCAGCCTATGCTCGTCAGTTCTTGGGCAATATGGAAAAGCCAGATGTGGATTCTATCGATGGTCTCAGCCCTGCCATTTCCATTGACCAGAAAACGACCAGTAAAAATCCTCGTTCGACGGTTGGAACAACGACGGAAATCAACGATTATCTACGTCTTCTCTATGCTCGTGTAGGAATACCCTACTGTATCAATGGACATGGGGCTATCAAAGCTTCGTCTGTCGAACAGATCGTAGACAAGGTTTTGGAATTGCCAGAGCGCCAGCGTCTGCAGATTTTGGCTCCTGTTATTCGTAAGAAAAAGGGGCAGCATAAGACGCTGATTGAAAAAATTCAAAAGGATGGTTACGTCCGTGTCCGTGTCGATGGAGTTGTCTACGACGTGACTGAAGTTCCTGAACTTGAAAAGAATAAGCAACACAACATCGATGTGGTGGTAGACCGTATCATTATCAAAGAAGGTATCCGTAGTCGTCTCTTCGATTCGATTGAAGCAGCCCTTCGTATCGCAGAAGGTTATGTGGTTATCGATACTATGGATGATTCAGAGTTGCTCTTCTCAGAACACTATGCTTGTCCAGTCTGTGGTTTTACAGTTCCAGAGTTAGAACCTCGTCTCTTCTCCTTCAATGCACCGTTTGGTTCATGTAGTGAGTGTGATGGTTTGGGAATCAAGCTAGAGGTTGATACGGACTTAGTCGTACCAGATGCTAGTAAGACTCTTCGTGAGGGAGCCTTAGCGCCCTGGAATCCGATCTCTTCTAACTATTATCCAAATATGCTGGAACAAGCCATGACAGCTTTTGGAGTGGATATGGATAGGCCTTTTGAGGACTTGTCTGAGGCGGATAAACATCTCATCTTCTATGGTTCAGATGGGAAAGAATTCCATTTCCACTATGAGAATGAATTTGGTGGAGTTCGTGATATCGATATTCCATTTGAAGGAGTGATTGGTAATATCAAGCGTCGCTATCATGAAACCAATAGCGACTACACTCGTACACAGATGCGTCTCTATATGAACGAGCTGACTTGTGGCACTTGTCATGGTTATCGTCTCAATGACCAAGCCTTATCTGTTCGTGTAGGGGGAGAGAAAGGACTCCATATCGGAGAAATTTCAGACCTATCCATCGCAGACCATTTGGAAGTTATTGACCAGCTAACCTTATCTGAAAATGAAGCTATCATCGCTCGTCCTATCCTGAAGGAAATCAAGGACCGCTTGACCTTCCTCAATAACGTGGGCCTTAACTATTTAACGTTATCCCGCTCGGCAGGAACCCTATCAGGTGGGGAGAGCCAACGTATTCGCTTGGCAACCCAGATTGGTTCCAATCTCTCAGGAGTTCTCTATATTCTTGATGAGCCGTCTATCGGTCTTCACCAGAGGGACAATGACCGTTTGATTGCCAGTCTGAAAAAAATGCGTGACTTGGGTAACACTCTCATCGTGGTAGAACATGATGAAGACACCATGCGAGAAGCCGATTATCTGATTGACGTTGGTCCTGGAGCGGGTGTCTTTGGTGGAGAAATTGTCGCGGCAGGAACACCTAAGCAGGTAGCTCGCAACAGCAAATCCATTACGGGACAGTATCTATCAGGAAAACGCGCGATTCCAGTGCCGTCAGAACGCCGTGTAGGCAATGGTCGCTTTATCGAAGTGACAGGTGCGCGTGAGAACAACTTGCAAAATATCACCGCTCGCTTCCCACTCGGGAAATTCATTGCGGTGACAGGGGTGTCTGGTTCAGGGAAGTCGACACTCATTAACAGTATTCTCAAAAAAGCCATTGCTCAAAAGCTCAATCGCAATTCAGACAAGCCTGGTAAGTTTAAAACCATTACAGGAATCGAGCATATCGACCGTCTGATAGATATTGATCAGAGTCCAATTGGACGAACTCCGAGGTCCAACCCTGCGACCTATACAGGTGTCTTTGATGACATTCGAGACCTCTTTTCTCAGACAAATGAAGCCAAGATTCGTGGCTACAAAAAGGGTCGTTTCAGTTTCAATGTCAAGGGTGGGCGCTGTGAAGCCTGCTCGGGTGATGGGATTATCAAGATTGAGATGCATTTCTTGCCAGATGTTTACGTAGCCTGTGAAGTCTGCCATGGAACTCGTTACAATAGCGAAACCCTGGAAGTTCACTACAAGGAAAAGAATATCTCGCAAGTCTTGGATATGACCGTCAACGATGCGGTGGAATTTTTTAAACACATTCCGAAAATTCAACGCAAACTCCAGACTATCAAGGATGTAGGTCTAGGTTATGTGACCTTAGGACAACCAGCTACGACACTTTCTGGAGGGGAGGCCCAGCGTATGAAGTTGGCTAGCGAACTCCACAAGCGTTCGACAGGTAAGTCCTTCTACATTTTAGATGAACCGACAACTGGTTTGCATACCGAGGACATTGCTCGCCTACTCACCGTTTTGTCTCGCTTTGTCGATGATGGAAATACAGTTCTGGTCATTGAGCACAATCTGGATGTCATCAAAACAGCAGACCATATTATCGACTTAGGACCAGAAGGTGGTGTCGGTGGCGGAACTATTATCGCAACAGGAACACCAGAGGAAGTAGCTGCTAATGAAGCTAGCTATACAGGACAGTATTTGAAAGGAAAGTTACATCATGAATAAACGTGTGCAAGCATTTTTAGATAAAATGCAAGAAAAAGAACTAGATGGAATCATTATCAATAACCTTAAAAATGTCTACTATTTGACAGGATTTTGGGGTTCAAATGGGACAGTCTTTATCAGTCGTGACCGTCAAGTCTTGGTAACAGATGCCCGCTATATTATCGCTGCTAAGCAAGAAGTTACCGGCTTTGAGATTTTTGCAGAACGTGATGAGTTGGCAACTATCGCAAAGATTGCAAAAGATATGGGCCTTTCTCGTATCGGGTTTGAAGATGAGATTTCAGTTTCTTATTACCATCGCATGCAAACCGCCTTTGAAGGTCTGGAATTGCTCCCTCAAACTCAGTTTGTTGAAGCCCTTCGTATGATTAAGGACGAGACAGAAATTGCGACTATTCGCAAGGCATGCTCTATCTCTGACCAAGCTTTCCACGATGCTCTTGACTTTATCAAGCCAGGGAAGACAGAAATTGAAATTGCCAACTTCCTTGACTTCCGCATGCGTGAGTTGGGAGCATCTGGCTTGTCTTTTGACACTATTCTAGCTAGCGGTATCAACTCTTCCAAACCCCATGCCCATCCTATGCACAAACCAGTGGAGCTGGGAGAAGCTATTACCATGGACTTCGGTTGCCTTTATGACCACTATGTCAGCGATATGACCCGGACCATTTATCTCGGTCATGTCAGTGACGAGCAAGCAGAGATTTACAATACGGTTTTGAAGGCCAACCAAGCTCTGATAGACCAAGCTAAGGATGGCTTAGGTTTCCGTGATTTTGATAAAATCCCTCGTGATATCATTGTGGAAGCAGGCTATGGAGAATATTTTACTCACGGTATCGGGCATGGTATCGGACTTGATATTCACGAAGAACCTTACTTTAGCCAAACTTCCAAAGAAGTTATCAAAACTGGTATGGTCTTGACTGATGAACCAGGTATTTATATTGAAGGTAAATACGGGGTTCGTATCGAAGATGATATCTTGATTACAGATACAGGTTGTGAGTTATTAACCCTTGCTCCAAAAGAATTAATCGTAATCTAAGAAAAATGAGATAAATCGTTGACTTTTACTAGTTAAAGGTTTATACTGAAAGGCGGAAACGGTAGGTGAGGCTACCATAGGGATACGGATGACTACCGCAAAGCAGTGGAGACACTACTCGTTGGTCAACAGTCCTGGTCGCGAAGGTCAAGACTAAGCTCATTACATCGCCCTATGGAGTTAAAGCTTGAACGAAAACGGATAATAAGTTTTTTAGTCCTGCCATTTTATGGCAGGATTTTCTGCTATTTTAGAACAAAGAAAGGAGACAAACGATGCAAATTGACGATCATCCAGAACCGCACATACACAGCCAATCGCTGATTTGTGTCGTTTTGTCCTTATAAAGTGATTGGACTCTGTGTATGAAATCACCATTCATACAGATAGGAGAAACCAATGAAAACTACAAAAGAAAGACTAGCAGCAGCTATTCAAACTCCATTTAAAGAGAGTCTAGCTTTTTACCATACAAGTCTAAAGGGCTTAGATTCTGAACAGGTCGAAGAAAACCGTGACTTATATGGTGAAAATACCATCACTAAGGGTCAAGAGGATTCCATCTTAAAAAAGATTTATGAGTCCATTATCAATCCTTTCACAATCATTTTGCTTGTGATTGCCTTTATCTCTCTCGTTACAAACGTCTGGCTTGCCAAACCTGGCCAAGAGGATCCAACGACTTCTATCATTATCGTTGTCTTGGTTTTGATTTCAGGAGGTATCCGTTTTGTCCAAGAATTGCGGAGTGACAAGGCGACAACCAATCTTTCAAAAATGATTGTCAACACTGCAACTGTCATTCGTGATGGTCTCGAACAAGAGTTACCAATCGATGAGTTGGTTGTGGGAGATCTCGTGAAATTGAGTGCGGGAGACATGATTCCAGCAGATGTTATCTTATTTGAATCACGTGACTTTTTCGTTCAACAGTCAGGCTTGACTGGAGAAAGTGATGCAGTTGAAAAACTTGCCTTAAATAAAGCTACTAATCAAAATGTAGAGAGTCTTTTAGAAGCAGAATCTTTGGCATTCATGGGGACAAACGTTATCTCAGGAAGTGCGATAGCTATGGTTCTAGCAGTTGGTGATGACACCATGATGGGAGCCATTGAGCAGACTCTCAACACCTACGATGAACCAACTTCTTTTGAACGTGAAATGAACAGCATTTCTTGGCTCTTGATCCGCTTGATGCTTGTCATGGTCCCAATCGTGTTTTTCGCAAATGGTTTGACCGATGGAGACTGGCTAGAGGCTGGAGTATTTGCCTTGAGTGTCGGTGTCGGACTGACACCAGAAATGCTTCCGATGATTATCACAGCTAGCTTAGCCAAAGGTTCCATTATCATGGCCAAGGAAAAAGTGGTCATCAAAAAACTCAATGCTATCCAGGACTTAGGAGCAATCGATATCCTATGTACGGACAAAACTGGAACTTTAACGCAAGATGAGATTGTTTTAGAATACCCATTAGATATCCATGGCGATTTGGATATGGCAGTCTTAAGAAGAGCCTATCTAAATTCACATTTCCAAACAGGTTTGAAAAACTTGATGGACCGTGCCATTATCAGTAGAACAGAAAAAGAAGCCAAAGAACATGCTATTCTACAAAATTTGGATAAAATTTTCCAAAAAATAGATGAACTGCCTTTTGATTTTGAGCGTAGACGCATGAGTGTTATCGTCAAAGATGACAGCAATGTTGTTAGTATGGTGACCAAAGGCGCTTTGGAAGAAATGTTGAACATTTCAACATATGTAGAATACCGAGGAGAAATGATTCCTCTTACTGAAGACATTCGTCAAGAAGTACTGGCAGAAGTTGGTCAATTAAACCGTCAAGGTTTACGTGTATTAGGTGTTGGTTACAAGTCAGGTCTACGTGAAGATTATGCCTATGCTGTGACTGATGAAAGTGACATGATCCTTACAGGTTACCTTGCCTTTTTGGATCCACCAAAACCATCTGCAGCACCCGCTATCCAAGCCCTACTTGAACATGGTGTCAGAACAAAAATTTTAACTGGAGATAACGAAAAAGTAACCCAAGCTATCTGCGAAAAGGTTGGATTGGACGTTGAACATATGCTCTTAGGTGCTGACATTGATCAAATGACAGACCAAGAATTGGCAGAAGTGGTTGAAAAAGTAACAGTCTTTGCCAAATTATCTCCTGACCAAAAAGCCCGCATCATTCTACAGTTAAAGAAAAATGGTCACGGTGTTGGTTATATGGGGGACGGTATTAATGACGCTCCATCCATGAAGGTGGCAGATGTCGGTATTTCTGTAGATACAGCAGTCGATATCGCCAAGGAAACAGCGGATGTTATCTTGCTAGACAAGGATCTCATGGTTCTGGAAAAGGGTATCGTTGAAGGCCGGAAGGTCTACGCTAACATGACCAAATATATTAAGATGACCGTTAGTTCAAACTTTGGGAATATCTTCTCACTATTGGTTGCAAGTATTTTCTTGCCATTTTTACCAATGGCTCCTGTTCATCTCATTGTCCTAAACCTAGTCTACGATTTATCTTGTGTGGCATTGCCATTTGATAATGTGGATCAAGACTTCCTAAAACAACCCCATACATGGGAAGCAAAATCCATTACTAGATTTATGGTTTGGATGGGCCCAATCTCATCTGTCTTTGATATTTTAACCTTTATCTTCCTCTACTTTATCATTGTTCCTATGGTAACAGGTCATCACTATGTTCATGGGTCAGAATCTGCCCTTCAGTTTATTATCTTGTTCCAAACAGGATGGTTCATCGAATCTATGTGGTCTCAAACCATGGTTATCCATATGCTTCGTACAGCAAAAGTTCCTTTTGTACAAAGCAGACCAGCTTGGCTTGTGATTTTGATGACAGTGGTTGCAGCCTTTTTCGTAACCAGTCTACCTTATGGACCACTAGTAAATATCCTTCGTCTAGCACCCTTAGGGCTTCCTTACTTCTTGTTCTTAATCTGTATTATTTTCTTGTATATGTTTAGCGTCACAGTTATAAAGAAATTTTACATTAAGAAGTATAAAGAATGGTTATAGTTCGTATTTTGTCAAGAAAAAAGTTCAAAAATTGCCAAAAAAGTTAAAATTTTTTAAAAATAGGTCGCAAGTCCGATGTTTTTTATGGTATAATAGTCTAAACTGATAGTAACATGTAGCGAAAGGGGTAGGTACATGATCAAAATTTATACAGTCTCAAGTTGTACTAGCTGTAAAAAAGCGAAGACCTGGCTCAATGCCCACCAGTTAAGTTATAAAGAACAAAACCTCGGTAAGGAAGGAATTTCGAGAGAAGAACTACTTGATATTTTGACAAAAACAGACAATGGAATTGCAAGTATCGTATCATCGAAAAATCGTTATGCAAAGGCCCTTGGTGTTGATATCGAAGATTTGAGTGTGAATGAAGTGCTCAACCTGATTATGGAAACACCACGTATCTTGAAAAGTCCGATTCTTGTAGATGAGAAACGCCTACAAGTCGGCTATAAAGAAGACGATATCCGTGCCTTTTTGCCACGCTCTGTCCGTAATGTGGAAAATGCAGAAGCGCGTTTACGTGCGGCTCTATAAAACATCAAGGCTGGGAGCGACTCCTGGCCTTCTCTAATATTTAAATTGGATAACATGTGAGGATTTATGAAAAAGTTAGTCATTGGAACATTCGCAGCACTATTTTTGCTCGTTGGATGTGGTCAGAAAAAAGAAACAGCAGCTTCAACTACTGAGAGTTCTCAAGAAGCTCTACAGTCTACCTTGCCTGTATTAGAAAATGCAACCAAGAATACAGTTGTTACCAAGACCTTGGTTTTGCCAGCTGATGAGAGTGGAGCACAGCAAACTCAAATCATTACTTACAAAGGCAATCAATTTTTAAGCTTGACCATTCAGCAGAAACGTCCTGTATCAGAAGATTTAAAAAATTATATTTCTGAGCGAGGATTAGATGAAGCTAAAAAAGCTCTTAAAGAAGCTGAGGACAAGGATGAGTCTGTTCAAGCAGCTCGAAAAATTTCAGGCTTTACCATTGAAACGACTCTTTTAAATGAGAAAGAAATGGAAACCAAGACTAGCTATGATTTCCAAACACTGGATCTCAAAAAAGCGAGTGAAAACGAATACTTGAAGAATGTTGGACTGGAAAATCTATTGAAAAACGAACCAGAGGACTATATTGCTAATCGTGTTGCAAATGGGGCAACAGTCCAGTAAAAAGTCAGAGAAAATCAGCAGAATCAGACTGTGTGATTTGTAGAACGACCGCGAATGTGCTATAATAGTACTATTCTAAGGAAAGAGGGTGTTAGAATGGGATTTACTGAAGAAACCGTACGTTTTAAATTGGACGATTCCAATAAAAAAGAAATCAGCGAAACATTGACAGATGTCTATGCTTCTTTGAATGAAAAGGGCTATAACCCTATTAACCAGATCGTGGGCTATGTTCTCAGTGGAGACCCAGCTTACGTTCCTCGTTATAACAATGCACGAAATCAAATCCGTAAGTATGAGCGAGATGAAATCGTTGAAGAACTGGTGCGCTACTACCTTAAAGGACAAGGAGTCGATCTATAATCTATGAGAATTATGGGATTGGACGTTGGCTCCAAAACGGTAGGAGTAGCGATTAGCGACCCGTTAGGTTTTACGGCACAAGGGCTTGAAATCATCCAAATCAATGAAGATCAAGGTCAGTTTGGTTTTGAACGCCTCAAGGAACTCGTTGAAACCTATAAGGTAGACCGTTTTGTTGTTGGTTTGCCTAAAAACATGAACAATACCAGCGGACCGCGGGTAGAAGCCAGCCAAGCCTATGGGGCCAAACTAGAAGAACTCTTTGGTCTACCGGTAGAGTATCAAGATGAACGCCTAACTACGGTCGCTGCAGAGCGTATGTTGATTGAGCAAGCGGATATTAGTCGCAATAAGCGTAAAAAAGTTATTGATAAATTAGCAGCTCAATTGATTTTGCAAAATTATTTAGATAGAAAATTTTAAGACAGAGGAGAAACTATGTCACACGATCACAACCACGATCACGAAGAACGTGAACTTATTACACTTGTAGATGAGCAAGGAAACGAAACTTTATTTGAAATTCTTTTGACTATTGACGGAAAAGAAGAATTTGGTAAAAACTATGTCCTTCTTGTACCAGTTAACGCAGAAGAAGATGAAAACGGCGAAGTTGAAATCCAAGCTTACTCATTCATCGAAAACGAAGATGGAACAGAAGGCGAATTGCAACCAATCCCTGAAGATTCAGAAGATGAATGGAACATGATTGAAGAAGTCTTCAACAGCTTTATGGAGGAGTAAAAACGTTCGGGGAACGTTTTTACCCTTGCGATAGAAATGAAGACCGCAAGTCAGTCCAGTGGACGTTTTAGCCTGATGCTAAAAATAAAAACCGTCAGTAAGTTCGGTGGATGTTTTTAGCCCAGCGCTAGAAATTAGACACGCAGGTAGTCTGGGAGACTGTATCAGCCCAACTCAGAAATTGGGAAGAGTTGGAATGTTCAGTGAACATTTTTACCTTTACGCTAAAAATAAAAACCGTCAGTAAGTCCGGGGAACGTTTTTAGCCTGACGCTAAAA
>NZ_KV805000.1:105531-131497 GCF_001811505.1 Streptococcus sp. HMSC034E03
AAAATAAAATTTAGCTAGTATCTAGCAAAATGAGTAAAAAGCGAAGAGAATCTTCGCTTTTTTGTTAAGGAGACAAGCATGATTGAAGTAGAAAAATGGCTCCATAGTCGGATTGGATTGAATTTTAGAACAGGATTGGGACGGATGCAAAGAGCAGTAGATTTGCTGGGGAATCCTGAGCAAACCTATCCAATTATCCATGTGACAGGGACAAATGGAAAAGGTTCAACCATTGCCTTTATGAGAGAGCTCTTTGTTTCTCATGGTAAGAAGGTGGGGACCTTTACTTCGCCCCACATTGTTAGCATCCATGATCGGATTTGTATCAATGGTCAACCCATATCGGACGCAGACTTTATCCGTTTGGCAAATCAAGTTAAGGAAATGGAGCAAAGACTTCTAGAAACTCACGATCAGCTATCTTTTTTTGAATTGTTAACTGTGATTGCTTTGCTTTATTTTAAAGAACAAGGGGTGGATCTAGTTCTATTAGAAGTTGGAATTGGTGGCTTGCTTGACACGACTAATGTGGTAACTGGAGAGATCGCAGTTATTACATCAATCGGCCTAGATCACCAGGAGACCTTGGGTAATAGTCTAGAAGAAATCGCTGAACAGAAAGCAGGAATTTTTAAGCTAGAAAGAGCAGCAGTGATTGCAAACTTAGCTCCTGAAGCCCAGCTCGTTTGTCAAAAGATAGCAGAAGATTTAGATGTAACTCTCTACCAAGCTGACCGAGATTTTTCTTTCAAATCAGGACATTTTTCTTCTTCTCTTGCGGATTTGAACCAACTAAAACTAGGATTGGAAGGATCTTATCAAGAGGAGAATGCTGCTTTGGCTTTGCAGGCATTTCTGTTGTTTATGACAGAGAGAGGTGAAAAGATCAATGAGGAAGCTATCCGGTATGCTCTGAAAACAACCAGCTGGGCTGGGCGTCTAGAAGCTGTTACGGAGCACATTTATTTGGATGGGGCTCACAATTTACCAGCTCTAGAGCGGTTGGTTGAATTTATCCAGGAAAAAATTCAGCAAGGTTATCATCCCCAAATCCTTTTTGGTGCTTTAAAGCGTAAGGATTATAGCGGAATGTTAACTTATTTGACAGATCATTTACCTGATACAGCTCTCTATGTGACGAGCTTCGACTATCAAGGCTCTTTGGAGGAGCAGGATTTGAGTGGCTATCATAGAGTTGCTTCCTATCGAGATTTTATAGATAATTTTGATAGTTCTGCAGGCGAGAAAGACTTGCTATTTGTGACAGGTTCTCTCTATTTTATATCTGAGGTTCGTGCCTATCTTGTGAATGTTTGAACCCGCTTGATATAGTAGAGGTGAAATGGCTCAGCAGTATTATGATACTTCATAGTTGTTAAAAGAAAGGAGACATTATGTCACTAAAAAAAATTCACACTTTCTCTTGCTACTGTGGTAAGTCTTAGTCTCTTAGTTGCGTGTTTGCCAATAACTAAGTCGACACCTTTATCCCAAGCAAGCACTAGCTCTGAAGCGAGCACTAGTCAAGTATCAGAAATCAGTGCTTCTAGTTCTACTACTAGTGCAAAGACTGACACAACTACTAATATAGATGGGACCTACAAGGGCCAAGACGAGGGTGATAGCATTACTCTTGTAGTCACTGGAAATACCGGAACGTGGACAGAAGTTGAAGCGGACGGAGATCAAGAGGTTAAGAAGGTGACCTTCGAATCAGAAAATCAGAGAGTCTTTATTGGAGACGATATCAAGATTTATGTGGCAGAAGAGAACCAGATTATTATCGATGACATGGACCGCGACGTTTCTGATCGTATCGTTTTAAAGAAATAGATATTTTGTAAGGATTTGAATCTGGCTAAAACAGGTGCAAATTCTTTTTTTATTGACTTTGAGCTCAAAAAAATTCCATACTTTTAAGGTCGCTAATGTCTACCACAAAAGTATAGAATGAGTGAAATTAAAGAAATCGTTCTTGTAAAAACTGAGCAACGCCATCTTCTTCATTGGTTAATGGTAATTGTTCGTCTGCGAAAGGTAACAGAGCAGGATTTGCGTTTTTCATGGCATAGCCTTTACCTGCAAAAGAAAGCATTTCTTGGTCATTGTGTTCGTCACCAAAGGCAATCAAATTCTGTTTGTCTATGTTCATGACATTGAGAAGGTATTCGAGGGCAAAAGCCTTGTGGACACCTTTTGGAGTGCATTCAAGGATATTTAAGGGGCCACCCCAAGTATTAATATTGAGTTGGTGCTTGTAGAAGTTGTTCATCTCTTCAGCCAGTGCATATTTATCGTCTGCCCTAGTTTGTAATAGAATACAGTTAGGCCCCTTGGTCACTAAATTAGACTGGAATTGATTTTCTGGGCGAAAGTTTTCAACACCAAATAATTTAGGGTCGGCAATTTCTTTGTTCGGGGCTGTAATGTAAAACTTTTTACGGTATTCGCCTGCGATAAAGTCTGCTTCAATATCCTCTTTTCGTTTCACGATATCCAAGAGGTATTTTTTGTCCACAGTCAGACACTTTTCATGTTTCCAAGTCTTACCTGGCAGATGAGTAAGTGAACCGTTGAAGTTGATCATAGGGGTTTCAAGTTCAAGTTGATCATAAAAATCTTTGGCCATACGGTAAGGGCGACCAGTTGCGATAACGATTTGGTGGCCTTTTTTTGAGATTTTCTTAATCGTTTCAATAGTAAAGTCAGAAAGTTTGCTTTCAGAGTTGAGTAGGGTACCGTCCAAATCGACGGCAATCATTTTTTTAGTCATAAAATCCTCCCGAATCTAGTTTCAGATAAGATGTTTTCTATTATATCAGAAAGTGACTAGAAAAGCTGATAATAAGTAAAAAGAAGGAGAAAAGTATCGGATAAGATTTTTATGATTCAGTAAAAACATCTTGAAAATATGAATGATTGATGGTATAATAGTCATATTGTTCGTAAAATGACAAAGGAGATTAAAAATGGACAAACTATTTAAACTAAAAGAGCACGGGACAGACGTCCGTACAGAGGTTCTTGCTGGTTTAACAACTTTCTTTGCAATGAGTTATATTCTCTTTGTAAACCCTCAAATGCTTTCACAAACAGGAATGCCTGTTCAAGGTGTATTCTTGGCAACAATCATCGGTTCTGTTGTGGGAACTTTGATGATGGCCTTCTATGCTAACTTGCCATATGCGCAAGCTCCAGGTATGGGACTAAATGCCTTCTTCACATTTACCGTCGTATTTGGGATGGGTTATAAATGGCAAGAAGCTCTTGGAATGGTCTTCATCTGTGGGATTATTTCATTGATTATTACATTGACCAATGTTCGTAAAATGATCATCGAATCTATTCCTACAACTCTTCGTTCAGCGATTTCAGCTGGTATTGGGGTTTTCCTTGCTTATGTTGGGATTAAGAATGCTGGTCTCTTGAAATTCTCGATTGACCCAGGTACCTATACAGTAGCAGGTGAAGGAGCAGATAAGGCTCAAGCAGCACTTACTGCAAACTCAGCAGCTGTTCCAGGATTGGTAGACTTCAACACTCCAGCTGTCTTGGTAGCTCTTGCAGGTATTGCCATTACTATCTTCTTCGTTGTTAAGGGGATCAAAGGTGGTATCATCCTTTCTATTTTAACAACGACTGTTCTTGCCATTGCGGTTGGTCTTGTTAATGTGTCAGGGATTGACTTTGCAAGCAATAATCTTTCATCAGCCGTTAATGACCTAGGAACCTTGTTTGGTGCTGCTCTTGGTTCAGAAGGATTGGGATCTCTGATTTCAAACACTTCTCGTTTGCCAGAAACCTTGATGGCCATTCTTGCTTTCTCATTGACAGATATTTTTGATACTATCGGTACTCTTATCGGTACTGGTGAAAAAGTTGGTATCATTGCAACAAGTGGTGAAAACCATGAGTCAGCTAAATTGGATAAGGCTCTTTACTCTGACTTGGTGGCAACTTCAGTAGGTGCTATTGCAGGTACTTCAAACGTTACAACTTATGTTGAGTCTGCAGCTGGTATAGGTGCTGGTGGACGTACTGGTTTGACAGCTTTGGTTGTTGCCATCTGTTTTGCCCTATCAAGCTTCTTTAGCCCACTTCTAGCAATTGTTCCAACAGCTGCAACTGCACCAATTTTGATCATTGTCGGAATTATGATGCTTTCTAACTTGAAAAATATCCCTTGGGATGATATGGCTGAAGCTGTTCCAGCTTTCTTCACATCTATCTTTATGGGATTCAGCTACTCAATCACACAAGGGATTGCCGTTGGTTTCTTAACTTATACTTTGACGAAGGTTGTCAAAGGTCAAGTGAAAGATGTGCATGTCATGATTTGGATTTTGGATGCCTTGTTTATCTTGAACTACATCAGTATGGCTCTTAACTAATGACAAAAACTAAAAAAAGAGGGGAGTCTCCTCTTTTTTTGTTGATGGAAATATCACAAAATAAAACTTTTTGGTATAATAAGTACATGTACACAAAAAATGAAGATGAGTTGGTTGCACTTGGGGAAAAGCTAGGGCACTTGTTAGAAAAAAATGATGTGTTGATTTTGACTGGTGAATTAGGTGCTGGGAAAACAACGCTAACAAAGGGTCTGGCTAAGGGATTAGGCATTCATCAAATGATTAAGAGTCCTACTTATACCATTGTTAGAGAATATGAAGGACGTCTACCCTTATATCACTTAGATGTTTATCGTATTGAAGGGGATGCAGATTCTATCGACTTGGATGAATTTCTTTTTGGTTCAGGTGTAACGGTTATTGAGTGGGGACATCTATTGGGGGAAAATCTTCCATCAGATTATCTGGAGTTAGAAATCCTTAAAAGAGATGAGGGCCGAGAAATCGTCTTTCATGCTCATGGCCAAAGAGCGACAGAACTTTTGAAAGGATTGACGGATGGAGTATGATCTTTTAATCCGTGAAGCGGAAATCCAGGATGCTTCAGCGGTCATTGCTCTCTTGGATCAGATTGGTCAAGAGTCTAATTTTACCAGTCTGGATGAAAATGGGATTGCAATGAGTGAGTCTGAGATGCAACATTTTTTGGATAAGCAGGCCCAGTCGGATAATCAAATTACCCTACTCGCTTTTTTGAATGATGAGTTAGTAGGAATCATCAATATAACAGCTGATCAACGTCCGCGAGTTCGTCATATTGGAGATGTCTTTTTAGGAATAAAAAAAGCTTACTGGGGAAATGGTCTCGGTAGTATCTTGATGGAAGAAACTATTGAATGGGCCAAATCAAGTAGTAGTATTCGACGGTTACAATTGACAGTTCAAAAAAGAAATCTTGCCGCGGTGCATCTGTATGAAAAAATGGGCTTTATCATAGAAGGATTACAGGAACGTGGTGCTTGTATAGAAGGAGGAGAGTTTCTAGATGTTTACCTAATGGGTCAACTGATAGACGAATAAGAGTATGGTAAAAAAAATAATTGGAATGTTTTTGGGTTTGGTCCTTGTGACTGTGCTAGGTGTAGGTGCTTATGCCTATACAATTTATCAGCAAAGTACGCAAACTTTAGCTAAAACCTATAAAAAAATCGGTGAAGAAACCAAGGTCATTGAAGCGACCGAACCTCTGACGATTTTGCTTATGGGCGTGGATACAGGAAATGTTGAGCGTACAGATCCATGGGCTGGGAATAGTGATTCAATGATCTTAGTGACAGTGAATCCTAAAACTAAGAAGACAGTCATGATGAGTTTGGAGCGTGATATTCTCACACAAATCCAACAACCAGATGGTAGTGTTAGAGAAGCGAAACTCAATGCTGCCTATGCTGATGGCGGAGCAGAGTTGTCTATTTCAACGATTCAAAAGATGATGAACATTCATATCGACCGTTATGTGATGGTCAACATGCATGGCCTTCAAAGAATGGTTGATGCTGTGGGTGGAATTACAGTCAACAACACTCTTGGTTTCCCAATTTCTATTCAAGATCAGGAACCTTTTAATACGATTTCGATTGGAGTCGGTGAGCAAACCCTCAATGGTGAAGAAGCCCTTGTTTATTCACGCATGCGTTATCAGGATCCTGAAGGGGACTATGGTCGTCAAAAACGCCAGCGTGAAGTGATTCAAAAGGTTGTCGAGAAAATTCTTAGTTTGAACAGTGTGAGTCACTACCAAGAGATTCTGAAGGCTCTTAGTGACAACATGCAGACAAATATCGAGATTACAACGACAACCATTCCTCAGTTAATGGGTTATCAAGATTCCTTTAAAAATATAGAAACCCAACAATTACGTGGTGAAGGTGAAATGATTGAAGGGATTTCTTACCAAATCGTTTCTGGTGAGCATATACTAGAGATGCAAAATCTTTTACGCCGTTCGCTCGGACAACCAGAGGTTACGAATTTGGAGACCAATATAGTCTTGTATGAGAATCTTTTTGGCCACTTGCCACCATCTTCTGAAGAGTCAGAATAACAAGAAATTATCCATCAAATCGTAGGAATTATCCTGCGATTTTTTCAAAGAAATTCGAATAGGTAAGTAGGAGGAAAAAATGAAAGCAGAAATTATAGCTGTCGGGACAGAGATTTTGACAGGTCAGATTGTCAATACCAATGCGCAATTCTTGTCTGAAAAGTTGGCTGAAATCGGTGTAGATGTCTATTTTCAGACAGCTGTAGGAGATAACGAGGCTCGTCTCTTATCCTTGTTAGAAATTGCTCAGAATCGCAGTAGTCTAGTCATTTTAACAGGTGGCTTGGGGCCGACGGAAGATGATTTGACCAAGCAAACTTTGGCCCAATTTTTGGGACGTGACTTGACTTTTGATCCTCAGGCTCAGGCTAAACTGGATGATTTTTTTGCTTACCGACCAGACTATGCTAGAACACCAAATAATGAACGCCAGGCTCAAATCGTTCAAGGTTCAACTCCATTACCAAACGAAACAGGGCTGGCAGTCGGTGGCATGATCGAGGTGGCTAGGGTAACCTACGTCGTTCTACCAGGACCTCCAAGTGAATTGAAACCCATGGTCTTAAATGAGCTGCTTCCGAGATTGACAACGGGCTCTAAACTCTATTCACGTGTCCTGCGTTTCTTTGGGATTGGTGAGAGCCAGTTAGTGACCATTCTATCAGATTTAATTGACCAGCAGACAGATCCAACCTTGGCGCCTTATGCTAAAACTGGGGAAGTGACCCTTCGCTTATCGACCAAGGCTAAGAGTCAAGAAGACGCGGATCGTGTTCTAGATGCTCTAGAACAAAAAATCCTTGAAAGAGAAACCTTTGAGGGTGTTTCACTTCGAGAAATTTGCTATGGCTATGGGGAAGAAACTAGCTTGGCTAGCCTGGTAGTAGAAGAGTTGAAAAAGCAAAAGAAAACCATCACTGCAGCAGAAAGCTTGACTGCAGGTCTTTTTCAAGCAACTTTAGCAGATTTTTCAGGTGTATCTGCTATCTTTAAAGGTGGTTTTGTGACCTATAGCTTTGAAGAAAAATCTAAGATGCTTGATATTCCACAAGCTGAATTGGAAAAACATGGAGTCGTCTCAGCCTTTACTGCTGAAAAAATGGCTGAACAGGCGCGCATCAAAACCCAGTCAGATTTTGGAATTAGTTTGACGGGAGTAGCTGGGCCAGATAGTCTAGAAGGACATCCAGCAGGTACAGTTTTTATTGCTTTGGCGCAAGCTTCGGGGACAGAAGTTATCCAGGCCAATATCGCAGGCAGAAGTCGAGCTGATGTCCGAGAAATTGCAGTCTTACATGCCTTTAACCTAGTTCGCAAAGCTTTATTAAGTGATGGAGATTTGTTATAATAGAAGAAGGTCTAAGGACTATTAGAATACAGGAGAATAAAATGGCGAAAAAACCAACAAAAAAATTAGACGAAATTGGCAAAAAATTCGGTGCTGATCGTGAAAAAGCCTTGAATGATGCCCTTAAATTGATCGAAAAAGACTTTGGTAAAGGGTCAATCATGCGCTTGGGTGAACGTGCAGAGCAAAAGGTCCAAGTGATGAGTTCAGGTTCTTTGGCTCTTGATATCGCACTCGGATCAGGTGGTTATCCAAAGGGACGTATCATTGAAATCTACGGACCAGAATCATCAGGTAAGACAACAGTTGCCCTTCATGCGGTAGCGCAAGCGCAAAAAGAAGGCGGAATTGCAGCCTTTATCGATGCGGAACACGCTCTTGATCCAGCCTATGCAGCAGCTCTTGGGGTTAACATTGATGAATTGCTCTTGTCACAACCAGACTCAGGTGAGCAAGGTCTTGAAATTGCAGGGAAATTGATTGATTCAGGTGCCGTTGACCTTGTTGTTATCGACTCAGTTGCAGCTCTTGTGCCTCGTGCGGAAATCGATGGAGATATCGGAGATAGCCACGTTGGTCTTCAAGCTCGTATGATGAGCCAGGCTATGCGTAAACTTGGTGCTTCTATTAACAAGACAAAGACAATTGCTATCTTCATCAACCAATTGCGTGAAAAAGTAGGGGTTATGTTTGGTAATCCAGAAACAACTCCTGGTGGACGTGCTCTTAAATTTTACGCTTCTGTTCGTTTGGATGTTCGTGGAAGCACACAAATCAAGGGAACTGGTGATCAAAAAGATACGAGCGTAGGTAAGGAAACCAAGATTAAGGTTGTTAAAAACAAGGTGGCTCCACCATTTAAAGAAGCCTTTGTTGAAATCATGTATGGTGAAGGGATTTCAAGAACTGGTGAGCTTTTGAAGATTGCAAGTGATCTGGACATCATCAAGAAGGCAGGAGCATGGTACTCTTATAAAGACGAAAAGATCGGTCAAGGTTCTGAAAATGCTAAGAAATACTTGGCGGATCACCCAGAAATTTTTGACGAGATTGACCACCAAGTTCGTGTCAAGTTTGGCTTGATTGAAGATGATGCAGTAGCCGATGAAAAAGTTGCACCTGTAGAATCAGAAGTAGCTAATCAAGAAGTGACTCTTGACCTTGGCGATGATCTTGAAATCGAAATTGAAGATTAAAAAGTGAAAGTGGTGGAGGAATCCCCACTTTTTCTGCTATATGAGAATAAAGAAACAAGGTTATGAGAGCAGGAATGACAGATTTTCACAGTAAAAATTAGGAAGACTATTGAAAAAGATTTGATTTGGTTATGAAATAAATTAAAAGAAAAATTAGTATAAGGAGATTATTATGGAAAAACGTCTAGTTCGTAATGTTCAAGATAAAAAAATTGCTGGTGTTTGTGCAGGACTTGCTGACTATTTAGACATTGACGCAACACTTGTTCGTGGACTTTGGATTCTTTTCACATTGCTAGGTGGATCAGGAATTCTTGCTTACCTCATTTTTTGGCTCATCATGCCAGAAGTTGGAACAGAAGCGTAAACTTAGTGCATCTTTATGAGATAAATCATGATAAGAGAGTGGGACAGAAATCGGTAATTCGTTAGAATTCGATTTCGTCGTCCCACCTCCGCACAGTTGAGTAGGGCTGTAAAAGCTGATGAAATCAGCGTAGTAGAGCCCACTCAACCACTGCGTCTTGCTCGACAATCCAAAGACAATTGAGAGGCTAGGACTTTTGTCCCAGCCTCTTATTTGTGATATGCGGTGATAATTTTGTCCAAGTTTTCATCTTATTTCGGAATCACAAAAAAATCACCTGTAGTGCAGGTGATTGGGTATTCATTGTAGAGAAATTTGCAGTTTCTTACTGGGAAGTTCAAGACTGCAGTATAGGTTAGTGGTCGCTGAAACGACGGTACTCGATGTGGAAGTCGAAATAATTTTCTTCTTGCAATTTTTGGAAGATATCACGGTAGGCTTCTTCATCAAAGTGGTCGCCACGATATAGAATTTCAAAACTAAGACCTTCGTACTCCAAAAAGGCATTGGCGGTTTTGAAGCCATTTTGTTTATAGAATTCCATGCGGGCTTTTCGCTGTTCGAGGTTATCGCATTCCTCATCCAAACGTTCAACTTCAAGAATCATGGTACGCTGGTAAAAATCAATCAGCTTTTCAATGATTTCTTTGCCATAGCCGTGGCTACGCAAATGAGGCATAATGGCAAAAAAGCTTATGTAGAAAGCCTTTTGATTGGAAATGGCAAAGGCAAATCCTACAAATTCCTCTTCGTTGTAAAAGGCGAAAAAGTGGGCATCGTCTCGATCCTGATATTGTAAAAATTCAGACAGGGACACTCGCTCTTCTTCAGGAAAGGCTTCGATATTTAACTTTTCAACTTTCTCAAGGTCTGGAAATACATCTGTAATTAATTGGCTGGTTAAGCTCATGCATAAACTCCTTTTCTGTCACGATTATACCAAATTGTTAGTTTCTAGGCAACCGCTTTCTTGGGGGTTAGAGGCTAAGTCTGACCTTGTTCCTCTTCTAGAAAGCTGATATAATAGCCTTATGAATAAAAAATCAACTGTGGACCTGATTCATGGTCCCATCCTTCCCTCGCTTTTGAGCTTCGCCTTTCCAATCTTGTTGTCTAATATCTTTCAGCAACTCTACAATACGGCTGATATTTTGATTGTTGGACGTTTTCTAGGCCCATCCTCCTTGGCGGCTGTTGGAGCAACAACGGCTATTTTCGACTTGATTATCGGTTTTGCTCTCGGAGTTGGCAATGGAATGGGAGTGGTGATTGCCCGCTATTATGGAGCCCGTAACTTTTCAAAGATTAAAGAAGCTGTCGCAGCCACTTGGATCTTAGGAGCCCTTTTAAGTGTGATTGTTATGGCGATAGGCTTTGTCGGCCTCTATCCACTTCTCCAATATCTAGAAACTCCTACAGAGATTCTCCCCCAGTCTTACGATTATATCTCCATGATTGTCAGCTGTGTCGGCGTCAGCTTTGCCTACAATCTCTTTGCAGGTTTATTGCGGTCAGTTGGTGATAGCCTTGCGGCGCTTGCTTTTCTTATCTTTTCAGCCATCGTTAATGTGATTCTGGATTTGTATTTTATTACACAATTGCAGTTAGGTGTTCAATCTGCTGGTCTTGCAACTATTATCTCCCAGGGCTTGTCAGCTATCCTTTGTTATCTCTATATCCGAAAGAGTGTTCCAGAGCTCCTTCCTAGATTGAAGGATTTTAAATGGAATAAGGCCCTCTATGTAGATCTTTTGGAGCAGGGACTAGCTATGGGCTTGATGGGTTCAATCGTCTCTGTCGGAAGTGTCATCTTACAATCCTCTGTCAATAGTTTTGGAGCAGTCATCATCAGCGCTCAGACGGCAGCACGCCGAATCATGGCCTTTGCCTTATTGCCAATGACGGCTATTTCAGCCTCTATGACCACATTTATCTCTCAAAACTTTGGGGCAAAACGTCCAGAACGTATTGTTCACGGTCTTCGACTAGGGAGTTATATCAGTATGGCTTGGGCGAGCTTTGCCTGTATTTTCCTATTTTTTGCAAGTCCTACTCTGGTTTCTTTCCTGGCAAGTTCGACAGACGGCTACTTGATTGAAAATGGGACTTTATACCTACGCATCAGTTCTGTATTCTATCCATTTTTGAGTCTTTTATTGATCTATAGAAATAGCTTACAAGGGCTAGGTCAAAAGTTCCTACCTCTCGTATCTAGCTTTATAGAGTTATTTGGGAAAATCGTGTTTGTGGCTTGGATTATTCCTTGGACAGGCTATACAGGTGTGATTCTATGTGAGCCCCTTCTCTGGCTAGTTATGACTGCTCAACTTTACTTCTCACTTTCCAAGCATCCATGGATCAAAGAAGGAAAGAAAATCTTGGTTGCTGGTGGGAAATCCTAGCTTGATTTACAAAAGAAAAATCCATTTCCTCTAGTGAAAATCAGGTAGACTTGTGTTATAATAAGAAAGATTAAAATGTGAAAAAAGGAGATTCCTAATGGGACGTAAATGGGCCAATATCGTAGCTAAGAAAACAGCTAAAGATGGAGCTAACTCTAAATTATATGCAAAATTTGGTGTAGAAATCTATGTAGCAGCTAAAAAAGGTGATCCAGATCCAGAATCAAACTCAGCTTTGAAATTCGTTATCGACCGTGCTAAACAAGCGCAAGTGCCAAAACACGTTATTGATAAGGCTTTGGATAAGGCTAAAGGAAATACAGACGAAACCTTTACAGAAGGACGTTACGAAGGCTTTGGACCAAATGGTTCTATGCTCATCGTGGATACCTTGACTTCAAACGTTAACCGTACAGCTGCCAATGTACGTGCTGCCTTTGGTAAAAACGGCGGAAACATGGGAGCTTCAGGTTCTGTATCTTACCTCTTTGATAACAAAGGTGTCATCGTATTTTCAGGTGACGATGCGGATGCAATCTTTGAACTCTTACTTGAAGCAGATGTTGATGTAGATGATGTAGAAGCAGAAGAAGGAACAATCACTGTCTACACTGCACCAACTGACCTTCACAAGGCTATCGTTGCCTTGCGTGGGTCTGGTATTGAAGAATTCCAAGTAACTGAATTGGAAATGATTCCTCAATCAGAAGTTGAGTTGTCAGGCGAAGATTTGGAAACTTTTGAAAAACTCTACGGAGTCCTTGAAGACGACGAAGACGTACAAAAAATCTACACAAACGTAGACGGATTCTAAGAATAAAAATAACCCCTTTGAAAATTCAATATTTTCAAGGGGTTTGTTTATCCTGTGATGACAAAAAGGCAGGAAAGAGACGAAAATCTCTTTTGCTCAAAACGTTATTAGTAATCTATAATTGTCCATAATCCAATGGATTGTGGAAATATCGTGGTGTTGGGATTTAGAAATCGAGGCTTGGTCTACCGATTGCTCTTCCCAGTACCTTTTTAGTTATGTTAAACTTTCACTCCAGAATCAGATTGTTCTTTTCGATCCAGTCCGACAGCAAATTTATGAATCAGAAGAAACTGACCATTTTCTTGTTTGACGAACGTGAGCACAACGGTCTTAGGATCTGAACTGATGGAGAGATAGGTGATTCTTTTTATTTCATAGTCTCCCATGACTGAATCAGTTTCTGAATCTGGGATTCCGTGTTTCCTGATAATATCTTTGTAGTTGCTGCCACCTTTCCCGCTATCAGAAGTATCACCTTCTACCAAGGCATCGAACTGTTCTTGAGTCCAGGTAAAGATCTCTTTTTCCTCTTCATATTCATCAATGGTACTATTTGGCCAATCTTCATTTGTTGGTTCTTCCATGAGATAATTAGAAGAGCTGCGATAGCCTCTTATAAAATCAGCGAAGATAGGAGTGAATAGCAATTGGCTTATCAGTACAATGATAATGGAAATGAGGCCAAAGCTTGAACCAATCATAGCTAATGTTTTTTGATTTTGGAGATTGAGGCCGATACCGATGACTCCTAAGATCAAGGCAACAAATCCAAGGAGAAAGGCTAGACTATTGATAATTGGTATCCGAGAGCTGAGAAGAGCACCAGCTCCAAAAATGACAGCAAGGATTCCTAAGGTTTTATACTCTTCTTGTTTCATTTGAAAGTTCTCCCATTTCTAGTGTAATCAGACAAGTTAGTGCCTATTATAGATAAATTATCAACTACTGTCAATTTATATCGAAATAGTTCTCATAGAAACTTTTTTCTTGACATCTTTTCTGAAAATGATAAAATAGTTCTCATGGAAACTTAAATGTTCTTATGGGAACTATTTTTACTTAGAAGGGAGATAGCATGGATAAACCGATGTTGGTCTTTAAACGTTTTGGTCACCAGTTGCATCTGATGGTACAAAAGGAAGCCAAGCGTTGTGGTATTGAATTTATGGGGGGACCGCAAGGGCAGGTCATTCGTTTTTTAGAACGTCGTGAGCATGAACAAGAATTAACACTCATCAAAGATATTGAACAAGAACTCAATATTACCAAGTCAGTTGCTAGTAATTTGGTTAAGCGTATGGTGCAAAATGGTTTGGTAGAGTTGGAGGCGAGTCCAAGTGATAAACGGGCGAAATTTGTTCATTTGACCGAAAAATCACGCTCTCAAATGAAGCAAGTTAAGTCTTTCTTTGATCGAATTGACAGTAGTTTACTTGATGGCATTTCCGAAGAGAATCTCCTTATCTTTGAAGAAGTCATGGGCCAACTACAAGCAAATGTAGAAAAAATAGGAGGGAAGAATGAAGAAACTCGCTAAGCGTATCACAGGAAAAGAGTGGGGCATGATTCTAATAACTGTTCTCTTTACCTGTTGCTCGGTCTATCTAGAGTTAGAAGTACCGACTTACGTTTCAAAAATAACAGAATTACTCGGAACGCCAGGTACGGAATTGGGAGACCTTTGGTCGCCAGCAACTAAGATGATGGGTTTGTCATTCTTAGCCTTCCTATCATCTGTAACAGTTGGATTTTTTGCCGCTCGAGTTGCAGCATCCTATACGGCTCATCTACGAAGCGATATTTTTAATCGTGTTTTGGATTACTCTCAGACAGAAATTAAACGTTTCTCAATCCCCAGTCTATTGACTCGGACGACTAATGATATCACGCAGATTCAGATGCTCTTTACCATGGGACTCCAAGTGGTCACTCGCGGACCAATCATGGCGCTTTGGGCTATTGGGAAAATCCTTGGCAAGTCTGAATACTGGATTTGGGCAGTAGTGGTGGCAGTCATTGTCAATGTTCTGATGACAACTGTCTTGATGACTTTGGCCTTTCCTAAACAATCTGTCATTCAAAAATTGACAGATAAGCTGAACAGTATTACTCGTGAAAGCTTGACAGGGATTCGGGTTGTTCGTGCATACAATGCTGAGGAATACCAAGATAAGAAATTCGAAGAAGCCAATGATGAAGTCACACGAATCAATCTCTTTGTCAGTCGCTTAATGGCTATTATGAATCCTATTATGATGGCGATTTCTAGCGGCTTGGTCCTTGCCATTTACTGGATTGGTGCTTATCTTATCAACGACGCTAGCTTGACAGAGCGTCTACCCCTCTTTAGCGATATGGTGGTCTTCATGTCCTATGCTATGCAAGTGGTAATGGGCTTCTTACTCATGGGTGCTCTCTTTATCGTTCTTCCTCGTACCTTGGTTTCTGCAGGTCGTATCAATCAAGTCTTGGACCTTTATTCCTCTATTGAAAATCCTAGTCACCCACAGACGGCAAACTCTTCTGTAAAAGGTCAAGTGGAATACCGCGACGTAACCTTCCGCTACTCTAAAAACTCAGAAGCAGTTGTGGAACATGTCAGCTTCAAGGCAGAAGCAGGGCAAACCATTGCCTTTATCGGCTCAACTGGTTCTGGGAAATCTACTCTAGTTAATCTCTTGCCTCGTTTTTATGATGTGTCAGAGGGAGAAATTCTAGTAGATGGCGTCAATGTGAAAGATTACTACTTGGAAGATTTGCGTAATAAGGTTGGCTATATCCCTCAAAAAGCTGTGCTCTTTTCTGGAGATGTTAAGGACAATCTCGACTTTGGTAAGAGTCAAGAAACGCCACTAAGTGAAACGGCCATGTGGCAAGCTTTGGAATTGGCTCAATCTAAAAACTTTATAGAGGATAAGGAAGCTGGTCTTGACTCAGAAGTGGCTCAAGGTGGGACCAATTTCTCAGGTGGACAGAGACAACGTTTGGCCATTGCACGCGCCTTGGCTCGTAAACCAGAGATTCTCATTTTTGATGATTCGTTCTCAGCCTTGGACTACAAGACAGATCGTATCTTGCGTCAAGTATTAGCTGAAAAAACACAATCCATGACCAAATTAATCGTTGCCCAACGCATTTCAACCATTATGGATGCAGACCTGATCTTAGTCTTGGATCAAGGTAAAGTCGTGGGGCAAGGCACCCACAAGGAACTTCTTGCAAGCAATGAAGTTTACCAAGAAATTGCCTATTCACAACTATCGAAGGAGGAATTGGAACATGGAAAATAAGAAAATGTCCTTATGGAAACAGTGTAGACCTTTTCTAGCAGGTCTCCAACTTCCCCTACTAATCGCAGTTGTGACGGCTATCTGTTCAAGTATTATCACGGTTTATGGACCAACTAAGATCAAAGAAATTACCAATTTGATTTCAGATGGGTTAATGACAGAGATTGATCTAGAGGCTGTCTCAAGTATTGCTAGCTTTTTGGTTATCCTCTATGTGCTTGGGATTATCCTGAACTATACGCAAGCCTACATTTTCTCAACTAGTATCCAACATTTCTCAAAACGTTTGCGGACAGCTATTGCTGAGAAAATCAATCGCTTGCCACTTGCTTATTTTGACCGTCATTCTCAAGGGGACACCCTTTCTCGTGTGACTAATGACGTTGATACAGCAGCTCAGTCTCTTAACCAAAGCCTTGGGACAGTTCTTTCAGCTAGCTTTTTACTGATTGCTGTTTTGATTACCATGTTTGGTATGAACTGGATTTTGGCACTGGTAACCGTTGTTTCAACCCTTATTGGATTTGCGGCGGTCTCAGTGATTATGGCTAAATCTCAAGGCTACTTTAAAGCTCAACAAAACAACCTAGCAGCTGTAAATGGCTATGTGGAAGAAATGTACTCTGGCCACAATGTGGTGACTAGCTATAATGCTGTGGAACCAACAAAAGAAACATTTGCAGGCTTGAATCAGAATCTACATGATAGCATTTGGAAATCTCAGTTTATCTCTGGAATTATGATGCCTGCCATGGTCTTTGTAGGCAACTTTAGTTATGTTCTAGTCATTATCGTCGGTGCTGCCTTGGCTCTTGAAGGGTATATCAGTATCGGGATTATTGTAGCCTTCATGGTTTATGTTCGAACATTCTCACAACCCTTATCACAGATTGCCCAGGGAATTACCAGCTTACAACAAGCTAGTGCAGCCATGACTCGTGTCTTTGAATTTCTAGGTGAAGAGGAAATGGAAGATGAATCTCATAAGGAAAGACAATTGACCAACATGAAGGGTGAAGTGGTCTTTGACAGAGTTTCATTTGGCTACACACCGGAGCGAACAATCATTCACGACTTTTCTGCGACAGCTCATGCAGGTCAAAAGGTTGCCATTGTTGGACCAACTGGTGCTGGGAAGACGACCATTGTTAACCTCTTGATGAAATTCTATGAGATTGATAAGGGAAGTATTCGCATTGATGGTGTAGATACCAAGGCTATGAAGCGCTCAGAAGTGCACGATGCCTTTTCAATGGTCTTGCAGGATACCTGGCTCTTTGAAGGAACCATTCGTGACAATCTCATCTACAATCAAACAGGTATCAGTGATGAAGGTGTGATTGAAGCTGCCAAAGTAGTAGGAATCCACCACTTCATCACAACCTTACCTGATGGATACGATACTGTTTTGGATGATACAGTGACCTTGTCAGTCGGGCAGAAACAACTCTTGACCATTGCTCGTGCTCTGCTCAAAGATGCTCCGCTCTTGATTCTGGACGAAGCAACATCCTCAGTCGATACTCGTACGGAGGAGTTGATTCAAAAGGCTATGGACCGTTTGATGGAGGGACGCACATCCTTTGTCATCGCCCACCGCTTGTCAACCATCCGCAATGCTGACTTGATTCTGGTCATGAAAGAAGGAAACATTATCGAGCAAGGCAATCATGAGGAACTCATGGCTCAAGGTGGTTTCTATGCCGACCTCTACAATAGTCAATTTACAGAAGACCAAGCAGAAGAATAAATCAAAAGAAGGCTTGACGGCCTTCTTTTTCTGCACTATACTAGAGTAGGAGATGCTAGCAGACTCGTTCTGTCAGGCTTCTTGTGTAAAATCTAGAAACAACGAGAAAACAGATGAAAAACTATCAAGAGTGGTACGAGAAGAGGAAATCAAGTCTCATTCGATATCCACAACTATTACACTTGATGCGAGTCTTTAATCGCATGATGACAGTTCTGATGCCCTTGGCTTACTTGACCTTGTTGGGGACAAACTTTGTAAGTAAAGGGGTTGGGAAAGAACTTTCTGCCTATATTTTGGTGCCAGCTTTTGGCTTTGTCCTATTGACGCTTGTTCGTAAGTGGATCAATCAACCGCGTCCCTATGAAACTTGGGAAATTGTCCCGCTACTAGATAAAGATAGCTCTGGGAATTCAATGCCTAGCCGTCATGTCTTTTCGGCAACCATTATTTCCATGGCTTGCCTGCATGCAAATCTTCCTGTGGGGTTGATGTTATTGGTCTTGTCAGCTTTTCTCGGTTTTGTGCGAGTCTTGGGGGGAGTGCATTATCCCAAGGATGTTTTAGTTGGCTACGCCTGTGGTCTAATCTGGGGAATTCTTTTCTTTATTTTCTAAAAAGCAAAGCAAGTGGGCTTGGCCTCGTAACCACTTACGGGTAAAAAGTGACCACTTGCTTTTTTGCCCTTGTAAAGTCTTCTGGCCTTTGGTATAGTAGATGCAGAAAGGAGATAGGATGAAGTTACGAATCGAGATTGATAGTGAATTAACTGAGACAGAGATTGTCATCAAGGCTGCAGCTCTTACAGATGAGATAGCTGACTTGCAACGACTCTTGCAAGAAACCAAGGCTCCTAGGTTGATCTTTTACAAGGGGACGGGTGAGTATTACTTAGACTTGGCAGAAATCCTCTTCTTTGAGACGGAAGGGAACAAGATTTACGCCCATACCCAGAAAGAAGCCTACGAAGTTCGACTCAAGCTTTATGAGTTAGAGTCCATCCTGCCCCGCTATTTCAGTCGGGTATCCAAGTCGACCATTGCCAATCTTCGGCAGGTCTACTCGGTGGATAAGTCCTTCTCAGGGACAGGCACTATTTCCTTTTATCAGACCCACAAGGAGGTTCATGTGTCACGGCACTACCAATCCCTCCTAAAAGAAAATCTAAGAAACATGAGGTAAGAACATGAAAAAGAAAGTATTTGGTATTGTGTTGCTAGTATTGGCAGCTTTAGTATTGCTGCAGGGGAATTTTGGAATCCCTTCACTTGAAGGGAAAATTTGGCCCTTGATTGGTATTGGCTTTTTTGCCTATCAATCAGTTGGAGCTTTGCTTCGTCATCATTTTACTTCAGCCTCTTTTACAGCCCTAGTAGCCCTCATGATTGCCAATCATTTTTATGACATTTTATCGATTCCAAATCAGTCACTGTTCTGGGCTAGTATTCTAATTGTACTTGGAGTTAGTTCTTTGACTCACTCTAACAGAACATGGAATGGGAAAAAATGGTGGTTCGATGGTGAAAAGACCATTCTTTTAGATAAGGAAGTCGCTTTTGGGACAGGTACATTTTACAAGCAAGACCAAGAATTGGTAGAGGATCAAGTAGAAGTTGGTTTTGGGAATGCCAAGATTTATTATGACAATGCAGAGATGTTAGGTGATTTTGCTACTCTGAATATCGAAGTCGGTTTTGGGAATGCAGTTATCTACGTGCCCCAACACTGGAGAGTGGACCTGAAGGTGGAAACTTTTTGTGGTGCGGCCAAGGCAGATGCCCCTCTAGGACCAACCAGCAAAACTTTGATTATCCGTGGAGACGTAGCTTTTGGGAAATTAGGAGTTGTTTATGTTAAATAAAAAAATATTCCAATCCCCTTGCCAAAAAAGAGAAAGTGTGATAACATAGTACAGTATGTGGTGCTAGCACATCCGCTATATTAGATCTAATAGGAGGAAAACACAAATGGCTAAAGTATGTTACTTTACAGGTCGTAAGACTGTATCAGGAAACAACCGTTCACACGCGATGAACCAAACAAAACGTGCCGTAAAACCAAACCTTCAAAAAGTTACTGTACTTATCGATGGTAAACCTAAAAAAGTTTGGGCTTCAGCTCGTGCTTTGAAATCAGGTAAAGTAGAACGCGTTTAATAAAGAGTAAAAGGCCATCAGGTCTTTTTCTTTTGCTCTAAGCTCAAAAAGTCTCGTCAAAGGAGCAAATATCCGCCGATACAGTATTCTGCTTTTACACTTGGCTTGAAATATGATAAAATAGAGTATCAACTAGTTGAGGTAGAAAAAATGACTGTAAAAATTAATACAAAAGATGGTCAAATCGAACTAACAGATGAAGTGATTGCTACCGTTGTAGGCGGTGCAGCAACTGAGATTTTTGGTGTGGTCGGTATGGCAAGTAAGAAAGCCCTCAAAGATAACTTCCAAGCCCTTCTAGGTAAGGAAAATTATTCTAAAGGTGTCGTCGTAAAGGCGGCCGAAGATGGCAGTATTGCAGTTGATGTATATACCGTGTTGAGCTACGGAACAAAGATTAGCGAAGTGTCAAAAAACATTCAAGAGCGTGTTCGTTTTAGTTTGGAAAACCAACTTGGAATTACTGCTCAGACTGTAAATGTCTACATTCAAAATATCAAAGTTGTAGGAGAATAACCGTGTCAAAAATTACTACTAGCTTATTTCAAGAAATGGTGCAAGCTGCATCAACTCGCTTGAATAAGCAAGCTGAATATGTCAATTCATTAAACGTCTTTCCAGTTCCAGATGGAGATACTGGTACAAATATGGGAATGACCATTGAAAATGGTGCTAAAGAAGTTGCAGACAAACCAGCTTCTACTGTTGGAGAGGTAGCAAGCATTCTTGCAAAAGGTCTTTTGATGGGTGCGCGTGGGAATTCAGGAGTTATTACATCTCAGCTTTTCCGCGGATTTTCACAAGCCATCAAAACCAAAGAAGAGTTAACAGGAAAAGACCTAGCTCTTGCCTTCCAATCTGGTGTTGAAGTAGCCTACAAGGCTGTTATGAAGCCAGTTGAAGGAACAATCTTGACTGTATCACGTGGTGCTGCCATCGGTGCTAAGAAAAAAGCCGAGCAGACAGACGATGCTATTGAGGTTATGCGTGCAGCTTTGGAAGGAGCTAAAACAGCCCTTGCTAAGACTCCAGACATGCTTCCAGTCTTGAAGGAAGTTGGCGTTGTGGACTCAGGTGGTCAAGGTTTGGTCTTCATCTACGAAGGTTTCCTTTCAGCTCTTACTGGTGAATATAGCGCTTCTGAAGACTTTGTTGCCACTCCAGCCAACATGAGTGAGATGATCAATGCAGAACACCATAAATCTGTAGCTGGACATGTGGCAACAGAAGACATTACCTTTGGTTACTGTACTGAGATCATGGTTGCCCTTAAGCAAGGTCCAACTTATGCTAAAGAGTTTAACTACGATGAATTCCGCAACTACTTGAACGAACTTGGGGATTCACTTCTTGTTGTCAATGACGATGAAATCGTTAAAGTTCACGTCCATACAGAAGATCCAGGTCTTGTCATGCAAGAAGGTCTCAAATATGGTAGCTTGGTCAAGGTAAAAGTTGACAATATGCGTAACCAACATGAAGCACAAGTGGAAAAAGAAGCTAAAGTCAGCAAACCAGCTGAAGAAAAAGAATATGCTCTTATCGCAGTAGTAGCTGGACAAGGCTTGGCAGACATCTTCCGTGCTCAAGGTGTGGACTATGTTATCGAAGGTGGACAAACCATGAACCCTTCGACAGAAGACTTTATCAAGGCTGTTGAGCAAGTCAATGCTCGCAACATTATCTTCTTGCCAAACAACAAAAACATCTTCATGGCAGCTCAATCTGCAGCTGAAGTCTTAGAACAACCAGCAGTAGTGGTAGAAGCTCGTACCCTTCCTCAAGGATTGACTAGTCTTCTTGCCTTTGATCCAAGCAAGACTATCGAAGAAAACAAAGAACGCATGACTGCAGCTCTTGGTGATGTGGTCAGTGGTAGTGTAACAACAGCCGTTCGTGACACGACTATCGATGGTTTGGAAATCCATGAAAATGACAATCTTGGTATGGTAGATGGTAAGATCCTCGTATCAAACCCTGATATGCACCAAACTCTGACTGAAACTTTGAAACATATGTTGGATGAAGATAGTGAAATCGTAACCTTCTATATCGGTGAAGATGGAAGTGAAGAATTGGCTAACCAAATCGCCCAAGAAATCACAGAAGAATTCGAAGATGTAGAAGTAGAAATCCACCAAGGTCAACAACCAGTTTACCCATATCTTTTCAGTGTGGAATAAGAATGAAATAGAAAACGAAAGAGGTCGGGATTTTCCCGATCTTTTTTGGTTTGCAATGAGTTTTAGATCCAGTAGCTGATTGGGGCTAGAAAAGTGACCCAATCTAGTAATTTCTGTTCCATCATTTTTAATGACATTTGTCATATCTCCTCATGACAGAAGCTTCTAGTAATTTTACCTTCAAAGAATTATACTAGATGTATCAAATGGAGGAAGAAAAAAATGAAACATAAAGTAATTGTCGCAATGAGTTTAGTAGCAGCAGGAGTCATGACTTATCTCATGTTTTCAGGATTGGACGAAGGCTTCTATCATTTTCCTTGGGAGTTATTTGCAGGCTTTGGCATGATGTCTTGGTTGATCCGAGAAGGTTTGAAATTGGTCTCAGATGTGAAAAAGGAGTTTGAAAAATGAAAAAAGCGATTCTCTATCTTTTTATTGGACTATCACTAGTGGTATGGTTGGTCGAAATGTTTACAGGGTGGTTTGACCAAGCCTTCCTTCACCAAGTCATTCGCGGTGCTTGGGGTCTAGGATTTATGATTTTTATCGTCTTTCCGATGGGAAAGGAGTGGCTGAAAGGAGAGTATCATGAACATGATTAAAGTAGAAAGCCTAAATAAAAACATCAAGGGCAAGGCTATATTGAAGGATATTTCTTTTGAGGTAGCTGAAGGTGAATGCGTCGCCTTGATTGGTCCCAATGGTGCTGGGAAGACCACACTCTTGGACTGTTTGCTTGGAGATAAGCTGGTTACTAGTGGTCAAGTATCTATCCAAGGCTTGCCAGTGACGAGCTCTAAGTTAGACTACACTAGATCCTATCTCCCTCAAGAAAATGTTATTGTTCAGAAATTAAAGGTCAAAGAGTTGATTGCTTTCTTTCAAAGCATCTATCCAAATCCCTTGAGCAATCAGGAAGTCGATCAACTATTGCAGTTTGATCAGCAACAAAAAGAGCAATTTGCAGAAAAACTGTCAGGTGGGCAAAAGCGTCTCTTCTCTTTTGTTTTGACCTTGATTGGGCGACCAAAGCTTGTCTTTTTGGATGAGCCTACTGCAGCCATGGATACCTCAACCCGTCAACGCTTTTGGGAAATTGTTCAGGAGCTAAAAGCTAAGGGAGTTACCATTCTCTATTCGTCCCATTATATCGAAGAGGTAGAGCATACAGCGGACCGGATTTTGGTTTTAAATAAGGGAGAGTTGATTCGCGATACAACACCTCTAGCTATGCGCAGTGAGGAGATTGAAAAGCACTTTATCCTTCCTCTAGCATACAAGGAAGTTGTCGAACAGTCAAACTTGGTTGAAAACTGGTCACAAAAACAAGATGCTCTGCAAGTAGTTACACGTGAAGCGGATGCTTTTTGGCAACTGTTAGTGCAAGCAGGATGTAGGATTCAAGAAATTGAAGTCAATAATCGTAGCTTGTTGGATACAATCTTTGAAGAAACACAGAAGGGAGATGACTAAGATGAAACGATGGATCGCACTAAACAAGATAGAATTTCTATTGACCAAACGACAACTAGTTTATTATCTATTATCCGTAGGGATGCCGACGGCCTTCTATTTATTCTTTTCAGGCATGTACCAGGATACACCAGGTGGGCCGGCTAATTTTATGCGCGACTACCTCATCTCCATGACGGCTTTTTCCATGATGTCGACAGCTATCTTTTCATTCCCAGTTGTTTTACATACCGATAAAATCAACAACTGGCAGAAAACATTACGCCATACTCCAGTAAATATGGTAGAATATTATCTATCAAAGATAACAAGTATGATAGTTGATTATTTGGTTTCAATCCTGGTTGTTTTCTCAGTTGGGCACTTGGTCAGAGGTGTGGATATGTCTCTTGGAAACTGGATTGGGGCTGCGTTCTTGCTGATAGTAGGAAGTGTTGCCTTTGTAGCACTTGGCTTAACCCTGACTCTCTTGCCATCTAGTCAGCTGATGTCTGTCGTAGGCAATCTTCTTTACTTTGGCTTGGCTGTTTTAGGCGGACTCTGGATGCCTGTCTCTTTATTTCCAGATTGGATGCAAGCAATCGGGAAGCGCCTACCAAGCTATCAGTTGATGGAATTGATCAAGACCTTCTTAAATGAGGGTGGCATCAATCTATCAGCCACAGTTTATCTACTTGTTTTTTCAGCAGTTTTGTTTGGTTTGACCATTCACCTTCAAGGTCAT
Organism: Streptococcus sp. HMSC034E03; assembly: GCF_001811505.1. GTDB lineage: Bacteria > Bacillota > Bacilli > Lactobacillales > Streptococcaceae > Streptococcus. The sequence goes on from NZ_KV805000.1 coordinate 129,697, forward strand.
AAGGAGAATTCTTAATGCTTGAAAGACTAAAAAGCATACACTATATGTTTTGGGCCAGTTTGATTTTTATGATTTTCCCCATCCTACCTGTAGTGACTGGGTGGCTTTCTGCCTGGCATTTATTGATTGATATTCTATTTGTAGTGGCGTATTTGGGTATTTTAACAACTAAGAGCCAGCGCCTATCTTGGCTTTTCTGGGGGATCATGCTGACTTATGTAGTTGGGAATACTGCCTTTGTTGCTGTTAATTATATCTGGTTTTTCTTTTTCCTATCCAATCTCTTAAGTTATCATTTCAACGTAGGTGGTTTAAAGTCTTTACATGTCTGGACTTTTCTTCTTGCTCAAGTCCTTGTTTTGGGCCAACTTTTGATTTTTCAGGGAATCGAAGTTGAGTATCTATTCTATCTACTTGTAATTCTTACTTTTGTCGATTTGATGACATTGGGCTTGGTTCGGATTCGCATTGTCGAGGATTTGAAAGAAGCTCAGGCCAAGCAAAATGCCCAGATAAATCTATTGCTTGCTGAAAATGAACGCAGTCGTATAGGTCAGGATTTGCATGATAGCCTGGGGCATACCTTTGCCATGCTGAGTGTCAAGACAGATCTGGCCCTGCAGTTATTTCAGATGCAGGCCTATCCACAGGTGGAGAAGGAATTAAAAGAAATTCACCAGATCAGCAAGGATTCCATGAATGAAGTGCGAACCATCGTGGAAAATCTGAAATTACGGACTTTAGCATCAGAGCTTGAGACTGTCAAGAAGATGCTGGAAATTGCTGGGATTGAAGTTGAGGTTGACAATCAGTTGGACAAGGCTAGTTTGACCCAAGATGTGGAGTCGACGGCTGCTATGATTTTGTTAGAACTGGCGACCAATATCATCAAACATGCCAGTGCTGAAAAAGCCTATCTAAAACTGGAACGTACAGATCAGAAATTGCTATTGACGGTCAGAGATGATGGGAAAGGTTTTGCAACTGTAAAAGGAAATGAACTCCATACAGTCCGTGATCGTGCAGCAGCCTTCTCAGGTCAAGTAGAGCTGGTCAGTTTGAAAGATCCCACAGAGGTGCGCGTGCATCTGCCTTATAAGGAGAGAAAGTAGATGAAAGTATTAGTCGCAGAAGATCAAAGTATGCTGAGAGATGCCATGTGCCAGCTCTTAAGCTTTCAACCAGATGTGGAGACTGTCTTGCAGGCGAAAAATGGAGCCGAGGCTATCGAGGTTTTGGAGAAAGAAGCAGTAGATATTGCCATCCTTGACGTCGAAATGCCAGTAAAGACGGGATTAGAAGCACTCGAATGGATCAAACAAGAAGTGCCTGAAACCAAGGTGGTTATCGTTACGACCTTTAAACGCCCAGGTTATTTTGAACGAGCGGTCAAAGCAGGAGTCGACGCCTATGTCTTGAAAGAGCGAAGCATCTCTGAGCTCATGCAAACCCTGCATACGGTGTTAGAGGGACGCAAGGAATATTCTCCAGAGCTGATGGAAGTCATGATGACCCATCCCAATCCCTTGACCGAACAAGAAGTCGCTGTTTTACATGGAGTTGCCCAAGGCCTCTCCAACCAAGAAATTGCTGACAAACTTTACCTCTCAAACGGCACCGTCCGTAATTATATGACCAATATCCTCTCCAAACTAGGCGCCAGCAACCGAACCGAAGCAGCCAAAACTGCCGAAGAAGAAGGCTGGTTGTGAGGGGAGAGAAGTAAGTAAAAATCTCTTAGAAATGAATCTAAGAGATTTTTTTTATATTTATGTGACTTTCAGTCCGTCTCGCTCCGTTA
>NZ_KV805000.1:131597-131821 GCF_001811505.1 Streptococcus sp. HMSC034E03
GCTCCGTTAGGTGCGAGACAAAAAAACCACCCACTATGCGGGTGCGCGTCGAAGGTTATACCCAAAAAACTCCAAACGCGATACAATAAAGGTGTTCAAGCCAATTGTAAAGCGAAAGGAGAAAACCATGGCACAAAAGTCTCATAGTTTATCACACACAAAGTGGATGTGTTCTATCACATTGTGTTTACCCCTAAGTATAGACGAAAAGTCATCTATAATCA
>NZ_KV805000.1:131921-160284 GCF_001811505.1 Streptococcus sp. HMSC034E03
TATAGACGAAAAGTCATCTATAATCAATATCGGAGTAGTTTAGGTGAAATATTTCATCGCTTGTGTAGTTATGAAGAGTTGAAATTATCGAGGGTCACTTAATTCCAGACCATGTACATATGTTAGTAAGTATTCCACCAAGGATAAGTGTTTCGAGTTTCATGGGTTATTTAAAAGGTAAAAGTGCACTCATGATGTTTGACAAACACGCCCACCTCAAGTACAAGTTTGGGAATCGGCATTTCTGGGCAGAAGGTTATTATTTGAGTACAGTAGGGCTTAATGAAGCCACGATAAGGAAATACATACAAGATTAAAGAAATTATCCAGTGGATGATTTCTTCACGAGTATAAAACTTTGAGAACGAGTAAAGCATGATATAGCACTAGATAAATGAAGTGTGAAAGAATATGAGGATCCCTTTAGGGATAGTGGTAAGTAATACTCACGACTCTTTAAGAGGCAAGTGACGAGTCAAGAGCAATGAGGCTTGAACAACGTGAAAGCCAGCGTCTTTAGGCGCTGGCTGGTAATTTGGGCTTATAGCCCTGGTGCAAACCACCCGTTAGACGGGGGGTTGGATTGTTACCTTGAATGCTATACGTTAAAACGCCGTATGCCGAACGACACGTATGGTGGTGTGAGATGGGCGAGAAATCAACCCTTACTCGAAAGGTAGTATAGAAGTTTAAGCCTTATCTAATTGCAATAGAGCTTCAATCTCTGCAAGTGTGCTTGCTTGTGAGATAGCTCCACGGAGTTTGGCAGCGCCAGATGTTCCACGGAGGTAGTGAGGAGCTAGGCCACGGAATTCACGGACCGCAACCTTTTCTCCCTTGAGGTTAATCAAGCGTTTCAAATGCTCGTAGGCGATGTTCATCTTATCTTCAAAGGTTAAATCAGGAAGGATTTCTCCAGTTTCAAAGTAGTGATTGATTTGATTGAAGAGGTAAGGATTCCCCATAGCTGCGCGTCCAATCATAACGGCATCAGCACCGACTTCTTCGATGCGTTGTTTGGCTTCTTGGACAGTGCGAATGTCACCGTTAGCGATAAATGGAATTTTTGTCAGAGCTTGTGCAACCTTGTGAAGGGTCTCAAGGTCTGCGTGACCAGTATACATTTGTTCACGAGTACGACCGTGCATAGCAAGTGCAGAGACACCTGCAGCCTCAGCGGCGAGAGCATTTTCCACAGCTAGAGATGGATCAGACCAGCCCGTACGCATTTTGACAGTGAGAGGGATATCAAGGACTGATTGAACTTTGTTAATGATAGAGTAGATCTTGTCGGGATCCTTGAGCCACATAGCGCCAGCCTCGTTTTTCACGATTTTGTTAACTGGACAGCCCATGTTGATATCCACGATATCGGTCTTGGTGTTTTCTTGGATGAATTCTGCTGCGCGTGCTAGGCTGTCTTCATCGCTACCAAAAAGTTGGATAGAGACTGGGTTTTCGCCTTCATCAATATGAAGCATGTGAAGAGTTTTTTCGTTGTTGTATTGGATTCCCTTGTCAGAGACCATTTCCATGACAACGAGTCCAGCTCCGAGTTCTTTAGCAATGGTACGAAAAGCTGAGTTAGTCACGCCGGCCATGGGTGCTAAAACGGTACGATTGGGAATCTCAACATTGCCAATCATAAAAGGTGTATTAAGATTTGTCACGAATGAGTTCCTCCAGGTCATTTTCGTTAAAGTTGTAAGTTGTTTGACAGAATTGACAAGTGATTTCTGCCCCGTGATCTTCATCCTTCATTTCCTGCAAGTCTGAGCTTGGAAGACTAGAAAGAGCCTTCATAAAGCGTTCTTTGCTACAGTCACATTGGAAACGAATCTCTTCTTCAGACAGACGTTTGTATGGTTCGTCACCATAGATGGCTTTAAGAAGAGCTTCAATATGGTCTTCACTTTCGAGAAGGGTTGAGATAGCTGGCATTTCTTGGATACGTTTTTCAAAGCGTGCGATTTCTTCTTCCTTGGCATTTGGCAATACTTGTAGTAAGAAGCCACCAGCGACTTTGACCTTGTCGTCTTTATCCAAAAGAACATTGAGGCCGACGGCTGAAGGAGTTTGTTGACTTTCGGTCAGGTAGTAGGCCAAGTCTTCACCGATTTCCCCAGAGATGAGAGGAGTCATGGAGTTGTAAGGATTTCCAGTACCGTAGTCTGTGATAACGAGAAATTGACCGTTTCCAACAAAAGGTCCAACTAGGACTTCACCCGTTGCAGTCTTTTTGATGTCAACACCAGGATTTTGAACGTAACCTTTGACATTACCCTTAGTATCTGCGACAGTGATGATAGCACCGAGAGAGCTCGTTCCAAGAACTTTTACAGTAATCTTTGTATTTCCTTTTTCATTGGCTGCGAGAATTTGGCTAGCGATAAGGGTGCGACCAAGTGCAACAGTTGAACTGGCTTGGGTTTGATGTTTTTCTTGAGCAGTGCGGACGGTTTCTGTGCTGTCAAGGACAAAAGCACGAAAGGCTCCGCTTTTTGATATAGTTTTAATAATTTTATCCATAGCTACTATTTTAGCATAAAAATGCCCAAAGGGGGAGTGCTGTGTTTGCTGATTCTGAGGATTATTTGAGTTTGAAACTAGGGAAAAACCGAAAAGATAAACAGATTATTTTAGCATTTTTTTAATTTATGCTATGCTTGAAGAAGGAAATGAAAGGGGTAACAAATGTATTTAGGAGACTTGATGGAAAAAGCTGAAGCTGGTCAATTTTTAGTCCTTTCTTTTTTATTGCAGGAGTCACAAACGACCTTAAAAGCACTGATGGAGGAGACGGGCTTCTCTAAAGCGACTGTGACCAAGTACATCTTATTCACAAATGAAAGAGCGCAAACAGTTGGTCTAGATGTACAGATTCATTTACAGGAAGAGCAGGTCAACTTGTCAGTCGGTGCGACTACTAAGGGGCGTGATATTCGTCGTCTATTTTTAGACAATGCAGTGAAATACCAGATTTTACTATATCTGCTCTATCACCAGCAGTTTCAAGCCCATCAGCTGGTTCAAGAATTGATGGTCAGTGAGGCCACGCTTGGGCGCCACTTATCTGGTTTAAATCAGATTTTATCCGAATTTGATTTATCTATCCAAAACGGACGTTTGCGAGGTCCAGAGCACCAGATTCGTTACTTTTATTTCTGTCTTTTACGTAAGGTTTGGTCGAGTAAGGACTGGGAAAATGAAATGCAAAAGCCTGAGAGAAGGCGGGAGATTGCTAGTTTAGAAGAAATCTGTGGTGCTCAATTGTCTTCGGGGCAGAAGTTAGACTTGATTTTGTGGAATCATATCAGCCAACAACGTCTACGTGTCAATGCCTGTCAATTTCAAGTCATAGAAGATAAAATGCGAGGCTATTTTGACAATATTTTCTACCTTCGCTTGTTGAGAAAGACACCGTCCTTTTTTGCTGGGCAACACATTCCTTTGGGAACTGAGGATGGTGAGATGATGATTTTCTTCTCTTTTCTTCTTTCTCATCGCATTTTGCCCCTACATACCATGGAGTATATCCTTGGGTTTGGAGGGCGGTTGGCAGATTTGTTGACGCAACTGATTCAAAAAATGAAGAAAGAGGGGTTGCTAGGCGGTTATACGGAAGACCATGTCACCTATGAACTTAGTCAGCTTTGTGCTCAAGTCTATCTATACAAGGGTTATATTTTACAGGACCGCTACAAGTACCAGTTAGAGAATCGTCATCCTTATTTGTTGATGGAACATGATTTTAGGGGAACGGCAGAGGAGATTTTTCATACCTTGCCCACTTTTCAGCAGGGGACGGATTTGGATAAGAAAATTCTCTGGGAATGGCTCCAGTTGATCGAATATATGGCTGAAAATGGTGGCCAGCATATGCGGATTGGTCTGGATTTGACATCTGGTTTTCTTGTCTTTTCAAGAATGACTGCTATCTTGAAACGCTATTTGGAATACAATCGTTTTATTACTATTGAAGCCTATGACCCTAGTCGGCACTACGATTTGCTGGTTACCAATAATCCTATTCATAAAAAAGACCAGACTCCAGTATATTATTTAAAAAACGACTTAGATATGGAAGATTTGGCAGCGATTCGTCAGATACTATTTGCTTAAAAGGCTTGGGAATCCAGGTCTTTTTTGTGAAATTCTCACAATCTTATCAATTTTTTTTAAAATTTTAAAAAACTTGATAAACAAGAAAGCGCTTTATTTTGTATACTAGTTACTGTAAAGAGGAAATAACCTCAAGATCTTTATCAGGAGGACAGCACATGTCACAAGAAAAATACATTATGGCCATTGACCAAGGGACTACCAGTTCTCGTGCCATTATTTTTAACAAAAAAGGGGAAAAGGTTAGCTCAAGTCAAAAAGAATTCACACAAATCTTTCCACAAGCAGGTTGGGTTGAGCACAATGCAAATGAAATTTGGAACTCAGTCCAGTCAGTAATCGCTGGGGCTTTTATCGAAAGTGGTATCAAGCCAAATCAAATCCAAGCTATCGGGATTACCAACCAGCGTGAAACGACAGTTGTTTGGGATAAAAAGACAGGTCTTCCTATTTATAATGCCATCGTTTGGCAGTCTCGCCAGACAGCGCCTTTGGCTGAACAACTAAAAAAACAAGGTTATGTAGAGAAATTCCATGAGAAGACTGGTCTGATCATCGATGCTTACTTCTCTGCGACCAAGGTTCGTTGGATCTTGGACCATGTAGAAGGCGCTCAAGAGCGAGCAGAAAAGGGTGAGTTGCTCTTTGGTACTATCGATACTTGGTTGGTTTGGAAATTGACTGATGGTGCGGCTCACGTGACCGACTACTCAAATGCGGCTCGTACCATGCTCTATAACATTAAAGAACTCAAATGGGATGATGAGATTTTGGAAATCCTCAACATTCCGAAGGCTATGCTTCCAGAAGTTCGTTCTAACTCTGAAATCTACGGTAAGACAGCTCCTTTCCATTTCTACGGCGGTGAAGTGCCAATCTCAGGTATGGCTGGGGACCAACAGGCAGCCCTCTTTGGACAGTTGGCTTTTGAGCCTGGTATGGTCAAAAATACTTACGGAACAGGTTCTTTCATCATCATGAATACTGGTGAAGAAATGCAGTTGTCTGAAAACAACCTCTTGACAACCATTGGTTATGGTATTAACGGCAAGGTTTACTATGCCTTGGAAGGTTCTATCTTCATCGCAGGAAGTGCCATTCAATGGCTTCGTGACGGACTTCGCATGGTTGAAAACTCACCAGAGTCTGAAAAATATGCTCGTGACTCTCACAATAATGACGAAGTTTATGTCGTTCCAGCCTTTACAGGTTTAGGTGCTCCATACTGGAACCAAAATGCTCGTGGTTCTGTCTTTGGCTTAACTCGTGGAACAAGCAAAGAAGATTTTATCAAGGCAACCTTGCAATCTATCGCTTATCAAGTGCGTGATATCATCGATACCATGCAAGTGGATGCTCAGACAGCTATCCAAGTCTTGAAGGTGGATGGCGGTGCAGCTATGAATAACTTTCTCATGCAGTTCCAAGCGGACATCTTAGGAATCGACATCGCACGCGCCAAAAACTTGGAAACAACTGCTCTAGGAGCAGCCTTCCTAGCAGGTTTGTCAGTAGGCTACTGGAAGGATTTGGATGAGTTGAAACTCTTGAATGAGACAGGAGAACTTTTTGAGCCATCCATGAACGAATCTCGCAAGGAACAACTCTACAAAGGCTGGAAGAAAGCTGTGAAAGCAACTCAAGTATTTGCGGAAATCGACGACTAATACTGGAAGAATAAAGCGACTTAATTAGAAAGTGTGTAGATATGGAATTTTCAAAGAAAACACGTGAATTATCAATTAAAAAAATGCAGGAACGTACCTTGGATCTCTTGATTATCGGTGGGGGGATCACAGGGGCTGGTGTAGCTTTACAGGCGGCAGCTAGTGGTCTTGAAACTGGTTTGATTGAAATGCAGGATTTCGCAGAAGGAACATCAAGCCGTTCGACAAAATTGGTTCACGGAGGTCTTCGCTACCTCAAACAATTTGACGTAGAAGTGGTGTCAGATACAGTTTCTGAACGTGCAGTGGTTCAACAAATCGCTCCACACATTCCAAAACCAGACCCAATGCTTTTACCAGTTTACGATGAGGATGGAGCGACCTTTAGCCTCTTCCGTCTCAAAGTAGCCATGGACTTGTACGACCTTTTGGCGGGTGTTAACAACACACCAGCTGCTAACAAGGTCTTGAGCAAGGAAGAAGTCTTGGAACGCCAGCCAAACTTGAAGAAAGAAGGTTTGGTAGGAGGTGGGGTTTACCTTGACTTCCGTAACAACGATGCGCGTCTCGTGATTGAAAACATCAAACGTGCCAATCAAGACGGTGCCCTCATTGCCAACCATGTTAAGGCAGAAGGCTTCCTCTTTGACGAAAGTGGCAAGATTACAGGCGTCGTAGCTCGTGATTTGTTGACAGACCAAGTCTTTGAAATCAAGGCCCGTCTGGTTATCAACACAACAGGTCCTTGGAGCGATAAGGTGCGCAATTTGTCTAATAAGGGAACACAATTCTCACAAATGCGTCCAACCAAGGGAGTTCACTTGGTAGTTGATTCAAGCAAGATCAAGGTTTCACAGCCAGTTTACTTTGACACAGGTTTGGGTGACGGTCGAATGGTCTTTGTACTTCCACGTGAAAACAAGACCTACTTCGGTACAACAGATACAGACTACACAGGTGATTTAGAGCATCCAAAAGTGACTCAAGAAGATGTGGATTATCTGCTTGGCATTGTCAACAATCGCTTCCCAGAAGCAAATATCACAATTGACGATATCGAAAGCAGCTGGGCAGGTCTTCGTCCATTGATTGCAGGCAATAGCGCTTCTGACTACAATGGAGGAAATAACGGTACAATCAGTGATGAAAGCTTTAACAACTTGATTGCGACTGTTGAAGCTTATCTATCGAAAGAAAAAACGCGTGAAGATGTTGAATCTGTTGTCAGCAAGCTTGAAAGCAGCACATCAGAGAAACATTTGGATCCATCTGCAGTTTCTCGTGGGTCTAGCTTAGATCGTGATGACAATGGCCTTTTGACCCTTGCTGGTGGTAAAATCACAGACTACCGTAAGATGGCTGAAGGGGCTATGGAGCGCGTAGTTGAGATTTTGAAAGCAGAGTTTGACCGCAGCTTTAAACTCATCAACTCTAAGACTTATCCTGTTTCAGGTGGAGAATTGAACCCAGCAAATGTGGATTCAGAAATCGAAGCCTTTGCGCAACTTGGAGTGTCACGTGGTTTGGATAGCAAGGAAGCACATTATCTGGCAAATCTTTACGGTTCAAATGCACCAAAGGTCTTTGCCCTTGCTCACAGCTTGGAACAAGCTCCAGGACTCAGTTTGGCAGACACCTTGTCCCTTCACTATGCAATGCGCAATGAGTTGGCTCTTAGCCCAGTTGACTTCCTCCTTCGTCGTACCAACCACATGCTCTTTATGCGTGATAGCTTGGACAGCATCGTAGAGCCAGTTTTGAATGAAATGGGACGATTCTATGAATGGACAGAAGATGAAAAAGCAACTTACCGTGCTGATGTCGAATCAGCTCTTGCTAACAACGATTTAGCAGAATTAAAAAATTAAGAAAAAATAAAAGAGGTGGCGGGCAGGACTCCTAGTCTACCCTCTCCTCCTTTTTAATGGAGACAGAAAGATGATGAATGAATTATTTGGAGAATTTCTAGGGACTTTAATCCTGATTCTTCTAGGAAATGGTGTTGTAGCAGGTGTGGTTCTTCCAAAAACCAAGAGCAACGGCTCAGGTTGGATTGTGATTACTATGGGTTGGGGGATTGCAGTTGCGGTTGCAGTATTTGTATCTGGCAAGCTCAGTCCAGCTCATTTAAACCCAGCTGTGACCATCGGTGTGGCCTTAAAAGGTGACTTACCTTGGGCATCAGTATTCCCTTATATCTTAGCTCAGTTCGCAGGGGCTATGCTGGGTCAGATTTTGGTTTGGTTGCAATTTAAACCGCATTATGAGGTAGAAGAAAATGCAGGTAATATCCTGGCAACTTTCAGTACTGGTCCAGCCATCAAAGATACTGTATCAAACTTGATTAGCGAAATTCTTGGAACCTTTGTTTTGGTGTTGACAATCTTTGCTTTGGGTCTTTACGATTTTCAGGCGGGTATCGGAACCTTTGCAGTAGGAACTTTGATTGTTGGTATCGGACTATCACTAGGTGGGACAACAGGCTATGCCTTGAACCCTGCGCGTGACCTTGGTCCTCGTATCATACACAGCCTTCTTCCAATTCCAAACAAGGGAGATGGAGACTGGTCTTACGCTTGGATTCCTGTTGTAGGACCTGTTATTGGTGCAGCCTTGGCTGTTCTTATATTCTCACTTTTCTAAGATAAAAGAGCTATTTGCATTAGAGTTTGAGATGGGAATCTCAGGCTCTTTTTTTGTTTTTATTTATGACAAAAAGATTGATATCTTAACTTGTCTTAAAATAAGCTAAAATGTGCTTTCTAAAAATGGTAAACAGTTGAAAATAGAGGGAATAAAGTGGTAAAATGGGAACAAGAAAAAATAGTAATTGTTTGTGGAAAAATTGACGGAAATTTACAGAAAAGAAATCGATCATGGATAGAAAGAAACCATTATATATTTTTTTAGGGCAAACGGTCCTGTATTTTATTGTTTTACTGGGTTTGCTTTACTTTTTTAGTTACCTAGGTCAAGGTCAGGGTAGCTTTATCTACAATGAATTTTAACTTTAAGGAGAAAACGAACTGTGTCTAATAAACCGATAAAAGATATGATTGAAGCGATTGAGTACTTCGCTCAAACTCAACCTAGCTTTCCAGTCTATAATGTTCTTGGTGAGGAACGTACCTATGGTGATTTGAAGGCTGATTCGGATAGTTTGGCTGCAACCATCGATCAACTAGATTTACCTGAAAAATCTCCTGTGGTGGTTTTTGGTGGTCAGGAGTATGAAATGTTGGCTACCTTTGTAGCTCTGACCAAGTCAGGGCATGCCTACATTCCAATTGACAGTCATTCGGCCTTGGAGCGAGTTTCAGCTATTTTAGAAGTGGCAGAACCAAGTTTGATTATTGCCATCTCAGACTTTCCATTGAAGCAGGTTTCTACACCTATGATGAATCTAGCTCAGGTTCAAGAAACCTTTGATAAAGGAGCGAGCTATGAGATGACGCATCCAGTCAAGGGTGATGATAATTACTACATCATCTTTACTTCTGGTACGACTGGTAAGCCAAAGGGAGTGCAGATTTCGCATGATAATTTGCTCAGCTTTACTAACTGGATGATTACGGATAAGGAATTTGCGACGCCAGAGCGTCCGCAAATGTTGGCCCAACCGCCCTATTCTTTTGACTTGTCTGTCATGTATTGGGCACCGACCTTAGCTCTTGGAGGAACCCTTTTTGCCCTCCCATCAGCCATTACTCAAGACTTCAAACAACTCTTTGCAACTATCTTTTCTCTTCCGATTGCTATCTGGACTTCGACACCATCTTTTGCAGATATGGCCATGTTGTCTGAAGATTTCAATGCTGAAAAGATGCCAGGTATTACCCATTTTTACTTTGATGGGGAAGAGTTGACAGTTAAAACTGCTCAAAAATTACGCGAACGTTTTCCAAATGCGCGCATCATCAATGCTTATGGGCCAACGGAAGCAACGGTTGCTTTGTCGGCGGTTGCTGTGACAGATGAGATGCTAGCGACACTTAAACGCTTGCCAATTGGTTACACCAAAGAAGATTCTCCAACCTTCGTCATCGATGAAGAGGGCAATAAACTGCCAAATGGCGAACAGGGAGAAATCATCGTATCTGGTCCAGCTGTTTCAAAAGGCTACATGAACAATCCTGAAAAAACAGCTGAAGCCTTCTTCGAATTTGAAGGTCTTCCAGCCTATCATACGGGAGATGTCGGAACCATGACAGATGAAGGTCTCCTTCTCTATGGTGGACGGATGGACTTCCAGATCAAGTTTAACGGTTACCGCATTGAGCTAGAGGATGTTTCTCAAAACTTGAATAAATCTCAGTATGTTGAATCCGCTGTTGCAGTTCCACGTTACAACAAAGACCACAAGGTCCAAAATCTCTTGGCCTATGTTATCTTAAAAGATGGCGTCAAAGAACAATTTGAGCGCGAAATTGATATCACGAAAGCGATCAAGGAAGACTTGGAAGATATTATGATGTCTTACATGATGCCGTCTAAGTTCCTTTACAGAAAGGAATTGCCACTAACTCCAAATGGCAAAATTGACATTAAAGGCTTAATCAATGAGGTGAATAATAGATGATGGAGCTTTTCAAACAGCTTCCTCATATTGAGCCTTATGGAAATCTACAGTACTTTGTCTACGTGATTACCGCTACCTTGCCAATCTTTATCGGTCTTTTTTTCAAAAAACGTTTTGGCTGGTATGAAATATTGGTTAGTCTCTTCTTTATAGTCACTATGTTGACGGGAGGCAAGACCAATCAATTAGCTGCCTTAGGAATCTATCTAATTTGGCAAATGGTACTGGTTCTTTTTTACAAGCAGTATCGAAAAAGTAAGGATGGCAAGTGGGTCTTCTACCTAGTTAGTTTTCTGTCCCTCCTTCCGATTATCTTTGTCAAGGTGCAGCCTGCTATCAATGGAACGCAGTCTTTGCTTGGATTTTTGGGAATTTCTTACCTGACTTTTCGTTCGGTGGGAATCATCATCGAACTTCGAGATGGAGTCATTAAGGATTTGAAGATGTGGGAGTATTTGCGTTTTCTTCTCTTTATGCCGACATTTTCAAGTGGTCCTATTGATCGTTTCAAACGTTTTAATGAAAATTATCAGACGATTCCAGAGCGCGATGAGTTGATGGATATGCTAGCCGAGTCCGTTCGGTATATCATGTGGGGATTTCTGTACAAATTTATCCTAGCTCATATTTTAGGCGAGATTTTGTTACCTCCTCTAAAGAACTTAGCTTTACAGGAAGGGGGCGTCTTTAACTATTATGTAGTGGCCATCATGTACACATTTGGTTTGGAGCTCTTCTTTGACTTTGCGGGTTATTCCATGTTTGCTATAGCTATTTCAAATCTGATGGGGATTCGTAGTCCGATCAACTTCAACAAACCCTTCTTATCAAGGGATTTGAAAGAGTTTTGGAATCGCTGGCATATGAGCTTATCTTTCTGGTTCCGTGACTTTGTCTTTATGCGCTTGGTCATGGTGATGACGAGAAAGAAATTGTTTAAGAATCGAAATGTGACTTCAAGTGTCGCCTATATCCTGAACATGCTCCTTATGGGGTTCTGGCATGGAATAACATGGTTTTACATCGTCTACGGACTCTTTCATGGGTTAGGTTTAGTAATTAATGATGCCTGGCTTCGTAAGAAGAAAACCCTCAATAAGGAACGGAAAAAAGCAGGGAAGGCTGCTCTACCTGAGAATCGCTGGATTCAGTTGCTTGGCATGGTTATAACCTTCCATGTCGTGATGGTTTCATTCTTAATCTTCTCTGGATTTTTGAATGATTTATGGTTTAAAAAATAAAAGGAATTAAAAAATGGATATCAAATCAGAAGTTATTGAAATTATTGATGAATTGTTTATGGAAGATGTTTCTGACATGATGGATGAGGATCTCTTTGATGCAGGTGTCTTGGACAGTATGGGAACAGTTGAATTGATCGTGGAAATCGAAAATCGCTTTGATATTCGTGTCCCAGTTACAGAATTTGGTCGTGATGACTGGAATACAGCTAATAAAATCGTAGTAGGGATTACGGAGTTAAAGAATGCTTAAACGCCTGTGGTTAATCTTCGGGCCCATTCTTACTGCAGGTTTATTGGTTCTTCTACTCATTATTTTCTATCCAAGTAGTCCAAGTCATAATCTTATGGAGGAAAAATACTCTGCCGCTTCGATAAGTGCAGAAAGCTTTAAGGAAAGAAGTCAAAAAGTAAGAGCTCTTACGGATCCTGATATGCGTTTTATACCCTTTTTGGGTTCGAGTGAATGGATTCGTTTTGATAGCATGCATCCAGGAGTATTAGCTGAAAAGTATAATCGCTCCTATCGTCCTTATTTTATGGGGCAGGCAGGAGCAGCTTCTCTTAGTCAGTACTTTGGACTACAACAAATCACATCTGAGCTTGAAAACAAACAAGCGGTATTTGTAATCTCTCCACAATGGTTTACAAAAGAGGAGCACGATGCGCCTACTTTTCAAAGCTTTTTTAATAATGACCAGTTGACGGCCTTTTTGGAAAATCAATCCGGAGATCTGGCTGCTCAATATGCGGCTACTAGACTCTTGAAGAAAAATCCAAGAGTACCGATGAAGGGGATTGTTGAGAAGCTGGCCAAGAATGAACAATTGTCAGACTTTGATCAAACGATGGTTAATCTCTCTGCCGAGTTCAATGAAAGACAAGCTGCTCTTTTTGGTCAATTCTCCATTCATGGTCGATTAAAGTACAAAGATCATGTTGAGAAATATTTGAGCAGTCTCCCAGAACAATTTTCTTATGAAGAATTGGAAAATATTGCACGTAAAGATGCAGAAGAAAATACGACCAATAATGATTTGGGAATGGAAAATCATTTTTATACCACTCAACTAAAGAAGGACTTAAAAAATTTAGAAGGCTATCAAAAGAATTATAACTTTCTCCAATCAACTGAGTACAATGATTTGCAGCTAGTGCTCGATCAATTTGCCAAGTCTAAGGTTAATGTGCTCTTTGTCTTTCAACCTGTCAATCAAAAATGGATGAACTATACAGGTTTGAGCGAAGAAATGTATCAACACTCTATTGAAAAAATTCGTTACCAGTTGGAAAGTCAGGGTTTCACTAATATCGCTGACTTTTCAAAAAATGGTGGAGATCCCTACTTTGTTAAGGATACGATTCATATTGGTTGGTTAGGCTGGTTAGCATTTGATAAGGTGGTAAATCCCTTTTTGAGCAATCCGACAACAGCACCTAATTACCAAATGAATGACCGTTTCTTTAGCCAGGATTGGGCAAATTACGATGGGAATATTAAAGATTTTCAATAATATAGAAAAGGAGTTTGAGCTTTTTGTTCAGACTTTTTATGAAATGTCAGATAGCTTGCCCTAAAAAAGGTTAAAAGTTTTAAAATGATGCTAAATAGCGTATAATAGTAGAAGAAAGAAGAGAAAGGGATTTCAAAATGAATAAACGTTTTTTGTTGCCTGTCCTATCGACAGCCCTATTAGCTCCAGCCTTTTTAGCTGGACAAGTCTATGCTGAAGAAAATACTGGTACTTCAGAAGCTACAGAAGTTGTGAGCACTGCAGAAGCACCAGTAGTAGCAGCGACTCCTGAAGTTGTTACAAGTCCGGCAACGCCAGCTGAAGAAGCTGCACCTCAAAAAGAAGAACAAGATACTGTTATCTTGCATACCAATGACGTGCATGGTCGTATCGTAGAAGAAAAAGGAGTAATTGGAGATGCCAAGCTCGCGACAGTTATTGAGAAGGAGCGAGAAAAGGGCAACCAAACGACTCTAGTAGTGGATGCAGGTGATGCCTTCCAAGGTCTGCCGATTTCAAACTCTACAAAGGGTGAAGCTCGTGCCAAAATCCTAAATGAGATGGGTTACGATGCTATGGCTGTGGGAAATCATGAGTTTGACTTTGGACTTGACGAAGCTAAAAAATACAAAGAAATTTTGAACTTCCCATTGCTTAGCTCAAATACTTATGTGAATGGAGCTCGTTTATTTGAAGCGGCAACAATTGTTGATAAGAATAAGGATGTTGAAGGTGATGAATTTGTCGTCATCGGTGTGACAACGCCTGAAACGGCTACCAAGACCCACCCTAAAAATGTTACAGGTGTAACCTTTACAGAGCCTATTGCAGAGGTTAATAAGGTTATCGAAGAAATTCAAGCTAAAGCCTTGGCAGAAGGCAAGGACTACAAACACTATGTTGTCCTTGCTCACTTGGGAGTTGATACAACAACGCCAGTAGAATGGCGCGGTTCAACACTTGCAGAAGCACTTTCAAAAAATCCTCTTTTGAAAGGTAAGCGTGTTACAGTGATTGACGGTCACTCTCATACAGTAGAATCGACTACCTATGGGAACAATGTGACCTACAACCAGACAGGAAGCTATCTCCATAACGTTGGTAAAATCACTTACAAATCTCGTCAATTATTAGGAAATCCAAGCCAGGTACCTGCTGCAGATGCTAAGAAATTAGAAGCCAATCCAAAGATTGCAGCCATGGTCAAAGAAATCAAAGAAAAATATGACGCTGAAAATGCTATAGAAGTTGTTTCAAATAGCCCAGTTGAATTGAACGGTGACCGTGAAAATGTTCGTGTCCGCGAAACAAACCTTGGAAATGTTGTGGCAGATTCTCTCTACCAGTATGGTCAAACAGGATTTAGTCATCCAACAGATATCGCTGTGACAAATGGTGGAGGCTTGCGTGAAACTATTGCCA
The DNA here is from genome assembly GCF_001811505.1 of Streptococcus sp. HMSC034E03. Taxonomy (GTDB): domain Bacteria; phylum Bacillota; class Bacilli; order Lactobacillales; family Streptococcaceae; genus Streptococcus. The sequence goes on from NZ_KV805000.1 coordinate 146,467, forward strand.
AAGGTAAACCAATCACAAAAGGAAATGTCATTGCAGTCTTGCCATTTGGAAACACAATTTCACAAATTCAAGTAACTGGTCAGCAAGTTCTGGATATGTTTGAAAAATCACTCGGCTCTATCTTGCAGGTTGATAAGGCAGGAAAAATTGTCCTGGATGAAAATGGCCAACCATTGCTAGAACCAAGTGGTGGATTCTTACAGATTTCAGGAGCCAAGGTCTACTACGATACAAATCTAGTCGCAGGTAAACGCGTCTTGGCTATTCAAGTGAAGAATCGTGCAACTGGTCTTTATGAAAAACTAGATTTGGCGAAAATCTACTACCTAGCAACCAATGACTTCCTTGCGGCAGGTGGTGACGGTTATACCATGCTTGGTGGTGCTAGAGAAGAAGGTCCTTCAATGGATGCTGCCTTTGAAGACTATCTCAAAACAGCTGATTTGACTCAGTATGAAAAGGTAAATCCAAATTCACGCACGATTTCTGTGGACTCAAAAACATTTAAACTTCCTGAAGAAGGTAAAGAGCAGGATCCAGCTAAACCAGTAGAAGACCAAGCAACAAAACCGACTCAACCTTCTACTGTAAAAGTTGATTATAAGGTTGCAGATAAGTTTGCTAAGAAAACAGTAGTCTCAGAGAAACTACTTCCAAATACAGGTAGTGAGCAATCTATTTTCATGATGCTACTTGGTATGATTCTTGGAGCGACAGCCCTCTGGACTAGCCGTAAACAAGAAAAATAATTCTAAAGGATGAAAACATCTCAGGTGTTTTCATCTTTTTTCTTGACTCCTTGCTTGGATGTGATATACTTAACTAGTAAAGGAATGGTTTGAATTTGATTTTTGAAGAGTATGAAAACCTTGTATTTATAGAAATTCCGTTCTGAGAAAGGAGCAAATCATGAGACAGTTGGCAAAAGATATCGATCAATTTTTAAATGAGATTATTCTCAAGGCGGAAAATCAGCATGAAATTTTGATTGGCCATTGTACCAGTGATGTAGCCTTGACCAATACCCAGGAGCATATTCTCATGCTTTTATCAGAGGATTCGCTCACCAACTCTGAGTTGGCGCGTCGTCTCAATGTTAGTCAAGCTGCCGTTACCAAGGCTATCAAATCCCTGGTTAAGGAGGGAATGTTAGAAACGTCTAAGGATCCTAAGGATGCTCGCGTTGTCTTCTATCAATTGACAGACTTGGCTCGACCTATTGCTGAGGAACACCACCATCATCATGAACATACCCTCTCGACTTATGAGCAGGTTGCCACTCAGTTCACACCAAACGAACAAAAAATTATCCAGCGGTTTTTAACTGCTTTAGTAGGAGAAATCAAGTAATGAGATACATCACAGTAGAGGATTTGTCCTTCTATTATGACAAGGAACCTGTGCTTGAGCATATCAATTACAGTGTTGATAGTGGGGAATTTGTCACACTGACAGGAGAAAATGGAGCGGCAAAGACTACTCTTATCAAAGCTAGTCTAGGTATTTTACAACCGAGAATTGGGAAAGTAACCATCTCAAAGATAAATATTCATGGGAAAAAGCTAAGAATCGCCTATCTTCCTCAGCAGATCGCCAGTTTTAATGCAGGCTTTCCTAGTACTGTTTATGAGTTTGTCAAATCAGGTCGCTATCCAAGAAAGGGTTGGTTTCGTCGGTTGAATGCCCACGATGAAGAACACATTAAGGCTAGTTTAAACTCTGTCGGTATGTGGGAACATCGGGACAAACGCATTGGTTCTCTCTCCGGTGGGCAAAAGCAAAGAGCGGTCATTGCACGTATGTTTGCTTCAGATCCAGATATCTTTATCTTGGATGAGCCGACAACAGGAATGGATGCAGGTACCAAGAATGAATTTTATGAGCTCATGCACCATAGTGCCCACCATCATGGTAAGGCTGTTTTGATGATTACTCACGATCCTGAAGAAGTTAAGGATTACGCAGATCGTAATATCCACCTTGTTCGTGACCAAGATTCGCCATGGCGTTGTTTCAATGTCCATGAAAATGATCAGGAGGTGGAACATGCTTAATCTATTTTCTTATGATTTTATGCAGCGGGCCTTTTTGGCTGTTATTGCCATGAGTCTCTTTTCGCCAGTACTGGGAACCTTCCTCATCTTGCGTCGTCAGAGCCTTATGAGTGATACTCTGAGTCACGTCTCGCTTTCAGGGGTTGCCTTTGGTTTGGTTTTGGGGATTTCTCCAACCATCTCAACCATTGCCATTGTCTTAATTGCAGCGGTCTTTCTTGAATATCTCCGTACGGTTTATAAGAGTTTTATGGAGATTGGGACAGCTATTCTCATGTCTACAGGGCTTGCAGTCTCACTTATTGTGATGAGTAAGGGCAAGAGTTCTAGTTCGATGAGTTTGGACCAATATCTGTTTGGTTCTATTGTGACTATTAGTCAAGAGCAGGTAATTGGGCTCTTTGTCATTGCAGCGGTTGTTTTAATCCTGACCTTCCTCTTTTTAAGACCCATGTATATTCTAACTTTTGACGAGGATACAGCTTTTGTAGACGGTTTACCTGTGCGTACCATGTCTATCCTCTTTAATATGGTGACTGGTGTGGCTATTGCCCTCATGATCCCAGCAGCGGGAGCGCTTTTGGTATCGACTATCATGGTCTTACCAGCAAGTATTGCTTTGCGTCTAGGTAAAAACTTTAGTTCTGTGATGATACTTGCCAGTGTTATTGGTTTTCTGGGTATGGTTGCGGGACTCTATATTTCCTATTATGCAGAGACACCACCGAGTGCAAGTATCACTCTTATCTTTGTAGTTGTCTTTTTGTTAGTCAGCTTACTCAAACGTTTTATAAAATAGGAGAAAGAAATGAAAAAACTAGGCCTACTTTTGGCAAGTCTTGTGACGGTATTCTTAGTAGCTTGTTCCAATCAAAAACAAGCAGACGGGAAATTAAATATCGTTACAACTTTCTATCCTGTCTATGAATTTACCAAGCAAGTAGCAGGGGACACAGCCAATGTCGAACTCTTAATCGGGGCTGGAACAGAGCCACATGATTATGAACCATCGCCTAAGGCAGTTGCTAAAATCCAAGACGCTGATGCCTTTGTTTATGAAAATGAGAACATGGAAACATGGGTTCCCAAGCTTTTAGATTCACTAGATGCGAAAAAAGTAAAAACAATTAAGGCTACTGGAGATATGTTGCTTCTTCCAGGAAGTGAAGAAGAGGAAGACCATGACCATGGCGAAGAAGGCCATCATCACGAGTATGATCCTCACGTATGGTTGTCTCCTGCGCGTGCCATTAAGCTTGTAGAGCACATTCGTGACAGTTTATCAGCTGACTATCCTGATAAAAAAGCAACCTTTGAGCAAAATGCAGCAGCCTATATCGAAAAACTGCAAGCCTTGGACAAGGCCTATACTGAAGGACTTTCTAGTGCAAAACAAAAGAGTTTTGTGACTCAACACGCAGCCTTCCGTTATCTTGCCTTGGACTACGGACTTAATCAAGTCTCTATCTCAGGTCTTTCACCAGATGCGGAGCCTTCGGCAAGCCGTTTGGCAGAATTGACCGAGTACATCAAGAAAAACAAAATCTCTTATATCTACTTTGAAGAAAATGCTTCTCAAGCCCTAGCCAATACCCTCTCAAAAGAAACAGGAGTGAAGTTAGATGTTCTGAATCCTCTTGAAAGCTTGACCGAAGAGGACATGAAGGCTGGAGAAAACTATATCTCTGTCATGGAGAAAAACCTCAAGTCTCTCAAGCAGACAACTGATCAGGCAGGAGCAGAAATTGAACCGGAAAAAGCAGAGGAAACTAAAACAGTTCATAATGGCTACTTTGAGGATGCCGATGTTAAGGACCGTACCCTAAGTGATTATGCTGGTAACTGGCAGTCTGTCTATCCTTTCCTTGAGAATGGGACTCTTGACCAAGTCTTTGACTACAAGGCTAAATTGACTGGTAAGATGACCAAGGATGAATACAAAGCCTACTATCAAAAAGGCTACCAAACTGATGTATCTAAGATTAATATCACGGATAACACTATGGAATTCATCCAAGGTGACCAAAGTAAGAAATATACATACAAGTATGTCGGCAAGAAAATTTTGACTTATAAGAAAGGGAATCGAGGAGTTCGTTATCTCTTTGAAGCGACAGATGCGGATGCTGGACAATTTAAGTATGTTCAGTTTAGCGACCACAATATCGCACCAGTCAAGGCAGAGCATTTCCATATCTTCTTTGGAGGTACTAGCCAGGAAGCCCTCTTTGAAGAAATGGATAACTGGCCAACCTACTATCCAGATGGCTTATCTGGTCAAGAAATCGCCCAAGAAATGCTGGCTCATTAAAGCGAAACAATCCTTCCTACATGGGGAGGATTGTTCTTGTTTTTTCATTCCTAAGCATCTGGATTGACATTGGCTGATAAGGGTGTATAATAGGTGTAATAAATATAGTTACAGCAAAGAGGGGTTTTCTATGGTTTACGAATATAATAGTCAAATTTATTTGGCTGAAGTGTCTTTAAATGTAAAGGATTTAGAAAGTCAGACTGCTTTTTATCACCAATTACTTGGTTTGGAGATTTTGAATCAATCGGAAAAAGAAGTTCTTCTAGGTGCTGGAGGAAAACCGCTGGTGAAGCTTATCCAAACAGAAGATACAAGCAATCCTAAGCAGAACTACGGACTTTACCATATGGCCTTGCTTTTACCAAGTCGCGAAGACTTGGCCAATGTTTTTAAACACTTGCTAGACTTAAAGATTCCACTAGTTGGTGGGGCTGATCATGGTTATAGTGAGGCTATCTATTTGGAAGACTTAGAGGGCAATGGGATTGAACTCTACAGAGATAAACCTGTGACAGTCTGGGATATTCGTGAGGATGGACGAATTATCGGGGTGACAGAAGAGCTGTCTGCGCAAGATATCTACGAACTAGGAAGAAACATAGAGCCTTTTGCAATCGCAAGTGGCACTCGCATGGGGCACGTTCACTTATCTGTTAAAAACAGCCGAGAAGCGAGTGTGTTCTACCAAGAGTCTCTCGGTCTTGAGGAGAAATTCACGATTCCGCATGCCAGTTAGATAGCATCGGGGAATTACCATCATCATCTAGCAGTTAACGAATGGGGAGGTAAAAACTTAGCTCCTCGTGATCAAGGAATGGCAGGTCTTGCCTACTATGTGGTTGAAGTTGAGAACAAAGAGGGGTTGTTGAAGGTTTTTGCCCAATCTCAAGGTAATAAGGCGATAACTCATTGGCTTTCTTCTGCAGAATTTAGCCTGACTGACAAGGATGGCATTGTGACTCGTGTCAGAGTGGAGAGCTAGAAACCTTTAAAACTAGGGAGGATTACTTTATATAAAAAGGACAGAATAGCTTGATTCAAACGTTTTGAAAGTCAAAAAGATAGCCTATTTTGAGAGTATAAAAAATGCTTCCGATAGGATTTATGTTTCCCATTGGCTCACTTAACATTGCTGAACAGGTTATTTAGGTTTATTTTAACAAGAAATCATGTTGGAAAAACGAATGAATTTCTATCCAAATATGACTGAGAAACCCTTTTTAAGGTCGGATAGATTTCCTAAAGTCTCTAGAAGTTCTTGGTTGCCAAGCTCCTACCATTGAATGGCAGAGGTCAAAAATGATTCGATCATTCATTCAGATATTTTTTGTTGAAGGTCACACAGTTTTACGAGGAGGTTGATTTGAAAATGAATTAGCGAAAATGAAAGCATCCTTTTCTGAAAACAAGCCCTATCAATATTTCAGGCAAAAAAATCGTTCAAAACCCTTGAAAAATCAAAGAAAATTAGGTATAATATGAATAATCATTTGTCGTAGGTTTTGTCTGAAATATTGTCCGGACAAGGCTCACAGCAGTTAAATCTCCTGAAAAAGTCGGATTTAGCTGCTCTTTTTGTGCTTTTTTTCAGTTTTTTCGACCTTTGTAACAAAGATTTAAAGATTCTGAAAATTAGTCGAGGGGGATAAGTTGATAGGGTTTTTAGAACCATCTAACGATAATTACTAGCTTAGATCACTAAGCTTGGAACTTTATTTAAAAAGGAGAATCATCTTGGCAGGACATGACGTTCAATACGGGAAACATCGTACCCGTCGTAGTTTTTCAAGAATCAAAGAAGTTCTTGACTTACCAAATTTGATTGAAATTCAAACTGATTCATTCAAAGATTTCCTAGACCATGGTCTGAAGGAAGTGTTTGAAGATGTATTGCCAATTTCAAACTTCACAGACACAATGGAGTTGGAATTTGTTGGCTACGAAATCAAAGAACCTAAATATACGCTTGAAGAGGCTCGTATCCACGATGCTAGCTACTCAGCACCTATCTTTGTAACCTTCCGCTTGATTAACAAAGAAACTGGCGAAATCAAGACACAGGAAGTATTCTTTGGTGATTTCCCAATCATGACTGAGATGGGTACTTTCATCATCAACGGTGGTGAACGAATCATCGTATCACAGTTGGTGCGTTCTCCAGGTGTTTACTTTAATGACAAGGTAGACAAAAATGGTAAAGTGGGTTACGGTTCAACTGTTATTCCTAACCGTGGAGCTTGGTTGGAACTTGAAAGCGACTCAAAAGACATCGCCTACACTCGTATCGACCGTACTCGTAAGATTCCATTTACGACCTTGGTTCGTGCGCTTGGTTTCTCAGGCGATGATGAAATCTTTGATATCTTTGGTGACAGCGATCTTGTTCGTAACACTGTTGAAAAAGATATTCACAAGAACCCAATGGACTCTCGTACAGACGAAGCTTTGAAGGAAATCTACGAACGCCTTCGTCCAGGTGAGCCTAAGACTGCTGAAAGCTCACGTAGCTTGCTTGTAGCTCGTTTCTTCGACCCACGTCGTTATGACTTGGCTGCAGTTGGTCGCTACAAAATCAATAAAAAACTCAATGTTAAAACACGTTTGCTTAACCAAACAATTGCTGAACCATTGGTAGACCCTGAAACTGGTGAAATCTTGGTAGAAGCTGGAACAATCATGACTCGTAGCGTGATTGAGAGCATTGAAAGCCATTTGGATGGCGATTTGAACAAGATTGTCTACATTCCAAATGATGCTGCTGTAGTAACAGAGCCAGTTGTTCTTCAAAAATTCAAGGTTGTTGCACCAACTGATCCAGACCGTGTTGTAACTATCATCGGTAATGCAAATCCAGATGACAAGGTTCGTATCGTAACGCCTGCAGATATCTTGGCTGAGATGAGCTACTTCCTCAACTTAGCAGAAGGTATTGGTCGTGTGGATGATATCGACCACCTTGGAAATCGTCGTATTCGTGCTGTTGGTGAATTGCTTGCCAATCAAGTGCGTCTTGGACTTTCACGTATGGAACGTAACGTTCGTGAACGTATGTCTGTTCAAGATAACGAAGTACTAACACCACAACAAATTATCAATATCCGTCCAGTAACTGCAGCAATCAAAGAATTTTTTGGTTCTTCTCAATTGTCACAGTTCATGGACCAACACAACCCGCTTTCTGAGTTGTCACACAAACGTCGTTTGTCTGCCTTAGGACCTGGTGGTTTGACACGTGACCGCGCTGGATATGAAGTGCGTGACGTGCACTACACTCATTATGGTCGTATGTGTCCAATCGAGACACCTGAGGGACCAAACATCGGTTTGATCAACAACTTGTCTTCATACGGGCACCTCAACAAGTATGGTTTCATTCAAACACCATATCGCAAGGTTGATCGTGAAACTGGAAAAGTAACTAACGAAATCGTTTGGTTGACAGCCGATGAAGAAGATGAGTACACAGTAGCACAGGCTAACTCTAAATTGAACGCAGATGGCACTTTTGCTGAAAAAGTTGTCATGGGACGTCACCAAGGGGTTAACCAAGAATACCCAGCTTCAAGTGTTGATTACATGGACGTTTCTCCAAAACAGGTAGTTGCCGTTGCGACAGCATGTATTCCTTTCTTGGAAAACGATGACTCCAACCGTGCCCTCATGGGTGCCAACATGCAACGTCAGGCTGTACCATTGATTGATCCAAAAGCACCTTACGTTGGTACTGGTATGGAATATCAAGCAGCCCATGACTCTGGAGCGGCTGTAATTGCTCAGTATGATGGTAAAGTTACTTATGCCGATGCTGACAAGGTAGAAGTTCGTCGTGAAGATGGTTCATTGGATGTTTACCATATCCAAAAATTCCGTCGTTCAAACTCAGGTACTGCCTACAACCAACGTACGCTTGTTAAAGTTGGTGACGTTGTAGAAAAAGGCGACTTTATCGCAGATGGACCTTCTATGGAAAATGGAGAAATGGCGCTTGGACAAAACCCAATCGTTGCCTACATGACATGGGAAGGTTACAACTTCGAGGACGCCGTTATCATGAGCGAACGCTTGGTTAAAGATGATGTCTATACATCTGTCCACCTTGAGGAATACGAATCAGAAACTCGCGATACAAAGCTTGGGCCTGAAGAAATCACTCGTGAAATTCCAAACGTTGGTGAAGATGCCCTTAAAGACCTTGACGAAATGGGTATTATCCGTATCGGTGCTGAGGTTAAAGAAGGGGATATCCTTGTAGGTAAAGTAACACCTAAGGGTGAAAAAGATCTTTCAGCTGAAGAGCGTCTCTTGCACGCTATCTTCGGAGACAAATCTCGTGAAGTTCGTGACACTTCCCTTCGTGTACCACACGGTGCCGATGGAGTTGTTCGTGATGTTAAGATCTTTACACGTGCAAATGGTGATGAATTGCAATCAGGTGTTAACATGCTGGTTCGAGTTTACATCGCTCAAAAACGTAAGATCAAGGTCGGAGATAAGATGGCCGGACGTCACGGAAACAAAGGGGTTGTCTCTCGTATCGTTCCTGTAGAAGACATGCCTTACCTTCCAGACGGAACTCCAGTCGACATCATGTTGAACCCACTTGGGGTGCCATCACGTATGAATATCGGTCAGGTTATGGAGCTCCACCTTGGTATGGCAGCTCGTACCCTTGGTATTCACATCGCAACACCAGTCTTTGACGGAGCAAGTTCTGAAGATCTTTGGTCAACTGTTAAAGAAGCTGGTATGGATAGCGATGCTAAGACTATCCTTTACGATGGACGTACTGGTGAGCCATTTGACAACCGTGTATCAGTTGGGGTCATGTACATGATCAAACTCCACCACATGGTTGATGATAAATTGCACGCTCGTTCTGTCGGACCTTACTCGACCGTTACCCAACAACCACTCGGAGGTAAAGCTCAGTTTGGTGGACAACGTTTCGGTGAGATGGAGGTTTGGGCGCTTGAAGCCTATGGTGCTTCAAATGTCCTTCAAGAAATCTTGACTTACAAGTCTGATGATATCAACGGACGTTTGAAAGCTTATGAAGCTATTACAAAAGGAAAACCAATTCCAAAACCAGGTGTTCCAGAATCCTTCCGAGTTCTTGTTAAAGAATTGCAATCACTTGGTCTTGACATGCGTGTCCTTGACGAAGATGATCAAGAAGTGGAACTTCGTGATCTTGATGAGGGCATGGACGAAGATGTCATCCACGTAGATGACCTTGAAAAAGCACGTAAAAAAGCTGCTGAAGAAGCAAAAGCTGCTTTTGAAGCTGAGGAAGGTGCAAAAGCGGAAGCAACAGAAGAAGCTACTGAACAAGAATAAGTAGCTCACTTAGAATAGAAAGGGAAGAAATAGTGGTTGACGTAAATCGTTTTAAAAGTATGCAAATCACACTAGCTTCTCCAAGTAAAGTCCGTTCATGGTCTTATGGAGAAGTCAAAAAACCTGAAACAATCAATTACCGTACGTTGAAACCAGAACGTGAAGGACTATTTGACGAAGTCATCTTTGGTCCTACAAAAGACTGGGAATGTGCTTGTGGTAAGTACAAACGCATTCGTTACAGAGGGATTGTTTGTGACCGCTGTGGGGTTGAAGTGACTCGTACAAAAGTTCGTCGTGAACGTATGGGGCACATCGAGTTGAAAGCTCCTGTATCTCACATCTGGTACTTCAAGGGGATTCCAAGCCGTATGGGCTTGACCCTTGATATGAGTCCTCGTGCACTTGAGGAAGTTATCTACTTTGCAGCTTATGTGGTGATCGATCCGAAGGATACACCACTTGAGCACAAATCAATCATGACAGAGCGTGAATACCGTGAGCGCTTGCGTGAATATGGCTACGGATCATTCGTTGCTAAAATGGGTGCCGAAGCTATCCAAGACCTCTTGAAACAAGTAGATCTTGAAAAAGAAATTGCTGAACTCAAAGAAGAATTGAAGACAGCAACTGGACAAAAACGTATCAAAGCTATCCGTCGTTTGGATGTTTTGGATGCCTTTTACAAGTCTGGAAACAAACCTGAATGGATGATTCTTAACATCCTTCCGGTTATTCCACCAGATCTTCGTCCAATGTTGCAGTTGGATGGTGGCCGTTTTGCCTCATCTGACTTGAACGACCTTTACCGTCGTGTTATCAACCGTAACAATCGTTTGGCTCGTTTGCTTGAGTTGAACGCACCAGGTATCATCGTTCAAAATGAGAAGCGTATGCTTCAAGAAGCGGTTGACGCTTTGATTGACAATGGTCGTCGTGGTCGTCCAATTACAGGACCAGGTAGCCGTCCACTTAAATCATTGAGCCACATGCTCAAAGGTAAACAAGGACGCTTCCGTCAAAACTTGCTCGGTAAACGTGTTGACTTCTCAGGACGTTCCGTTATCGCCGTTGGTCCAACTCTTAAGATGTACCAATGTGGTGTGCCACGTGAAATGGCTATCGAGCTCTTTAAACCATTTGTGATGCGTGAAATCGTAGCGCGTGATATCGTGCAAAACGTTAAAGCCGCTAAACGCTTGGTGGAACGTGGAGATGAGCGTATCTGGGATATCCTTGAAGAAGTGATTAAAGAACACCCAGTACTTCTTAACCGCGCACCGACCCTTCACCGTTTAGGTATCCAAGCCTTCGAGCCAGTCTTGATTGATGGTAAAGCCCTTCGCTTGCACCCACTTGTCTGTGAAGCCTACAATGCCGACTTTGACGGGGACCAAATGGCCATCCACGTACCACTTTCAGAAGAAGCTCAAGCAGAAGCGCGTATCTTGATGCTTGCTGCTGAGCATATCTTGAACCCTAAAGATGGTAAACCAGTTGTTACTCCATCTCAGGACATGGTTTTGGGTAACTACTACCTAACTATGGAAGAAGCTGGTCGTGAGGGTGAAGGAATGGTCTTCAAAGACCGTGACGAAGCTGTAATGGCTTACCGTAATGGTTATGTTCACCTTCACTCACGTGTTGGTATCGCAACAGACAGCCTCAACAAGCCTTGGACAGAAGAGCAAAAACATAAAGTCTTGCTTACAACGGTTGGTAAGATCCTCTTCAACGATATCATGCCAGAAGGTCTACCTTACTTGCAAGAGCCAAACAATGCTAACTTGACAGAGGGTGTTCCAGATAAATACTTCTTGCCACTTGGTGGAGATATCAAGGAAGCTATCAGCAATCTTGAACTTAACCCTCCATTCAAGAAGAAAAACCTTGGAAATATCATCGCTGAAATCTTCAAACGTTTCCGTACGACAGAAACTTCTGCCCTACTTGACCGTATGAAGAACCTCGGTTACCACCACTCAACTCTTGCAGGATTGACAGTGGGTATTGCCGATATCCCAGTCGTTGAAGACAAGTCTGAAATCATTGAAGAATCACACAAACGTGTAGAACAAATCACCAAACAATTCCGTCGTGGTATGATCACAGACGACGAGCGTTACAATGCCGTTACAGCTGAATGGCGTGCTGCCCGTGAAAAATTGGAGAAACGCTTGATTGCCAACCAAGATCCGAAGAACCCTATCGTTATGATGATGGACTCTGGAGCTCGTGGTAACATCTCAAACTTCTCACAGCTTGCCGGTATGCGTGGTCTGATGGCTGCTCCGAACGGACGTATCATGGAATTGCCAATCCTTTCAAACTTCCGTGAAGGTTTGTCAGTACTCGAAATGTTCTTCTCAACTCACGGTGCGCGTAAAGGTATGACCGATACGGCCCTTAAGACAGCCGACTCAGGTTACTTGACTCGTCGTTTGGTTGACGTTGCCCAAGACGTTATCATCCGTGAGGACGACTGTGGAACAGATCGTGGTCTCTTGATCCGCTCTATTGCAGAAGGAAAAGAGATGATTGAGTCTCTTGAAGAGCGCCTCAATGGTCGTTATACTAAGAAAACTGTTAAACATCCAGAAACTGGTGCAGTTATCATTGGTCCAAATGAATTGATCACAGAAGACAAGGCGCGTGAAATTGTCAATGCTGGTGTGGAAGAAGTGACTATCCGCTCTGTATTTACATGTAACACTCGTCACGGTGTCTGCCGTCACTGTTATGGTATCAACTTGGCGACTGGTGATGCGGTTGAAGTTGGTGAAGCAGTTGGTACAATCGCTGCCCAATCTATCGGGGAACCTGGTACACAGCTTACAATGCGTACCTTCCACACGGGTGGGGTTGCCTCAAATACCGATATCACTCAGGGTCTTCCTCGTGTCCAAGAAATCTTTGAAGCCCGCAATCCTAAAGGGGAAGCGGTTATCACAGAGGTTAAAGGACAAGTTACAGCTATCGAAGAAGATGCATCAACTCGTACTAAGAAAGTCTTTGTTAAGGGTGAAACTGGCGAAGGTGAATATGTCGTTCCGTTTACAGCTCGTATGCGTGTTGAAGTCGGCGATCAAGTTTCTCGTGGTGCAGCATTGACAGAAGGTTCTATCCAACCAAAACGTCTCCTTGCTGTACGTGATGTCTTGTCAGTTGAAACCTACCTTCTCGGTGAAGTACAAAAAGTTTACCGTAGCCAAGGGGTAGAAATCGGTGACAAACACATTGAGGTAATGGTTCGTCAAATGATCCGTAAAGTCCGTGTCATGGATCCAGGAGATACAGACCTTCTCATGGGTACCCTCATGGATATCAATGACTTTACAGATGCCAACAAAGATGTCCTTATCGCAGGTGGAGTTCCAGCGACAGGTCGCCCTGTCCTTATGGGAATTACAAAAGCCTCACTTGAAACCAACAGTTTCTTGTCAGCGGCTTCCTTCCAGGAAACAACTCGTGTCCTTACTGACGCGGCTATCCGTGGTAAGAAAGACCATCTCCTTGGACTTAAAGAAAATGTTATCATCGGTAAGATCATCCCAGCTGGTACAGGTATGGCACGTTACCGTAACCTTGAACCACAAGCTATCAATGAAGAGTCTTACCTAGCATCTTCTCAAGAAGAAGCTTCAGTAGATACGACTGTAGAAGAAGTCGTTGAAACTGTTGAAGTAAGCGAATAAGTAGGTGTTGCTTAAGGTCTGAAATGAAAAGATTAATCATTCACGATAGATTCTTAAGAAGGATCCACTAGATAAAAAAGCGAACAAGGCAGAATTCTGATTGTCAGAAAACTAGCTTTGCTCGCTTTTTTTATTTAAGGTTAGGCTTGTGTTTTATAGTGGATTGAATCTAGAATAGTACACTACAACTGCTAAAAATATTTCTAGAAATTAGTTTGACTTTCCTAATCTCTCTGTTCATATCTTATTTCAATCCACTATACAAAACGGTACACTGTGAATTCTAAAAAATGCTAGAAATTGACTTAACTACTCTGGTAAATTTGTTCAGATTCTATTTCATTTCACTATAACTTGCTCTAGATTTAAAACTATGCTACAATCATCTAATACTCTTCGAAAATCAAATTCAAACCAC
>NZ_KV805000.1:160384-172035 GCF_001811505.1 Streptococcus sp. HMSC034E03
TTTGCTCTTTGATTTTCATTGAGTATAAAAAACAAGGACATCAAGATATGAAAACTGAATATCAAAAAATGATCGCGGGGGAACCCTATCACCCATTCGACCCAGACCTCCGTTTTCTAGCACAAAAAGCGCGACAAAAGCAAGCAGCTTTTAATGAAGAAGTCGATCCAGTAAAAGGTATGGAAATCATCAAAGGATGGTTTGGTTCTACTGGTGAAAATCTCTACATCAACACTCGCTTGATGGTAGATTACGGGGTCAATATTCATCTGGGAGAAAATTTCTATTCCAATTGGAATTTAACTATGCTAGATGTTTGTCCTATAACCATCGGTGACAATGCTATGATTGGTCCCAACTGTCAATTTTTAACACCCCTTCACCCGCTGGACCCCGACGAACGAAACTCAGGACTAGAATTTGGCAAACCCATCACGATTGGTAAGAACTTTTGGGCAGGTGGTGGTGTCATTGTCCTACCGGGTGTTACTTTAGGGGATAATGTCGTTGCAGGAGCAGGAGCGGTCATTACAAAATCCTTTGGTGACAATGTAGTTCTAGCAGGAAATCCAGCGCGAGTTATCAAAGAGATTCCAGTCAAAGGAAATTAAAGGTTGAGATAGAGAAAATGAAGTCTTTTTCACAAGAGCTCTTTGGAATCGAAAAGTCTAACCAGTCTCAGTGTCAAAAACTTATTGCTAGCAAAAAACGAGGTCGGAATTTTTATCCCAGCCTCGTTTTTCGTCTTTAGAGATTTTTTCTCTTTTTAGCTTTTTTAGTCAATGCCACATCGCATTGATCAATATTTTGTGTAAGATAGCTAGTCACTTGGAAATCATCTGCCTCTGTTTTTAGCTCGACTTCATAGACAATGCTAAGGTTGTCCCCTGCATTTGTGCTATTGATCGTAATCATGTCAATTTCTAAGCAGAATTGGTCAAGAGCAGATTGGATAGCATCTTGAATCTTCTCTTGATTAGCTACCGTGATTGTTAAAAGTCTACGGCGTTGATTGTCAGTTTTGACCTGTTGATTTTCCAAAAGGAACCAAACACCCAAGATAAAGAGGGTGAAGAGAATAGCCAAGAAGAGATAGCCTGTTCCACAAGCCAAACCGATAATCATGGCAAGGAAAATAGCAATCAGTTCTCTTGAACCACTCGTTGCAGAACGGAAACGAATCAAACTAAAGGTTCCGGCTACAGCAATTGACGTACCCAAGCTCCCATTGACCAGAAAAATAACCAAGGTCATAAGGCAGGGAAGCAGAGTCAAGCTGATAGCAAATTCTCTGGTGTAGAGGGTCCGATATTTGTAGGTCCAAGTAAGTGCCAAACCGAGGACTAGACTGACTAGAAGTGCCAGCAGTAGTTGGAAGGGATCTGCACTTGCAGTGGCGTTGTTGAAAATGGAATTAAATAGATTAAGCATAAGCGATACCTACGCTTTCTATACTGGGACGTGGTGCATAAGGAAGCCCTTGAGATTTGTGGTAAGCACAACTGTATTTTGAAAATTTGTGTTCCATCAAACCATACTTGTCTAGAATATCTTGTAACCACTGAGGTTTGTTTCCAGGAGCTTTAATCTCCATAATCACAGTATTGTCATCTAATAGAGGAGCCCCTTGATTTCCTGCAAAGAGACTGACATTTTCATCTCTATAGATTAGATTTTGGTCAATGGTGATACGAATTTTATGATAGTCGTAGCCCTTGATGTATTTTTTTTCTTTTAATGAATAACGATCGTAGTAGATGTACATACGAGGCTTGATAGCCTGCTTGTAATCTTGGTGAAGCTTTTTCACTTTTTCAATGACGACTGTATCAGTAATGCTAGCATCCAGGTGCCCTTTTGTCATAAAATGAAGAATAGAAATAGGAGTTGAGAGTAGTCTAAACTTGCGACCAACTCCTTCTTGATCCTTGGTTTTGATTTCTAAAAATACTTGACTATCTGCTTTTGGTTGACTGAGATAGGTCCGCATCCGAACCTTCTCTTTTCGCTTATTTCCAAAATCATCATCTTGGAGCACATCAAAGTCTTCCGTATCGAAGTAGATATTTGAAATGGTTGAAATTGGATAGTCGTCTTCTACTAAATATTCCTTTAAATCTTGGATGAGTTTGTTTATTTTATCTTTGGAGACAACATATTTGGTTTCAATCCGTTTAAAAGTTGTTTCGATTGGTTTCATAAGTCCTTCTCCTCTAATCTTAGGTTATACTATTTTTAAACAAGGACGAGCTTGTTTGTCTAGGATTTTAAAGAGTTTATCTAAAACTTTTGTTAAATTTAACTTAATTGAAACTAAACTTAAGAAAACTTTCAGAAAAAGTTTAGGCTTATTTTAGGAAAGTCACGTAGACTAAGAGCATGTAAAATGAAAGTCGAGGAAACGAGCATGAAAGCAAAAAAATGGACATTCTTATTAACGAGTATAGCAACTCTAGCACTAGTAACAGCTTGTACCCAGTCAACTTCAAATACAACAGCTAGCAATACTGCGACAACGAAAACGACATCAACTACAGAAGCTAAGAAAACTAGCTATTTTACAGACAAGGACTATGATACTTCTTATGATGAAAAGACAGCAGCAACTGTAACCTTGTCAGAATCAACAGCGAAGGTATCAGGTGATGGAGTTGCCGTATCAGGATCTACCGTTACAATCTCCAAGGCAGGAACCTATGTCATATCTGGTCAATCCGACGGAGTTCAAATCAAGATTGAAGCCGAAAAGACTGATGATGTACATATTGTTCTAAAGGGTGTGACCATGACCAATACCAATGCTGCTATATCTGCAACATCAGCCGGTCATGTTTACCTAACTCTAGCAGATGGCACAACTAATAGCCTATCAGATTCAGCAACTAATAGTGACGAAAAAGCGGATGCAGCGCTCTTCTCTAAAGTGGACTTGACCATCAACGGTAAAGGAACTCTCAATGTAGATGGTAAGAAAAACAATGGTATCAAGGCAAATGATACACTTCACATCACAGGTGGAAGCTACAACATCACAGCAGTCGGGGATGCCTTTAATGTTAATGATGAACTCAACATTACCGGCACAACTATGACTATCGATGCCAAGGAAGACGGAGTTAAGGTCGACAATGATGAGGACACATCTGTAGGAACCATGTATCTCTCTGACAATACCATCACTGTTACTGCTGGAGATGATGGTATCCACGCATCAGGTGATTTGGTTATTGATAGTGGTACCTATACCGTTAAGAATTCTACAGAAGGGCTTGAAGGTAAGTCAATTACTATCAACGGTGGAGATATCGCCATCTATTCAACGGATGATGGTGTCAATGCAGCCAACAAAAATGCTCAACAAAGTGAAATTTTCTTCACTATGAATGGTGGGAACTTGACGGTTGAAGTTGGTCAAGGGGACACGGATCCAATTGACTCAAATGGTAACATTACTGTTACGGGAGGAACCATCAAAATGACTGGTCAAACTGGTTTTGACTTTGATGGAACAGCGACTCACACAGGCGGAGACATCTATTTCAATGGTGAAAAACAGACTGAGATTGTCAATTCGATACCTGGTGGAGGTGGACCTCAAGGAAATGGAGGCCCTGGTGGACGACCATAAAAAAATCTCCTTTCTCGAAAGAGAAGGGAGATTTTTTTTCAATTTTCTACTTTCTACTTGACAAGTGAGCGTTCACTCACTATAATAGTCTCATGATTAAAAAGTGAGTAAACACTCACCTGAGAGGATTCAAATGAAAAAATTGTTACATTTAAAAGATTTAGAAAAATCTTTTGGTCGTCAAATGGTCTTAGATCACGTTGGTTTTGATTTAAAGCCTGGAGAAATCATTGGTCTAATCGGTCCATCAGGTGCTGGTAAATCAACTATGATTAAAACCATGCTAGGAATGGAAAAGGCGGATAGCGGTATCGCTTTAGTCTTGGACCATACTATGCCAAATCGTCATATTTTAGGTGATATTGGCTATATGGCTCAGTCTGATGCTCTTTATGAGGCCTTGTCAGGTCAAGAAAATCTAGAATTTTTTGGTCAGCTAAAAGGGCTATCCAAAAGAGATCTGACAGCTGAAATTGCCCATGTGGCTCAAGTTGTGGATCTGACAGAGCATTTGAATAAAACGGTATCCGGTTATTCTGGAGGAATGAAGCGACGCTTGTCTTTAGCCGTCGCGCTTCTGGGGAATCCTCAGCTCTTGATTTTGGACGAACCGACAGTTGGAATCGACCCTTCTCTTCGAAAGAAAATCTGGAAAGAATTATTCGCGCTTAGAGACAATGGGGTAGGGATATTAGTTACTACCCATGTTATGGATGAAGCAGAGTTAACGGATAAGGTCGGCTTATTATTAGGTGGAAAAATCATTGCTTTTGATACACCGCAACACTTAAAAGATAGTTATCAAGTTTCAAGTATTGAAGAAGTCTTTTTGAAAGCAGAAGGAGAGTAAGATGAGAACCATTGCTATTGCTAAAAAAGTTATCAAAGAATTGCTTCGTGACAAACGAACCTTGGCTATGATGTTTGTAGCGCCGGTATTTATTATGTGGCTGATGAACCTCATGTTTTCAGCTAGTACAACCGTGAATGTCAAGTTAGCGACACAAGATCTACCAACTGGTTTGGTAACAAAAATGGATGAGCTCGATCATGTGGACGTCGAGACTTATCAAGACTTAGATCAGGCTAAAAAAGCTCTAGCTGACGAGAAAGTAGATGCAGTCATATCGTATAAAGATGGTGAGTATCAGGTCGACTACGCAAATACGGATGCTTCTAAAACAACTATGACACGACAAGTGTTACGAACAAGTATCGTCAATGAAGGCACCGATCAGTTATTATCTCGTGTCAAACAAGCTCTTCCACAATTGAAATTAGATGAAAAGGCGCCTGAAATCAAAGAATCTTACCAATATGGAGATAAAAATACTGGATTCTTTGCACGTATGATTCCAATTTTAATTGGCTTTGTGGTCTTCTTCTTTGTCTTTTTGATTTCTGGTATGGCACTGTTGAAAGAGCGAACAAGTGGAACCTTGGATCGCTTGTTAGCAACCCCAGTGAAACGTTCTGAAATCGTCTATGGCTATATGTTGTCTTACGGTATTATTGCGATTTTTCAAACGGCAGTTGTCGTTTTAGCAGCAATTTGGCTACTAGATGTAGAAGTTGTAGGAAATATTTTAAATGTTATAATAGTTAATGTGGTACTGGCTCTTGTAGCACTAGCTTTTGGAATTCTCTTGTCTACTCTAGCAAAATCAGAATTCCAAATGATGCAATTTATTCCTCTCGTGATTATGCCCCAACTTTTTTTCTCAGGAATTATTCCATTGTCATCCATGGGAGAATGGGCTCCAACTGTGGGGAAATTTTTGCCATTAACCTATTCTGGTGATGCAATAAGCCAGATTATTCTTTACGGACACAATCTTGGTGATATTTTGTCAAATCTTGGTGTTTTAATGATTTTCTTGATCATTTTAACAATTCTCAATATTGTTGGATTGCGTCGTTATCGTAAAGTTTAGAAATCAACATAAATAATGCTAAAAAGGTGTGAAGATTGGATGGATAAGACTGTTTTTGAATCGTTTGAAGATTACTTAGAAGAAGCGAATTACCCTCAAGGAAAGAAAAAAATCATGCAGGCAGCAGTGGATCTCATATCAACCAGGAGTTACCATGGGACCTCAACTCTTCACATAGCTGAGCGTGCTGGACTAAGCCAGGCAACTTTGTTTAAGTATTTTAAGACGAAGGATGATTTACTGACGGCTATTTTACATCCTGTAGTCCCAGGCATTCTCGGTAGTTTTTTTGAGGAACTCTTAGCTTTTGAAACGACAGAAGAGAGGGTTCGTTATCTCGTCCATAATCGTATGAGCTATCTCAAAAAAAATCGTGCCTTGATGAAAATCATTCTACAAGAGAGTTTTTCAAATAAAAAACTAAAAAATGAACAGATTTTTATCTGGAATGCTATTCAAGATAAACTTCGAGTGCTTCATAAGGAATTGCTAGCAGATCCACGTGTAAATCCAGAGATAACGATTCCTCAAATGGTTCGCATCTGTATAGGTCCATTGTTAGCTTACTTCTCTCAACTATATATCATTGGTGACAATGTCGAAATTAGTGAAGAGGACTTAGGCTTATTGGAAAAACAAATCTTAGGTGGTTTGTGGAAATAGGAGGAGTATAGGAATTAGTTCTTTTTGCTTTAGGTTGAGCAACACATCATAAGAAGTATTTTCTAATATTAAAAAACATAATAATTTAAAGAAAAAACTCTTATCCCTAGCATATTAACAGCTTGGAATAAGAGTTTCTTATGTTATTAGGACGAAAAAGAATTATTCTTCGTCTTTTTTAAAGATGTTTTTTACACCAGCTACTGCACCTTCGACAACTTCTTTTGCATCTTCAGCAACTTCTTTAGCTTTTGAAGCTACTTTTTCTGCAGCTCCTTCTGCTTGAGTTTTTGTATCGCCAGTTAGTTTACCAAAACCTTCTTTAACAGAACCTTTAGCTTGGTTGAATTTTTCTTCGATTGACATGGGGGATACCTCCGTTAAATTTTTGAATTATCTAAACTAATACTCAATGAAAATCAAAGAGCAAACTAGGAAGAGAGCCGCAGGTTGTACTTGAGTACGGTAAGGCGAAGCTGACGTGGTTTGAATTTGATTTTTGAAGAGTATAAATCAGATATTAATTTAAGTATATACCCTTTTATGCTAAAAAGCAAAAAACTGATACGAAAAGCATCAGTTTATTTTTTAATAGGTTACAATATTCAATTGACCTTTATCATATTCAGCGATAAAGATATTTGATACTTCTTCGAAACCTTCTTCTTTCAATTTTTCTGTTAACCACTCTTCAGTTTTACCAATGGTTTCTAGAATTTCAACTTGGACGACACCATCTGTGATGACTGGGTACTTAGGATTCTCGTCACCCATTCTTACAACAATTAGCTGTCCGTTTTGCTCAATCACAGCTCTCTTGACATCCTTCAATTGGAAAATTCCTTGGGCGCGCAATTTAAGAGCTACATCTGCAGCTGCAAGACCTTTTGAACGACAGGCTTCTGGATCTAATTTTCCATTTTTAATGATAATCGTAGGTTTTCCGTCAATCAGATGTTTAATGAAGGAAACATTAGTATTCAGCCATTTGAGGAGCAAAATGAGAATAGTCCAAATAATGAGGATAACAATGTATTGGATGATGGTGATTGAACTATTGTAGATGATCCCGCCGATAATACCCCCGAGAACAAAGTTCTGTATTTGGTCTACTGCAGAACTTGGTGCTAGATTTCCTTTACCTGTTACATTGATAACAAAAACAAGAGACAGAAGCCCCAAGGCCAATTTAATCGCAATTGTAGCAAAAAAGCTTATCATTTTTCAACCTCCACGAGTTCAACGTCTGATTTATACAGTTCCATTTTTTCTAATAAATAGCTATCTTGGTCAGTCCCGCTAATCGCACGATAAAAATTGTCGCCAACCTTAATAATCGCTCCATCAGTTATAGCCGAAGTATTGACATAAACATCTTTTTTATCAATACCTAACTCTTTTGATACAATCTCGATGAAGTGTAAGGAACTACGAAATTGATTATCGTTGGATTGACTGCTTTGAAGATTCGTAATGCTTATCAAAACGAATGCGATTAAGGTCAAAATAGAAATAATCGATAATTCACGGAACTTACTTCCTCTCTTATCTTGAAAAGCCTTAAATGCAAAAAATCCAGTCACGATAAGCAGTAAAGCTGATACAATAATCATGACCCAATTCTGTTGACTAATCTGACTGAGCACATAGTCATAGGAATAGAATTTCATAAGAACCTCCACTTTTTTTAAAAATTCAATCTATTATAAACTATTTCCTAAGCTATAGCAATTTTATTATGACGAAAAAAGCATTTAATTGTTGTTTCCTATTTAAATTCAATTTTTCTGAATTGTGACTCGACCTTGACTTTCTTTCTATTTTTGATACAATAGTAAAAATTTAGAGGAGGTATTCTATGATTCAGAAACACGCTATTCCTATTTTAGAGTTTGATGACAATCCTCAAGCAGTTATCATGCCTAACCATGAAGGCTTAGATTTACAGTTGCCAAAGAAGTGCATCTATGCGTTTTTGGAGGAGGAGATTGACCGCTATGCTCAGGAAGCGGGAGCAGAGTGCGTTGGGGAGTTTGTGTCTGCCACTAAAACCTATCCTGTTTATGTCATGAGTTACAAGGGTGAGGAAGTTTGTCTGGCCCAGGCTCCTGTTGGTTCTGCCCCTGCAGCCCAGTTTATGGATTGGTTGATTGGTTACGGTGTGGAGAAAATCATTTCCACTGGTACTTGTGGAGTACTAACTAGTATAGAAGAAAATGCCTTTCTGGTTCCGGTTCGTGCCCTGCGTGATGAAGGAGCTAGTTACCATTATGCACCCCCTTCTCGTTATATGGATGTGCATGTTCAAGCGATTTCTGCTATCGAGCAAGTCTTGGAACAACTAGGCATTCCTTATGAAGAGGTTATGACTTGGTCGACAGACGGTTTTTACCGAGAAACAGCTGAAAAAGTTGCCTATCGTAAGGAAGAAGGCTGTGCAGTTGTGGAGATGGAGTGCTCCGCTCTTGCGGCAGTAGCCCAGCTACGTGGGGTTGTCTGGGGAGAGTTGCTCTTTACCGCAGATTCTTTAGCCGATTTAGAAAATTATGATAGCCGCGATTGGGGTTCGGAAGCTTTTGACAAGGCCTTGGAACTCTGTCTTGAAATCGTTAGTCATATGTGACAGCTTTAACTGATTTTGTGGTACAATGTAGCTATGTTATTCAAATCATTTTCGGAAAAAATAAACACGACCTTGGGGCGTTTATCACCTGCTCGTCGAATTTTTTTAAGTTTTGCTTTAGTTATTTTCGCAGGCTCTCTCCTTTTGAGTCTGCCATTTGTGCAAGCAACAAGCTCCCAAGCGACCTATTTCGACCATCTCTTTACAGCAGTATCCATGGTCTGTGTGACAGGACTTTTTACCTTACCTGTCGCTTCGACCTACAATGTCTGGGGGCAGCTGATCTGTATGTTCTTGATTCAGATTGGTGGTTTGGGTCTCATGACTTTTATCGGAATTTTCTATATCCAGGGCAAGCAAAAACTCAGTCTTCGAGGTCGAGAAACGATTTTGGAGAGCTTTAGCTTCGAAGAAACCCAGTCTCTGAGGGATTTTCTACGTTCCATCTTCGTGACGACTTTTCTAGTAGAAGGCTTCGGAGCCTTTCTGCTAAGTTTTCGTTTTGTCCCCGAGTTTGGTTGGGGACGGGGAATTTTTACTTCCATTTTCGTAGCTATTTCAGCTTTCTGTAATGCTGGATTTGATAATTTTGGAAGTACAAGTTTAGTAGCTTTTCAAACTGATCCTTTGATTAATTTAGTGATTGCAGGATTGATTATTACAGGTGGCCTAGGTTTCATGGTCTGGTTTGATCTAGCTACCCAGTTAGGAAAGAAGAAAAAGCGTCGTCTTCGTTTCCATACTAAGCTAGTCCTCTTCTTAACAGCGGGGATTTTATTTGCTGGAACAGTTTCAACCCTCTTGATAGAGTGGAACAATTCGGGAACGATTGGCAATCTCAGCTTCCCAGATAAATTGCTGGTTAGTTTCTTCCAAACTGTCAGCATGCGGACGGCAGGATTTGCTTCTATTGATTTTACTCAGACTAGGCCTGTTACCTTGATGATCTATATTTTGCAGATGTTTCTGGGTGGGGCACCTGGCGGTACAGCAGGGGGACTAAAAATCACAACCTTCTTTGTCTTGTTGGTATTCGCACGCAGTGAACTTTTAGGGTTACCTCATGCAAATATAGCTCGGAGAACGATTGAACCTCGGACAGTCCAAAAATCATTCAGTGTGTTTATTGTTTTCTTATTGACTTTTCTGGTTGGCTTGATTTTACTAGGAATAACAGCAGAAGGAAATCAGCGCTTTATCTACATTATGTTTGAAACTATTTCAGCGCTTGCCACGGTTGGAGTAACTGCTAATTTGACACCAGAGTTAGGTAAGCTAGCGCTTAGTGTCATTATGCTACTGATGTTTATTGGGCGAATCGGACCTCTGACGCTATTAGTTAGTTTGGCTGAGTATCGACCAGATAAGAAAGATATGATCCACTATATGAAAGCGGATATTACCATAGGATAAGAAAGGATAAACTATGTCAGATCGGACAATCGGAATTTTAGGCTTGGGTATTTTTGGGAGTAGTGTTCTGGCTGCTCTCGCCAAGCATGATATAAATATTATCGCTATTGATAACCATGAGGAACGAATCAATCAATTTGAACCAGTCTTGGTGCGTGGTGTTGTTGGAGATATCACCGATGAAGAGCTCTTGCTATCAGCTGGAATTGATACCTGCGATACCGTAGTCGTCGCAACTGGTGAAAATCTAGAGTCTAGTGTTCTTGCAGTCATGCATTGCAAGAGTCTGGGTGTACCGACTGTTATTGCTAAGGTTAAAAGCCATACAGCAAAAAAAGTCCTTGAAAAAATCGGTGCAGATTCAGTCATTTCACCAGAGTTTGAGATGGGGCGTTCGTTGGCACAGACGATTCTCTTTAATAACAGTGTGGATGTCTTTCAGTTGGACAAGAATGTCTCGATTGTCGAGATGAAAATTCCACAGTCCTGGGCAGGGCAGAGTCTTAGTCAACTAGACCTTCGAGGACGGTACAATCTCAATATCCTCGGTTTTCGTGACTACGAAAATGCTCCCTTAGATGTACAGTTTGGACCAAATGATTTATTAAAATCGGATACCTATATCATGGCGGTGATTAATAACCAATATTTGGATACCCTAGCAAGCCTTAGTGAGTAAAAGAGGAATGACTATTCTTTTTTTCAACGACTATTGAGTCAATATAAGTATTTTATAAGAGGGATTTAAGAAAAATTTTAACTTTTTCTTAATCCTTTTTAATTTTAGGAGATTATACTAGAGTCATCAAATAAAGAAAAACTCTAAGGAGAATCCTATGAAATTCAATCCAAATCAGAGATATACTCGTTGGTCTATCCGCCGTCTTAGTGTCGGTGTTGCCTCAGTTGTTGTGGCTAGTGGCTTCTTTGTCCTAGTTGGTCAACCAAGTTCTGTACGTGCCGATGTGGTCAATCCAACCCCTGCTCAAGTTGGGCCAGATGCTACTTCGGTGAGTGAAAAGAGTGACTTACCAGTAGAACTTCTCAAAGAAGCAGTCGATACTGCTCTTCCTTCAGAACAGGCAGACTCAGCACCTAAAGCAAGCTTGGATACTACAAGCTCTCCAGAAAAAGTGAATGTAGCTGATACAGACCAAGTGGTAGCGCCAAAAGAAGAAGTGCAAGCAAAACCAGAATCTAAGAAAGAAACAGAGGATGCGGTTAAACCTGCGACAAATCCTGCGCCTACAGTTTCTGGACAAGACCGTGAAGCAAATGAAGCTCAACCAGCAACCACTCCAGCTGAAGTGCAAAAGGGCGTGGCCGACAACACTAAAGACACAGTAGATGTCCCAGCTACTTACTTGGACAAAGCCAACTTCCCAGGTCC
>NZ_KV805000.1:172135-172551 GCF_001811505.1 Streptococcus sp. HMSC034E03
TATGAATTCTTCGCCGGTGACGGTATGTTGACTCGTCTTATCTTGAAAGCCTCAGACAAAGCTCCGTGGTCAGACAACGGTTCAGCTAAAAATCCTGCCCTTCCACCAGTAGAAAACTTGGGCAAAGGCCTTTACTTCTATGAAGTGGATTTGGCAGGTACCCAAGGTAAATCAGATAAAGAGCTTCTAGACCTCTTAAAACAAAATGGTACGCAAAGCTATAAAGCAACTATCAAAGTGTACGGTTCGAAAGACGGCAAGGCTGATTTGAGTAATCTAGTAGCGACTAAGGATTTGGATGTCAACTTGAATGGTTTGACTACTCCAGCTGAAGTTCGAAAAGGTGTGGCAGACAATACCAAAGACACAGTAGATGTCCCAGCAACTTACTTGGACAAAGCCAACTTCCCAGGTCC
>NZ_KV805000.1:172651-173130 GCF_001811505.1 Streptococcus sp. HMSC034E03
AAAGTGTACGGTGCCAAAGATGGCAAGGCTGATTTGAGCAATCTCGTAGCGACAAAAGATTTGGATGTCAACTTGAATGGCTTAACAACTCCAGCTGAAGTCCAAAAAGGCGTGGCTGACAATACTAAAGACACAGTAGATGTTCCAGCTACTTACTTGGATAAAGCCAACTTCCCAGGTCCATTCACAGCCGGCGTCAATCAAGTTATTCCATACGAATTCTTCGCAGGTGATGGTATGTTGACCCGCCTTATCTTGAAAGCTACTGACAAGGCCCCATGGTCAGACAACGGTTCAGCTAAAAACCCCGCTCTTCCACCAGTAGAGAAATTGGGCAAAGGCCTCTACTTCTATGAAGTAGATTTGGCCGGCACTCAAGGAAAATCTGATAAAGAGCTTCTTGATTTCTTGAAACAAAACGGAACTCAAAGTTATAAAGCTACTATTAAAGTGTACGGTGCCAAAGATGGCAAGGCTGA
>NZ_KV805000.1:173230-186583 GCF_001811505.1 Streptococcus sp. HMSC034E03
CCAGGTCCATTCACAGCCGGTGTTAACCAAGTTATCCCATATGAATTCTTCGCTGGTGACGGTATGTTGACTCGCCTTATCTTGAAAGCCTCAGACAAGGCCCCATGGTCAGACAACGGTTCAGCTAAAAATCCAGCTCTCCCACCAGTAGAGAAATTGGGCAAAGGTCTTTACTTCTACGAAGTGGACTTGGCAGGTACTCAAGGTAAATCAGATAAAGAGCTGCTTGACCTTTTGAAACAAAATGGTACGAAAAGCTACAAGGCAACCATCAAGGTGTACGGTGCCAAAGATGGCAAAGCTGATTTGAGCAACCTCGTAGCAACTAAAGAATTGACAGTGAACTTGAATGGCTTGACTACTCCAGCTGAAGTGCAAAAGGGCGTGGCTGACAATACCAAAGACACAGTAGATGTTCCAGCTACATACTTGGACAAAGCTAATTTCCCAGGTCCATTCACAGCCGGTGTTAACCAAGTCATTCCATATGAATTCTTCGCCGGTGACGGTATGTTGACACGCCTTATCTTGAAAGCCTCAGACAAGGCTCCATGGTCAGACAATGGTTCGGCTAAAAATCCAGCTCTCCCACCAGTAGAGAAATTGGGCAAAGGTCTTTACTTCTATGAAGTAGATTTGGCAGGAACTCAAGGTAAATCTGATAAAGACTTACTTGATCTCTTGAAACAAAATGGAACTCACAGCTACAAGGCAACTATCAAGGTTTATGGTGCGAAGGACGGCAAGGCAGACTTGAGCAACCTTGTAGCGACTAAGGATTTGACTGTTAATTTGAATGGGTATAAGTCTCTCAATCCGATGAAATCTCAAATGCCAGCTGCTAGCCAGGATAAGATGATGCCTAAAAAAGAGCAGGACAAAACCATGAATGCTAGCCAGCCTATGGCAACGCCAAGCATGAAACAAGATCAAGCTTCAGCAGCCTCAAGCAAAATGGCATCTAATAACAAGGTATCAAGTTCAATGATGGCTAATCAAATGAAAGACCAAAAAGACATGCTTCCATATACTGGTGAAGCCCAAACATCAATGGCTACTCTTGGATTCTTTGGATTAGCTTTGGCCGGCCTGCTAGGTGGACTCGGTTTGAAAGCTAAAAAAGAAGAAAATGACTAGTCTAGCTACAGACTTTCTATCTAGGATATGAAAAATCTAGATATCGTTTAGAATGTTCGTAAAGAGATTAAAATAGTGTTATACTATTGTGGTATAGCACTGTTTTTTTCAAAGGAGAGACAGATGGGAAAGACAATTTTACTCGTTGACGACGAGGTAGAAATCACAGATATTCATCAACGTTATCTGGTTCAGGCAGGATATCAGGTTTTGGTGGCCCATGATGGAGTAGAGGCCTTAGAAATCTTCAAGAGAAAACCAATTGATTTGATTATTACAGATATCATGATGCCTCGGATGGATGGTTATGATTTGATTAGTGAGGTTCAGTATCAATCTCCAGATCAGCCTTTTCTCTTTATCACGGCTAAGACTAGCGAGCAGGACAAGATTTATGGCCTGAGCTTAGGGGCAGATGACTTTATTGCCAAGCCCTTTAGCCCTCGTGAACTGGTTTTGCGTGTCCACAATATCTTGCGTCGCCTTCATCGTGGAGGTGAGACAGAAGTCGTCAGTCTCGGGGATTTACGGATGAATCACGGTAGTCATGAGGTCCAAGTCGGAGATGTGGCGCTTGATTTGACAGTCAAATCCTTCGAACTTCTATGGCTTCTAGCTAGCAATCCAGAGCGCGTTTTTTCTAAGACAGACCTCTATGAAAAGGTCTGGCAAGAGGCCTATGTGGATGATACTAATACCTTGAATGTTCATATTCATGCTCTTCGACAGGAGTTGGCTAAACATGCTAGCGCAGAAACGCCTACTATAAAAACTGTCTGGGGTTTGGGCTACAAAATTGAGAAAGCACGAGGTAATCAATGAAATTAAAAAGTTATATTTTAGTGGGGTATATCATTTCAACACTCCTAACGATTATCGTGGTTTTTTGGGCCATCCAGCGAATGCTAATTGAAGAAAGAGAGATTTATTTCCTAGTGGGTATGACTTTCGTGGCTAGTTTTGTTGGTGCTGGGATTAGTCTCTTTCTTCTGTCGCCAGTCTTTACATCATTGGCTAAACTTAAGGAACATGCCAAGCGGGTAGCGGACAAGGACTTTCCATCAAATCTGGAGGTTCAAGGGCCTGTAGAATTTCAGCAATTAGGCCAAGCCTTCAATGAAATGTCCCATGATTTGCAGGCGACCTTTGATTCCTTGGAAGAAAGCGAGCGAGAAAAGGGCTTGATGATTGCCCAGCTATCGCATGATATCAAGACCCCCATCACTTCGATCCAAGCGACGGTAGAAGGGATTTTGGATGGGGTTATCAAAGAAGGAGAACAGGACCATTATCTAGCAACCATTGGACGCCAGACTGAAAGACTCAATAAACTGGTTGAGGAGTTGAATTTTTTGACC
This sequence comes from Streptococcus sp. HMSC034E03, assembly GCF_001811505.1. GTDB lineage: Bacteria > Bacillota > Bacilli > Lactobacillales > Streptococcaceae > Streptococcus. The sequence goes on from NZ_KV805000.1 coordinate 175,726, forward strand.
CTAAACACAGCTAGAAATCAGGTCGAAACGACCAGCAAAGACAGTATTTTTCTGGACCAGCTCTTGATTGAGTGCATGAGTGAATTTCAGTTCTTGATTGAGCAGGAGGAACGAGATGTTCATTTGCAGGTAATCCCAGAGTCTGCCCGGATTGAAGGAGATTATGCCAAACTTTCTCGTATCTTGGTGAATCTGGTCAATAACGCTTTTAAATACTCAGCTCCAGAAACCAAGCTGGAAGTGGTGGCTAAGCTGGGAAATAACCAGCTTTCAATCAGTGTGACCGATGAGGGACAGGGGATTGCCCCAGAGGATTTAGAGAATATTTTCAAACGCCTTTATCGTGTAGAGACTTCGCGTAACATGAAAACAGGTGGTCATGGCTTAGGGCTTGCGATTGCGCGTGAATTGGCCCATCAATTGGGTGGAGAAATCACAGTCAGCAGCCAGTACGGCCTCGGAAGCACCTTTACTCTCGTTCTCCATCTCTCTGGCAGTGAAAATAAAGCTTAAACCCCCTTTACAAATCTAACCATTCGTGGTACAATATCCATTGTGTGAAATATCAGCAGGAAAGCATGAAGCTCGTCAACAGATGTCTTCTGATAAGTAACCTTGGCTGTTTAGGCGAAGGGCATCTGCACGAATCAGGGCTTTCTAAGTGACTATTTCCACCGAATTATTATTTATATCAGGAGGACATACACATGTCACGTTATACAGGACCATCTTGGAAACAAGCTCGTCGCCTTGGCCTTTCACTTACAGGTACAGGTAAAGAATTGGCACGTCGTAACTACGTACCAGGACAACACGGACCAAACAACCGTTCTAAATTGTCAGAATACGGTTTGCAATTGGCTGAAAAACAAAAACTTCGCTTCACTTACGGTGTAGGTGAAAAACAATTCCGTAACTTGTTCGTACAAGCTACTAAGATTAAAGAAGGAATCCTTGGTTTCAACTTCATGCTCCTTTTGGAACGTCGTTTGGATAACGTTGTTTACCGTCTTGGCCTTGCAACTACACGTCGTCAAGCACGTCAATTCGTAAACCACGGTCACATTCTTGTTGACGGAAAACGCGTTGATATCCCATCATACCGCGTGACTCCAGGTCAAGTGATCTCAGTTCGTGAAAAATCATTGAAAGTTCCAGCAATCCTTGAAGCAGTAGAAGCTACTCTTGGACGTCCAGCGTTCGTATCATTCGACGCTGAAAAATTGGAAGGTTCATTGACTCGCTTGCCAGAACGCGATGAAATCAACCCAGAAATCAACGAAGCACTTGTCGTTGAATTCTACAACAAAATGTTGTAATATTTTATTGAATAAGATAGGCTTTGGAGCCTTGATATTAAGCACTTTGGGGCGCTTTCCCTTAGTGCTTTTTTTGTTTTTACTACCCTTTTAGTTACCCATAACTAATTTTAGGTATAGTAATAGGGTAGCCCCAAAATGGGGCACCCTTGTTATTTATAAATTGCTGATAGCTGCCTCAAAGATTGAGACAGCTTTTTTAGCTCCCTCTTTGGTAGCATGGACATAAGTATTCAAGGTCATTGAGATATTAGAGTGGCCTAGCCTATACTGTAGATCTTTCGCCTCTATGCCAGCGTATAGCATGATTGTAGCGTGAGTATGTCGGAAACCATGGAAACTAATATCAGGAACGCCGGCAGCTTTAAAGTGACCTTGTAGCCTCTTTCTAAGTAAGCAAGCGTAGGCGTATTTTGTGGTAAAAGGAGTAAAGACAATACTCTCAGACCGTCCTAGTTGCCATGACTGGACTTGTTGACGTTTTTTATATTGCTTGAGCAGGGAAACTGTAGCCTTGTCAATGTCAATTTTTCTCAGACCTGCTTTAGATTTAGGCGTGTTTGTTTCCTGGTATCTATTCAGAGTCTTAGAAATGCTGATAACGCCTTTTTTAAGGTCAATATCAGACCACTCAAGAGCTAAAGCCTCTCCTATACGGCAACCAGTAGCGAGTAAGGTTTTATAAAGGACGTAGTCAAAGAAATTTTCATAACTAGACTGATCCAAATCTTCCAGGTAGTCTAAAAACTGTTTTAGTTCCTGATTGCTGAAAAATTTGACCTTATGCTCTTTATTTTGTTGCTTACGTGGGATAATGACATCCCTAGCTGGGTTATGCTGGATCACTTGCATAGTTACTCCATACTGGAGAATACGGCGGTTTATATTGTTTAGAAAGCTATAGTTTGCATACGCCCCTTTTTCGCCCTTATTGGCCTTGTCAGCCCACTTGTTGACTTGCTGCTGAATGATAGGAGTAGTGAGCTTGTCTAGCTTGTAATCTCCGAATACAGGCAAAATATGAAGCCTTACGATCCCCTCCATGGATTGCTGGGAGTTAGGTTTGATTGTATTCTTGTAACTCTCCCACCATAGAGCGACTAACTCCCTATAGGTTGTAATGGTTGGTTTTTCTTTTACGCTATATCCGTTAGCTGCAAAAGCATTGACGGCCTCCCTGGCTTTGATTTTAACTCCTTTTTTAGTGTTGGCCGTGACTGTTGTCCTAGCCTTTTTCCCTGTAAGTTTATCAACGCCTAAATAAACACTTGCACGGTAAACTGTAGCACCGTTTTTCTTTTTGTATTCTGTAATATTCATAGTCATACCTTTCTAACATCAGTAAGCAAGTATGGGATTTAGTTAAGTATTTATGAATATTGTCTTTATATGGTTCTGAGAGCTACGAGAATAGCCCTATTTTCGTTTATTTTAGGTGTGATGGTATTTGTGTATAGCTGAGCTATAAAATCGCTTAGGGGGGTTATTTCGTTAAAGAGTTTTCAACGCGCTCCAGGTCGTCCAAGAAGTCAAGGAGAGCAAGTGATATATGGTTCATTTCAGAGGCATATGAGCCAGGTTTAACCCTATCATATTTGGATAGTCGGCTATAAATATTTTCTACAAATTCAATAGCTATTAGTGTGTCAGTTTTTATTTTTTTTACTTCTTCAATATCTTTCAAAAAATTAAGGTTTTTTTGTAAATATGGGGAGCTCCTGGAGTCAAATACTTTTTGTTCCCCATCGGTTCCAGTCATAATGAGTTCGATATCATCTTTATAGCCTAAAAGGTAACCAACAGGAACATCAAAAAAATAGGCAATATATTTCCAAACCCTCTCATCTCTAGGCGAACGTTTACCGTTTTCGTAGTAGGATAGCTGGCTGTCGCTTATTGTGACTCCGTATAGTTCATTAAGTTTTTGGCTTAATTTTTTTAGTGATATTCCGCTTTGTTTTCGCAGTTGTTTTAATCTGTTTTTCATACTCTAACTACCTTTCAAAAACGATTATAACACAAAACGATAGCAATAAGCAAAAAAATTATCAAATTGACAATAAAAACGCTTGACATTGTCAAAAAGATAGTATAAACTAAATTTACTATCAGATTGATAGTAAAAAATTAAGGAGGTAACCTATGCTAATCAGTGTAGAAATAGCTGAAAAAGTACGAGCAAAAAGAGGAAAACGGGATTTAACCAAAAGTCAGACAGCTTTAGCGCTTGGAATTGCTAGAACAACATTAAGCAAAGTTGAGAGCGGGAACTACAATGCTCCCAAGCGTATCTATGAGGCAGTTATGAGCTGGCTAGTAGAAGATTTATAAGATTTCTTACTACCTTTCACTTATAGAAATCTAAGCAACAAAAAAAGCCTAAACCGACGACCAAATCAGCAAGGCTTTTCACTCAAACAACTAAAACCAAAATAGCAAGTATGGGATTTAGTTAGGTATTTATTTAATTATATCACAAAATAGTGATTTGTGCCCAAACGAGAGAGCACTAACTCTTTAAACTGGTTCTTTCTCACGCTTTCAAATATTGGCGAGTCTGAGCGTGAGGATATGAGCAATTACAGGAAAGACATTAACAAGCCCATCAGGGCAATTACACAAACATAGAAACAGAGGTAAAAAACATGTTAGCAGATAAATTAGAAGCTATTTCAACAGATTTAGAAGAAATACAAGGAAGTCTTACGGGGGTTAGAAATATCATAGCTAAAAGAGCAATCAGTAGGGTATTGAATGACTTGGATGATGTCTACAATGAACTGACCAGCACAGAATACCATGAACAACAGCAAACGCTTAAGGAACAGACGGAAAGGATGAAACAGAGAGTAGTTGCTGAAGTAATAGGAGAACTAGAGCAAAAAGAACGGTCATTTTATGGAAATTATTGGGGTAACACTGATTTTATAAAACGAGTTTCTAGATTTGATGGATTTCTTTTCTTAAACGCTTATCTAGCGGAAATAACTAAAGAGAATGACTATCCTATGGATCAAAGTCAATTATTAAATTATGTATGGGAACTTTTGGCAGTTGATATTGCCAAGAAAAAACGAGGTAAAAAGAATCTCTTGGACTTATGGACAAGTTCGATTGAGTACACCCGTGGCATGATGATTCATGAGGAGGGTTAACATGAACGAATTAGATTTAACCAATACACAATCGGTAATCTTCATGGTGGTACTGGTTGGCTGGCTACTTTATCTAAACCACCGAGACCGCCAAAAAAGCGCCCAAAGGGAGCGAGAAAACCAACAGATGATAGAAACACCAAGAGAGGAATTAAACCCTTGCTATGGGCGTTATATTCAGCTTGCAGGCAAGCGGAACAATTAGAAAAGGGGTGTAATATGCAACTATTATCAAGAGAGGCAGAACTTGAGCTACTGGAGAAAGTGGGAGATCACTTAGAGAAAAGGCTTGAGCTTGAAAAGCAGCATAATGACGGCTGGGACTTAATTGCTAGAGCCGATCTACTAAATAAGCTAGGGATCAGTGGCACAACGTTGAATAATTGGGAAAAACACGGCTTAAAACCTTATCAGTCGCCTTTTGAGAACAGTAAGAAGATTTATTACCGCAAGACCGATATATACAATTTTCTTGCAGTAGATTAGGGGGGGAATAATGACAAAGAAAAAAGAACAATGGACACCCACCATCACAAATCTACGCAAGGTAATTGTGGACGGTGTGGAGCAATGGGTGGAATTTGAAACAGAGGGCTATGTCATTCCTGCTGGTCACTCTTATTATGACATCATCAGGGGAATTAACAAGGAGGTGCAACGGAAGAAAAATGGGAAATCGTAGAATGATAAGTAAGACAGTAACCCAAACTCAGAGATTTTTGCGGCTACCATTAGAGGCACAGGCTCTATATTTTCATTTAATTCAAAACTCAGATGATGATGGAGTAGTAGAGGCTTTCCCTGTTGTTAGAATGATAGGGGTTAGTGAGGATAGCCTAGGACTTTTGATAGTCAAGGATTTTATCAGACCGCTGAATGATGAAATGGTATATTTTATTGTGGATTTTCATGAGCAGAATAAAGTTCGTGCTGATAGAAAGGTCAATTCAGTTTATGCGGATTTACTCAGGGAAGTAGTCCCAGATATTGAACTTACTGAGCCTAGGCAGCGTGTAGATAGGCCTAAAAAACCTCCTGAAAAGGTGGGACAACCAAGGGACAACCAAAGGGCAGACATGGGACAGCAGAATATAAGTCAATATAAGTCAAGTCAAGATAATCTAAGTCAATCTAGGTCAAGTCAGAATGACGAGGATGAGCATGAAAATCCAATCTTTGAAAAATTAAAGTCAGCTTTTGGTCAAATGTCAGTCAATGGGACAATGGTGGAAGAAGTGAGAGACTTGCTAGAGAGCCATGGCCAAGAGTTAGTAATCTATGCTCTTGAGGTAACTATCCTAAACGCTGGTAAGTCAATTAGATATACCAGGTCAATTCTTTCAAATTGGCAAGGGCTGGGACTTAAAACAGTAGAGCAAGTTAAGCAGCATGAAGAACAAAGGCAAAAACTGAAACAGTCATCTAAACAGGCTGAACCTATTAGCCGTGAGGAATGGCTAAAAACACGAACAGAGGAAAACCCATTCTAGGAGGGTGAGCAATGGAAAATAAATTTGAGCAATATAACAACAGAAAAATTAGTGAAAAGGTATGTGAGGTTCATAAGGTCAATTATTGGCAAATATCTACACCTAAAAGGGGCAGTAAGGAACGAAGTATACAAGAGTTTTGTCCTGAATGCACAAAGGAACTAATAGAAAGGCAGGATAGGGAGGGAGTAGATAATAGCTTGAATGCTGAGACATACCTAAAAACCTATAATGTGCTTATGCGGGACAGTACGATCCCTAGAGAGTTAAAAGAGGCTAGCTTTGAGAATTTCATAGCTAAGACAGCCGAGGAAAAGCAATTACTAGAGTTTTCAAAAGGGCAAGTAGAGAAATACTTGGACGGTATGACAGGGAATACCTTGTTTACAGGCTCTACAGGGATTGGAAAGAGTCATTTAAGCGTTGCTATTGCTAAGGCTATAAACGAGGGTTACAAGGCCAAAGGAGAGCCTAAAAGTGTATTGTTTGTCAATCTAACAGAAATCCTTAGACGAGTTCGAGAGAGCTTTAACTCTACTAGCAAAGAGGGGTACTACTCAAGAATGCTGAAAGAGGTTGATTACCTGGTACTTGATGATTTAGGTATAAAATCGGACAACGCTAGTAATAAAGGTAAATCGGTCTGGGAAGAAGAGTTTATTTTTGATATTCTCAGTAACCGAGACAAGACTATTATTACTACAAATCTAAGCAGCTCAGAGATTGCTAGCTTGTATAGTGATCGAGTGGCCAGCCGTGTTAGAACAGGCCTAGAGGGTAACTTTTTCAAGTCATTTACTATCAAGGATAAACGATACTCAATCAGTAGCTTAAAGGCTAAAGTGCACTAAAAAGGGTAGTAAAAAGCGTTGAATAGTTGAAAATATTGCTTATATCAACGCTTTAGGGCTACAAGTACTACAATAAACCAAGTAAAAGAGGCACATAGCATTCTAGGCTATTAAGAATCAAGAAAAAAATGAATGGAGGATCAAATGGATGATTTAGACGGGCTGTTGCAGCAAGGCTTTATTTTGTATCAGAAAAATGGTAAAATAGGTGTAGAAGCTTCCCCGACTTTTGGGAGTGTGACCTTGCATTTTCAAGATGGGAGATTTTCCCATCTGGTGCGAACTGAAACAAAGAAATAGAGTCTATCGGAACAACCGAGGACACTGATTAAGCTACCTGGCTTTTTCGGTGTCCTTTTTGTTTTGGCGCTAGGAGTGAATATGATACAAAAATCCTTATGGATTGATACGAGTAGAAAAAACAGTTTTAAAAACGGGATACCGTAATAGGTGCGGTGCTTTTAGATATAGAAATTAACAAATAGAAAGAGGAATATAGAATGAACAAGAAAACAATTATTACTAAGATGTTAGCGTTGAAAGGGGCAATCGATAACCTTTCAGGAAAAATTGATGAAGTGAATAATAATCAATTTTTGAGCGCTGAAGGCAAAGAGAATGAGCTGGAAGCAATTAAATTCAAATACGATAGTTGGTATGGCGCTTATTATGATGAACTGAAAACAATCGCAGACAATTTACTACCGAAAAAAGAAGCTCAAAGAGCAGAATCAGAAGTAAAACTATTGACTGATCCTGGTTATCAAGCAGCGTTACAAAATACCGTAAAACTTTTTGAGAGTGGGGCGTTAGCTGTATCTACGGGTAAAGCGTTGATAGACCACTACAAAAACGATTATACGGCCTTATCGCTTCTCAGAAATGCCCTGGGGGATATTTTTGGAAATGGCAACCCAAACAGTGCAGAGTTAGCGCAGTATATCCCAGCGGATAATAGCAATCGAACTAAAGACCTACTGAATAAGTTTGCCGGAGCAGTTGATGAACTGAATTATAAGAGATTGATGGAAGATCCTGAGTTTGTAAAACAAAGAGTGGACGGAGCAATCACTTTCTTAGAATCTGATTACCTAGACGACAACATGGACGCAATACTTTAAGCGAGTGTGTAGAGGGGAGAAATCCCCTTTTTGTTAATTAAGTTAGATGATAATTTGTAGTAGTGTGCAATTTACAAAACGAACAAATACTACATATTAGAGGTTTAAATGTTAAAAAAAGCTAGATATATAAAGGTTTTAAGCAAGTAGAGCGTTCCAAAAAAAGGGTGAGGTAAGGGTTAGGTTGTGTATTAAAAAAAGTACAAGGTTAGTACAAGGTAGCATAGTTTAAAAAGGCTAAGGTTAGGCTAAGGTTACATTTTAAAAAACCCTAAGATTACCCTAAGGTCTTGATATTTTTTAGAGTAGTAAAATGTAAAGGTTTTGGCAAGGTACAGCTGCTTTTTAGAACCATAGAACGGTAAGGTTACGGTAAGGTATCGAAGTTTTCCAATGGTAAGGTTTTGGTAAGGTAGTGGCAAAAAATATGCCTGACAAATGGCAGGATTTTATGCGTTGAACTCCGAGCGAACTTCGAGAAAATAGCACTTGAACAGAGAACGAACAAAGAAGATTATATAACTTGAACTTCGAGCGAAGCTAGAGAAAACGAAAAAAAGCCGAGGCATTCACTCTACCCCGACAACGTTTTCAATAATATTATATCATAAAGGAGCTAAGGAATGACACCAGAGCAGATAAAAGAAAAACTAGAGGGCGTTAAGTGGATAAACAAGGAAATAAAAGGCTTATATTTGGAATTGGAAGCCCTGGAGAGTGGTATTATCAAAAAGCCAACACTAAGCCATAGCAGGGTGCAGACAAGCAGAGAGAATAAGGCAGAAAACAACCTTATAAGTGTTCTGAAGCTAAAAGAGGATACACTCCAGAGAATTGAGCGCCTTACTGAGGAAAGGATGGAAATATCTAGGCTGATTGATAAGCTGGCCAATCCGCTTGAGCGTTCTGTCCTAAGACTTTTCTACTTGAATGAGCTCGACGCTTGGCAGGTTGGTGAAGAAATAGATAGATCAAATACTACAGTATACGTTATAAGGCAAAAAGCTATAGAACACTTAGCAAGTGTAGTAAATGCTGGTTGATTTTAGAACCATAGAATGGTGAGGTTTTGGTGAGGTTGTGTATTTAAAAATACTAAGGTTTTACAAAGGTAATGGATAAACTAAAAGCCCTTAGAAACGATTCTAGGGGCTTTTGTGAGATAAAAAAGAAGCATGACTCTCCCACAGCTCTATGACTTTTTGGGCGGGAAAACCATGCTTCTTTCTTGACTTAATTATACATCTTCTTTATTTTAAAATCAAATAGAGGTGTCCCACCTCCTACCGCAGAATAATCTGTTTCAAGGGGAGATGGAAAGCCTCTATTTATTAATTTAATTATAGCCTAAAAAACTTTTAAACACAAGAATATTGTGGAGTAAAGTAAAAGCCAGTTATGGTATAATTAAGGAGAACATTGACTGTATAGCAAAGAGCTTGAACCAAGAGCAGGAGGAGCGCAGAGGGCGCTAGAACGGTCTATCAGACCGAACAGGAAGAAGCTACACGTCGCTCAGAAGTTAGGCAATCAAGAACTAACTTTAGCTCAACGTATCGCAAACGAAGATTTGAAAGGAATTAGGCACAATTATGGCAAATAATTTTTTTAAAACTTTAGAAGACTTCAGAGAAAGCATAGAAAACGGTGAAGAGTTTAATCTGAAACTAAACGGAATTGAGTACTACATTGGGTATTTCGGAGATGATAATGTAATCTCTGAACCTTTTGGTGTCAATGAACAAAAGTTTTCTAGTTTTGACGAATTGTTAGATATTGATTTACACGGAACTACCTTAAGAGATAGCTGGATGCTATTGACTGCATAACTTTGTAGAAAGTCCCATTTTTATGTGATAAAGATGAGGAGATTGACTCAATCGGCTTGGGTGTCGACGGTACTCTTTATGAGTATTTTGAGAATGAAATCCTTAGTATTTCAGTAGGATAGTGCTTAGAACATGTGAGAGGGCTAAGAATGAGTAAACAACTTTGGAACTACCTACGCTCAAGAGTTCAGGTAGTAAATAGTGATGGTGAAATCATAAATGGACTTGTCACTGATTTTATTGACGAAATGGAAAATGATGAGCAAGATGAAATCACTATCCTCATTGACAATCCTAGCCCTGATGAACCATCTGAGATTTCTCTTTTTGAGAGTGAGATTATCTCAATTAAAGCAAAATTTGGTAAATAAAGTGCTCAAGTCCTATAATGATTTCGAAACACTAAATCTAAGATTAAAAAAGGATTTACTAAAATTGAATAAAAGTAAAGAAGTTTTAGAAATGTTTGAACAAGTCCTTGATGAGAAAGTTAGCGTCTGGGATTTCTCTTTTGATTTTGGCGAGTGGTTAGCTTCAACAGAAGGTGATTTGTTGGAAATTGAGAACGAACCATTATTTGACCTGCTGAATGACAATATACCTATGATGTTGGAAGAATTAAAAAGTTATAACCTATCTGATAATCGTGAGTGGCTTGAAAAATATCATGTGAAGATCAAGGGAATGATTTGATTATGGTAAATACAGCACGAAATAAAAAGCACGTTTTACCGTGCTAAATCTTGCTTACTGAACTCATCAATTTAATTCCCCTTTTTGTTACCCTTTGTATTTTCTCTACTTATTTATAATCAATAAACTTTGGTAGAAACAGGGCAAAAAATAGAGCAGGCTTAGGCCTGTTTTTATCTGCCTTTTAATAGGAAGATAACAAAATGCTTTAATTTTAAGAAATATCTTACAGAAAGCCTACAACAGTGGGCTTTTTTCTTTACATGAAAATTAGACTGTGAAAAACTAGTCACCTTTATGTGAATTACAAACTCATAATCAATAACATTACAGACTCAAAAAAACACAAGACAGAAACCAAAGCTCTTCTTTCCCCCTTTCTCTGCTTGTAGTATAGCAG
>NZ_KV805001.1 GCF_001811505.1 Streptococcus sp. HMSC034E03
CCATTATCTGGACTATAGGTATCTTCTACCAAATCATAAATAAAGTCAAAATCAACTTTTGAATCAACTTGTCGAAGAAAGTGATCTTTAGGGACCAATTCGTCTATTGTATAGAAACCATATTGCTTACGATTATAATCAGGTTTTTCTTTGTGAAACATAGGGATTACCTCACAACTCTTCTTACCTCTATTATACGACTTTACACAAAGAAAAGC
>NZ_KV805002.1:0-23456 GCF_001811505.1 Streptococcus sp. HMSC034E03
GTGTACTCTGGAACTTCATGAACAGCTGCTTCTGCTCCGTTAACACCACCTGTGAATTCTGGAACCTCGTGGATAGCTGGATCAGTTTTACCTGATACTTCTTTCTTAGTTCCGACTAAGACAATCTCATCTTGTGCTGCTTCAACAACTTCACGAAGTTTTTCAGTACGGCTTCCATCTACTGCTACTTCAGTAAGGATGCGTTCTTTACCTTCACGACCTACTTGAGTCACACGAGTTTCACCTTCTGGAAGATTCGGATCATCTTGCTTAATAGACTTAAAGCTGATTGCTTCTTCTACCACTTCAAGGCTAGGAAGTTCTTCCTGAACTGCTGGGGCAACTTTTCCAGTTTCAACCTTTTCTTTGGTCAATTGGATACGGTATTCCTTAACGTGTTTACCACTTTCTGAAACGAGACGTACCAAGACTGGAAGTTTATCGTCACCACTATCAACAACTGTTGCCGCTACGTTTTCACCAGCTTCAACGGTCACTTTAGGACGGTTTCCACTATAGGTTACTTGGTAATCCACACGAGCTTCAGAGAAGTCAGCAAGCTCTTTACCATCTACTAGAAGTTTAGAAGCTGTATTGTCTTTTGGTGCTTCACTTGGTGCGATAAAGGCCATTTCAGTGATAGCCACACCCTTCTTGTCTGCTTTTCTGTCCATGCGCCATCTCATAGCTTTAGCTTTGACTGGTGCAAAGGTTACATGGATGTCAGTTCCTGCTTGAACTTCTTGATCCGCACGGTATTCAACTTTCTCCCAGTTAGAAGGAGTGTTGAATGGATGTTCTGGATCGTATGGTTGGTAGTTAGAGTAATATTCTGGTGAATCAAATTCTGGTCCCACATAGCGTTCTAGAACGAGTTTAGAAGGTGCATCTGTTCCACCATCTGCAAAGAAGCGAATGCTTCCTTCAGCTACTGTACGTTCAACAATCTTACCATTTTCTCTGAAGATAACCCCTACTGAAACTTCTGGATTTTCAGATGGAGTTGGAGACCAGTTGGTCCAACGACGGCTTTCATCATCAGAACCATCATTGACATAGTCCACACGGTCACGAGAGTTTGGATCAATATCGTTAGTTGCTGAGGCAAATGAGCGGTTGCTGTCATCATCGAAGTCTGGGTTGTCTGATAGGTTTTCACCGAGTTTATCAGTCACACGTACAGCCACTTCAGCAGTTAAATCAGTACCCAAAACGCGACCATGAACTGTAAATTCACCTGCTTTTGTTAGATTTTCTGCTGGGACTGCTTCCCAATCAACAGCCAAGTCTTTCACTTCATAGTCAGATTTTCCTGTGAAGTAGACAGGAACTTTTGCTGGTAGCTCAAGGGTTTGTCCTTTAGCAACCAAGCGAGAGGATTTGGCAACAGCAACAGGTTTACTTGCGAGCAAATCTTTATCATTTGTGAAGTGTAGACGATATTCACCCAGGATATCACCGTTTTCAGCCTTGACAACAACACGAACTGGATCTCCTTCACCTACGCTTGGTACAACTGTTGCAATACCATTTTCAGTAACACTTGCTGTAACAGCTGGAGCTTTTCCTTGGCTTGCTTCAAGATAGTAGTCAGTCAAGCCTGGGTTAAAGTTTGGCAAATCTTTTCCATCTACTTGGATTTGTGCTTGAGCTTTCTTAGCTGCAGCTACTTGTTTAGAGAAGATTTGCATTTCTGTAATAGAAGTTCCCCATTTACCATCTGGTCGAACCATGCGGATACGAACTGCGTAAGTGTTGACTTTATCAAAGCTAAAGTGGGTCATTTCCCCAGCTCTTACTTGATCTGGAGCCTTGAGATTTGTTACTTCTTTCCAGTTTTTATCGTCATTAAAGACATGATCTTCGCGTGCTACGAAGCTTGGATTCTTAGGAACTGTTGGAGTTGCTGAACCGACATAGTATTCGATGACATAGGATTTAGGTGCACCAACACCGTGGTCTTCGTGGAAGGCGACATTGAGGTTATCAACTGAACGTTTAGACATGATACCAGAGTCACCAAAGAGAATTCCCACTGATGCTTCACTTGTACGGTTCCAGTTTGTCCAGCGGTTTGCTGGTTGATTGTTATATGAAATTAGTTTGTCATTGACATTTGCTACTGAATCACTTGGATTTGAGTCTGATGCAAAGGCAAGTGGCAATTCTGAACCAGTCCACTGGTCAGAAATATTAGCACCAGTTTCTGTCTGTGAAGACACACGAACATGAAGCTTGGTTGGTAGTTGAGTACCTTCGACATGTCCTGTCACAGTAAACTTGCCTTCTTGTGCGTATTGGCTTGGTTCAATTGCATCCCAAGTTACTTTAGCTGAAGAGACTTGGCCATTTGAGTGGTAAGTACGAACGCTCTCTGGTAGTTGAGGAGCTTCTGCAACTGGAGTTGTTACGCTCACTTCTTCGACAGCAATGATACCTTCAACAGATACCTTAGCATGAGCTTCTTTTTCAAGCCCTTCTACTTTACCAAGAACATCAAAGCTATGGTATTTAGCAAGGTCTTCCTTAGCAACTGCTTGCCAAGTCACCTTGTGAACCTTCGGAAATCCTTTGTCGTACTCTACAGTTACTGTAGCTGGGAGACTTGGTTCTTGATTCAAACCTGTCACGACACTAACTGGACGGATGGCTTGGACAACTTTGCTTTCAGTATTTGCTTGAATGTTCAAGTCAATCTGACCTTCTGCTCCTTCAAATTGAGCTTTCAGAGTTACTTGACCTGGTTTGTGCAATTCAAGCATACCTTTACGAACGGCTACATCTCCTTCACCTGTAGTTGAGAAGGTAACCTTATCAGCTTTCAAGACTGCTTGTGTACCGTCTTGATAGTGAGCCAAGACCTTGATACCGACAGTTTGGTCTTCTTTCAAAGTAGCTGCATTTTCAACTTCTAGGCTCAAACGTTCAATTTGTGGAGCTTCTTGTAGGAATTGGATAGCATAAGTTTGTAGTGGGCCACCATCGTTTGGTTGAACATGGATGCTTGCACGCATACCATTTGCTTCATTAGCTTGAATAACTGTCACTTGAGCATTTTCAGCCGTAGCTTTGACCTCTGGCAAGGCTGCTCCATAAGCAAGCTTGTGATATTTTACAGGTTGGTCAGTTGAAAGACCTTCAACCGCTTGATCTGCCACAGTTACACTTGGAACTACTGGATTAGCAGCTTCCCCTTCTGCAACTACCAAGGTCGCAGCGATTTCTTCATCTTCTAAAATACCTTTAGCTTGGATGCGAGAGCCTGGGATTGCTAGTTTAGCTTGGTCTTCAGCTGCAATTTCCCACTTATTAACATCATAGCTTGCTACAGTACCATCTGATAATACGTAGGAAACAGATTTGTCAACTGAATTTAGGTCTGTATTTGGAGCGATTCTCTTAACGACAGGCAGTTCTGCTTCGAGTGCCAAGACTTCAACACGCGCTTCTACTTCACGTCCTTCTGCCACACCTTTAACAGTAACAATTCCTGGTTCGTTGATATCAACTGCTGACCACTCTACTGGAAGTTTTGCACGACTGCCGTCACTGTAGATAAATGCCACTTTCTTAGGCATTTTTGGTGCTTGCCCGATAACCGTACGTACTTTAGGTACTTCTGTACCCAAAACTGTTTTTTCAGCTTGCTCTTTCTTACCTGTGAAGATAGTAGTTTGAGCAGATTTCAAGAGATCAGAGTGAGCAGTCAAAGTAAATTTACCAGCTTGCTCAGTTGATTTAACAATGACAACACCCTTACCATTGAAGGCCTTACGGATCCATGAACCGTCTGCTTGTTCTTTGTAACGCTCACGGCTAGCTTGTTCACCGTTATCCACACCGACAATTTGACCTTGACCATGCAACTGGAAGCGCACAAGGTTGTTAGCTGTAGGAACTACATTACCAGCCTGGTCAACGATTTCATAGTAAATATAAGTGAGGTCTTTCCCGTCTGCTGCAATAGCATGTTCTTCTTTCACTAAGCGAACACCTGCAGGCTCTCCAGCAGTCGTAATCTTATCACGAGCAATTTCATTACCTGCTTCATCACGAGCCACTGCTTCCAAAGTTCCAGCTTCGAAAGCAACCTTCCACTCAAGATAAAGTTCCTTGGCATTGGCACCTTCTTGGTAAGTACGTCCATCACTTGTTTGTTTTTTGTTAAAGGTCTTCTTGCCTAGAGATTCACCATTCAAGAATAACTCAACACTTGCAGCGTTAGAGTAAGCACGAACAGGAATCTTACCATCTGCATCCGCTACGTTAGCTTTCAGAGTAGGATCTTCCCAGTTCCAGTGAGGAAGCAGGTGAACCATTGGTTTCTTCTGAGCAGAAACCCATTGGCTTTGATACAAGAAGTAGTCATGTTTTGGAATACCAGCTGTATCTACGATACCAAAGTAAGAACTTTTAACTGGTGTTTGGTTTTGGTTATGCCATGGAGTAGGCTCACCGATATAGTCAGTACCTGTCCAGATGAACTGACCTGCATAACCTGCATTGTCACGGTCAAAAGTCCAAGATGCAGTGGCTGTTTTACCCCAACCAACACGGTCATTACCGTAGTCTGATTGCTCATAATGACGGTAAGCTTGGTTACTGTGAACTAGTTCACTTTCTGGACGGAAATAGCTTCCACGTGTACGAGTTGCAGAAGAAGTTTCTGATCCGTAAATCAACCAGTTTGGATGTTTAGCACGCAGTTTCTTGTAGTTGTCTTCTGAATAGTTAAATCCAACCGCATCCAGTTCGTCAGCGATTTTTTCATGACCACCACTACCATCACCGAAACGGAATTTATCTGCTCCCATAGTGACATAGCGAGTCTTATCAACGTCCTTGATGACCTTGACCAAACGCTTAACAGTCGCTAGAGAATGTGGATCTCCTGAAGCTTCACCGATTTCATTACCGATAGACCACATGAAGATAGCTGGGTTGTTCTTGCCTCTTTCGACCATGGTACGCAAGTCAAAATCAGACCATTTTTCACCTTTTTTAGCTTCTGGGTGAGTGGCATCTTTTTCAAAGAAACGGCCGTAGTCGTACTGTTTCTTACCACCATACCAAGTATCAAAAGCTTCTTCTTGAACCAACAAACCAAGCTCTGCCGCAATTTTTAGAGTCTGCTCACTAGCTGGGTTGTGGGTTGTACGGATAGAGTTCACACCCATATCCTTCATCTGTTTCAGGCGACGGTATTCTGCTTTGTAGTTTTCTTCTGCTCCCAGAGCCCCGTGGTCATGGTGAAGAGAAACACCATGGAATTTCATTTTTTCACCGTTAAGAGAGAAGCCTTCGTTTGGTGTCCAGTTATAGTAACGGTAACCAAACAAGTCTTTCTTAGCATCGACCAATTGACCATCACGATAAACACGAGTCACCAACTCATAAAGGGCAGGCTTGTCGTTAAGGACTGTCCAAAGTTTTGGTTTCTCAACTTGTAAAATCGCATTCAAGCTTGTTGATTGATGAGCTTTCAAGACTTGACTGTCTGTACGAACCACATCCGTCACCGCTTGACCATTTCGTTCGATAATTTGATATTCAGCGACAATTTCATGATCTTTATCATCAGTATTAACGATCTTACTTGTTACATGAGTGTCAACCTTACCATTCTGTTGTTTTTCAAGCTCTGGAGTTAAGATGGTTGTACCGTTTTTGGCAACATGCAATTTGTCTGTCACTTGAAGAGTAACATCACGGTAGATACCACTTCCTGAGTACCAACGGCTACTTGGTTGTTTATTGATTGCATGAACTGCAATGACGTTTTCACGACCGTCTTTATTGAGATAGTCAGTGATGTCATAAGAGAATTGGTTGTAACCATTTGGATAGTGACCGACTAGCTGACCGTTTACATAGACTTGCGAATCCATATAAACTCCATCAAAGACCAAACGAACATTCTTGTTAAGGTCTTTTTCATCTAGTTTAAAGGTCTTGCGATACCAAGCATCCCCACCATTGAGTTGTCCACCTTCATTTTGGGCAGGTGACTGATGGTCGAAGTCGTTATAGATACTCCAATCATGAGGAAGGTCTAGTTTCTTCCAGCTTGATACATCAGCATCTGGCTTGATAGCATCTTTGGCATTAGCATTGAGTTTGAAATGCCAGTTTTGGTTAAATTCTACTTTACGAGCCTCAACCAACTGATTTACCTCCTCACTGGTAGCCGGTTTTAGGTCCGGTTTTTCCGTTTGAGAAGATTGGTCTTGAGTAATTACTTGAGGTTTCTTATCTAGCATGGAATCCTCTTTTTTGTCAGAGTCTGATTGTAGAGTTTGATCGTCCTGTGCTTTTTCAGCTTCATGGCTTGGAGCAACCGCTTCATCAGCAACTGAATTTACCGTTTCAACAAGGTTCTCTTTTTTAGATTCGTCCTCTACTTTTTCTGTAGCAACTGTAATCGGAGTTTCTTCCGCAGCTACCGGATTTGCACCAGCTACACTTGCTCCAAATAATACCGAGCAAGTACCGATGAGCACTGAGCAAGTACCCACCGTAAATTTCCGGATACTATACACTCTTTTTCGATTCCAATGATCTTTTCCCATAAGATCCTCCTTATATTGGTAACCGCTTCCATTTTTATGTAAGCGCTCTACTTTTACAGTAGTCTTTAACTTCTATTTTATAAAATAATATAAGAAACTTCAATACTAGCGGTATAAAAATCATACTTTTGATTCTTTTTTCTATAATTTGTAGAAAATCATACAAAACTGAATGTACATTTAGTGAATGATTTTACTAAAAAAGGCGGTGGGACAGAAATCGATAGACAAAGTCTCGATTTCGTAGTCCCAGCCCCGCGAGGATGATTAGGAGCTTTTTGGAGTCTAATACTCAATGAAAATCAAAGAGCAAACTAGGAAGAGAGCCGCAGGTTGTACTTGAGTACGGTAAGGCGAAGCTGACGTGGTTTGAAGAGATTTTCGAAGAGTATAAAAGACGAACAGAAAGTTCAATCAGCTACCGCGTCAAAGTTTGATTGCTAATAAAAAGTGAGGTCGGGATCTTTTGTCCCAACCTCTTTTACGGACTATCAAACTGATATTTCCTTATAGATTATTGACTAGATTTCCCCTTGTCCAGCAGCTTGACCATCTCATTTTTTCGCTCTTCTAGCTCGGCAATTTGATGGAGTAAAAGTCCTGAAAAATCACATTCAAGCTCTTCCGATTCGCCACTATTATACCAATCTAGAGCTACAATATGATTGTCCTTATCAAAGCAAAAAATCACATCTCCATCCCCAATGATAGACAGAAATGGAATATAATCCACAAAACCCAGAGCGTGTAATTCCTTGGTTTTAAGACGAATGTCTAAGAAGTCTGGGATGCCATTTGCAATTCCCAAGACCTTAATACCTCGACAGAAGGTCCAAAATGGTGCTACATCGTAAGCCTTGACTCTTGGCCATAGCTCTTCTCTGACTTCCATAAAGAGACCTCCCAGAGATGACATGGTGAATTCCCTGAAATCTTCTGGCAGACGAATGCCGTATTGATTTTCAAAATCCTGAACATCTTCTTCCGATGGTTCATTGCCCATGCAAGCGACAACCTGATAAGTTTCCTTATCATAGTGACGAAAATACTCATAAACTTCCTTGAGTGCCATTATTTTAATCCTTTTTACTCAGAAATAATAACTACAAATCCATCTGGCAAGATGACTTGCTGACCATCTTCAAACTGGCAATGACTCGCTAAGTCAACTGAGTCTCTTTCTAAAACAAAATTCTCAGAAGACTGATTAAAGATTGCCTGAACTTCTTTTTCTTGGTAGTTCCAGCTCAAGGCAAGAACATCTGGTTTCAATTCTTCCAAGCGATAATTACCATGCTGAATCATACTTGCCGCTTCCTTACGGACTTGAATCAACTGTTTCATAAAATTCAGCATGTCATTGGCTTCAGAAACACGGTCCCAAGGCATGACACGACGGCAGTCAGGGTCTGGTCCACCTATTAGGGCAAGCTCTGTTCCGTAATAGATACAAGGAGTCCCTTTTTGAAGGTAGAGGAAGGTTAAAGCAGCTTTGACATGCTGGACATTTCCTTTGGCAGTTGTGAGGATACGCTCTGTATCATGAGAATCTAAAAGGTTAAACATCACCTCTGAGATTTGTTGCTTGTAGTACATCGACTGGCTATTGATTTCTGAAATAAATTGCTCTGTCTTTTTACGCTGACGCAAGAAATAATCCTTGATACTTTCAGAGAGCGGGTAATTCATGACAGCATGGAACTCGTCCCCTTGTAGCCAAGTCTGAGAAGTATGCCAGATTTCACCTAAGATATACAAATCAGGCTTTTTAGCGAGAACTGCCTTTCTAAAATCTTTCCAGAACTGATGGTCAATTTCATTGGCAACGTCCAAACGCCAAGCATCAATATCAAAATTTTCAATCCAGTAAGTTGCAACACTTAAAAGAAATTTTTTAACTTCAGGATTTGCCGTATTTAACTTAGGCATATAGCTAGCAAAGGCAAAAGTATGATAAGGGAGTTGTCTTGGATTCTGAAGTTTATCCTCTGTAATTGGGAATTCTTGGATATGGAACCAATCTTTATAAACTGAGTTTTCTCCATTTTTTAGAACATCCTGCCATTGGACTGACTGGTTGCCAATATGATTAAATACTGCATCTAGCATAATCTTGATACCACGTTTGTGGGCTTCCTCGACTAGATTACGAAAGACTTCCTTGTCTCCAAAGTGACGGTCGATTTCAAAATAATCCGTCGTATCATACTTATGATTGGTCGTTGCTTCAAAAATCGGACATAGGTAAAGCCCAGTGATTCCCAAATCATTAAGATAGTCTAAATGGTCGATAATTCCTTGTAAATCTCCACCAAAAAAATCATCCCTATTAGGTGCAATGGCAGCATCCCACTCTCGAGCTCCATCTGGAGTCAGATTAGGATTTCCATTAGCAAATCGTTCTGGGAAAATCTGATACCAAACGGTATTTGAAACCCAGTCAGGAACCTGACATCCATCGATTTCGTGAATATAAGGAAGCTTAAAGCCGTTTCCATCAGCATCCAAGTTTTCTTGAGTATGTTCTACGCAACCCTTATCACCGTAAAAAATACCCTGACCTTCCTCATCAAGGAGCTCAAAGAGATACTGAATCCGTGCAAAATCAACAGATACCGAAACCTGCCAATAGTCAAATAGGGCATCTGAGGTTACTTTGGTCATTTCTTTCTTAGCTTCATACTTATCCTCAATGAAAATAAAGGGATCCCCATAGTGTAAGATAACCTTCTGGACATCATTTTTCTTCGTTCTAATTCGGATATGTAGCTGACCTTCTTTGTAGAGATAAGCATATTCTGATTCTGGTCTATGATAAATAGCTGTTAATTCCATCATTTGTCTCCTAAAATTAATAAAACGCAAACGTTTTCATGAACAATAGAACTAGTATACTATTTTAGCTGTTTATTTGCAAATTTTATACCAGTTTTACGATAGATATATAAGAGGGACAAGGGTAAAATTGAGTAGACTCTTTTTGAGCTTTAAAAAGAGAGTTTCCATGAACTGGAAAACTCTCTCATCATTACGAATCAGATGATTAAAATAAAAGCTATCTGATATCTTTAATCTTCTAAAATGAAAATTTCTTCAACATGTAGTCGTAGCAACCTTGCAATTTTCATTGCTAGTTCAAGTGTAGGATTGTACTTGTCATTCTCTATAGCAATTATGGTTTGTCGACTAACGCCTAATATTCTTGCCATATCTTCCTGACGTAGTCCCTCAGACTTTCTTAACTGTTTGATGTTATTTTTCATACAGCATTAGTCTTTCTGAAAAAAATAAACGCCAACAGCCAATACTACGATAACAGTGACAACTGCTAGAATGACTCCTTGAACAAGTTTATTTGGTTCTTTATACTCTTCATCACCAGCAATCATATTGCGTTTTATTGCGGTTTGAGCAAATCCTTGCACACTTACAGATAAGATCAAAATTAAGCAAGGAAGCATTTCAAGTTTGCCACCAACAACAAGTGCTTGATAGATATTAAATCCTGTCCATGCACATAAACCCAAAAGCGCTGTTTTATAGCCCCACTCCTCAGAACGCAACTGAATATCTCTGTCCATTTCATCCATCTTTTTCATGGCTTTGTTCCTCCAAATTTTTGTAATAATGTCAAGAGCTCTTTACATTTCTTATTATACTCTAAATCGATAAAATGTCAAGATGTTTTAACATTTTTACTTTTTTTATTTTCTTCATCTATTCTAAGAATATTCCTAACTCCAATTTACAGTCTAATCAATCTGACAAAGGGCAAGTTCTTTTAATCCTATTTTATCTTGACTTCATAAGCTTCGGCTATAGATATACTTTCAGTTATGTTAGACTCGAAGTTTATCCTCTCTTTTCTGCTTTCTTATCTCTATTTATACCTTAAATGAGCTTAATCGTTATAAACTGCCTGTTTATCATGTGGTATTTTTCTACAAATTAGCAACCGAAAAAAATAAAAAGCCATTCCTCAAGGGAACAGCTTTCTCACTTATAATTAAAGGTTTCTCCAGCCAACTTATCGGCTAGCTTGGGAAAGAGGGTGTAAAACTTATGGGCTAGATTGAGCAAGATTGGAAGATTGAGTTCCCGTTTGTTTTTTCCTATGGTTTTGACAATCTTTCTAGCTACTGCATCTGGCTCGAGTAGGAAACGGTCAACTGACTTAAGGTAGGTTCCATCCGGATCAGCCTGGTCAAAAAATCCTGTACGAATCGGACCTGGATTGACCGTTGTCACATAGACTCCATAGGACATAAGTTCGAGACGTAAAGCATTTGAAAAACCAATAGCCGCAAACTTAGTCGCTGAGTAAAGACTGGACTTGCCAGTCGCTATCAAACCAGCCATACTAACGATATTGATGATATGGCCTTTTCGGATCTCCTTCATACGAGCTGCAACCAAACGAGACAGATTCATTAAAGCAAAGGTGTTAACTTCAAACATCTGATGAATATCTTGATCAGAAATCTTGTCAAAATCTTCAAAGATCCCGTAGCCAGCGTTATTAATCAAAACATCAATCTTTCCATAGCGCTGGTAGAGTTCAGCTACTAGGCATTCTAGGGCTTGAGCATCGGTAATATCAATCTCAACCAATTCAGCCTGTGGATGATTTCCGTATAGTTGAGCTAATTTTTCTCTATTTCTACCCAGCAAAATCAATTGATCATTGGGCAAGAGTTTGACCATTTCTTGAGCTAGACCACCACTAGCACCCGTAATGAGAATCGTAGACATATTTATCCTTTCTCGAGATCCTAGATTTCCACTTCTTCTAGGTCTTTAACCACATGGACATTTTCAAAAATTGTTGCCGCATCTTTCTTTAGCTGGCTGATATCTTTTGAAAGAAAGCGTGCACTGATATGGTTGAGCAAGAGTCGTTTGGCTCCTGCTTTTGCCGCTACCTGAGCAGCTTGCATATTGGTTGAGTGACCGTGGTTGCGGGCAATCTTTTCGTCTCCCTTGCCATAAGTCGACTCATGGACAAGAACATCTGCATTGACACCAAGACGCACACTGGCATCTGTTTTTCGAGTATCTCCCAAAATGGTAATAATCTTACCAGGTCGCGGTGCTGAAATATAATCTGCTGCCTTGATCTCGGTGCCGTCTTCTAAGACGACATCCTGACCGTTTTTAATTTTTCCAAAGAGCGGGCCGAATGGGACACCAGCAGCCTTTAGTTTCTCAGCATCCAAGGTACCTTCTAAGTCCTTTTGCATGACACGATAGCCGACACAGAAAATAGTGTGATCCAACTCTTCTGCATACACAGCGAATTTATCCGTTTCAAGGATTTTCCCAAGAGAATCTTGGTCAAACTCATGGAAATGAATCTTGTAGGGCAAACGTGATCCAGACACACGTAGACTAGTCAAAACAAAAGACTTGATACCTTGAGGTCCATAGATTTCCAAATCTGTCTGCTCTTCATTTGCTTGAAAAGCACGACTGGAGAGGAAACCTGGCAAGCCAAAGATATGGTCTCCGTGCAAGTGTGTGATAAAGATTTTGCTGATTTTTCGTGGTCGAATCGTGGTTTCCAGAATGCGATTTTGCGTTCCTTCGCCACAGTCAAAGAGCCAGACTTCGTTAATCTCGTCCAAGAGTTTCAGGGCGAGACTTGAAACGTTGCGGGCTTTAGAGGGCTGACCAGCCCCTGTTCCTAAAAATTGAATATCCATTCGATACTTTCTAATTAATTAAAATATAACATAGCGGTGCGGTTTTCTGAGCGATAATAAAGCTTACCAGTAAAGGCTTTAGCTTCTTGTAATAAATCTTCTTGACTATAACCTTTGAGACGCTTGCGACCATCTGCCAAGCTTTCCAAGTCAGTTAAAGCTGTTAAGCTTTCTACACTAACTATTTCCTCATCCCCGACAACCTTCATGTAAATTTTTCCAGACTCCTCAAAGACTAGCTGATGGGGGAAAATTTGCGCAATTTCAAAAAGTAAGTCAGCTGTGATTGCTTCCTCATATTCAGAGAAAATGCGACCAAGGCCTTCTCTCTCATAGCAAAAACCAAAAGATTTGCCTGATAGATTCAGACGAATAAAGGGCTTGCTTTCTTCCGTGAAACTTGGCTCAGCATTGTAGAGGTTCAGTTCCTGGCTGACTTCCGCAAAATAATCTGTCGCAGCTTGAGGACTTTTTTTCTGGTAAAGTTCTGCAAAGTAGGCATTAACTACGCTGGGGGGAGGGGTGATGAGGGCTAACTGCTCTTGGTCAGACCTACCAGCTAAAAGCTGATCCAGATAGACCTTGTCTAGACTTGTATAGCCGCCATATTTGAGAGCCAATGATTTGATGTCAGTCATAAAATTCTTCTAATCTCCATTTGTTTTTCTCAGCAATGTAGCCTGTGATGACCTCGCCATCATCTTGGTAGTCATGCTCTTCAAGAATCGCAACACTTTCTAAATCATGAATCTTGTAGGACTTAGAAAAAGGCACGCGCAAAGTAAAGGGTTCAAAAATTTCCTTGATCTTATCTAGCAATAAAGCTTGCAACTGTTCTCGACTATCTTTAGACTTGGCAGAAATCAATGCATAAGGCGTTTGAGTAGGCGTGAAATCTTCCACCAAATCCGCTTTATTATAAAGGGTCAAGCGAGGAATATCCTCCATGTCCAAGTCTTTCATGATGGAAAGAACTGTTTTTTCATGTTCCTCATGATAAGGATTGCTGGCATCGATAACATGAACCAGAAGATCTACATGCTTGCTTTCTTCCAAGGTCGACTTGAAACTAGACACCAACTCTGTCGGCAAATCTTGAATAAACCCAACGGTGTCCGTTAAAGTCACCTGTAGATTGCCACCAAGATGGATGCTTTTAGTTGTCGCATCCAGAGTCGCAAAAAGCTCATCTGCCTCATACTGGGTCTTGCTAGTCAGAGTATTCATAATAGTTGACTTACCAGCATTGGTGTAGCCAATCAAACCAATCTTAAAGGTACTTGACTCCAAACGTTTTTCTCGAACTGTCGCTCGATTTTTCTCAACGACCTTGAGTTGACGCTCGATATCTGTGATCTGGTTGCGAACACTACGACGATTAAGCTCCAGCTGACTTTCACCTGGACCACGAGAACCAATTCCCCCTGCCTGACGGCTAAGCATAATCCCCTGACCCACCAAACGAGGCAAGAGGTACTTGAGTTGGGCTAGATGAACTTGGAGCTTCCCTTCATGGCTTCGAGCTCTCATGGCAAAGATATCTAAAATCAACTGCATACGGTCAATGACTTTAACACCCAAGACTTCCTCTAAATTGACATTTTGTCGAGGTGTCAGACGGTTGTTGACAATGACAGTTGTGATTTCTTCTGCATCCACCATTTGAGCAATTTCTTCCAACTTACCAGATCCGACAAAGGTCTTAGAGTCGTATTTTTCACGTTTTTGTCTGTAACTATCGACTACAACTGCACCAGCCGTCTTAGCCAGACTAGCCAGCTCTTCCATGGAGAGGTCAAAATTATCCATGCCCTGGAGTTCAACTCCAATCAGCAGGACCCGCTCCTCTTTTTTCTCAGTTTCAATCATTTAAAAACTCCTCAATCTGGTTTAAAATACGGTCTTTTACACCAGATTCTCCTATCTGATAAAAGGTCACCTGCATGCGATTACGGAACCAGGTTAGTTGACGCTTGGCAAAACGGCGTGTCGCCTGTTTGAGACTGTCACGTGCTTCTTCCAAGGACTGCTCTCCTCGAAAATAAGGAAAGAGTTCCTTGTAACCAATTCCTTTAGCAGCCTGCACATCTGGATAATGGTCAAACAACCACTTGGCTTCGTCTAGAAGCCCAGCTTCAAACATCAGCTCCACTCTGTGATTGATACGCTCATAAAGCTGACTACGTTCATCGTCCAAGCAGATAATCAGCGGTTCATACAAGATCTCTTGATTTTCCAAGTCTTGACCAAAATGGGCAATTTCCAAGGCACGCATGGCACGACGACGATTAAACTGGGGAATTTCAAGGCCTGCTTGATCTACCAGATGGGCTAACTCCTCATCCGAAAAAGGATCTAGACTAGCACGATAAGCTAAAATCTCCTCATGAGGTGTCGCCCCACCTAAATGATATCCTTCTAGCAGACTCTGGATATAAAGTCCTGTCCCACCAGCAATAATAGCGAGCTTACCTCGACTTTGAATATCCTCAATAGCTGCTTTAGCTTCTGAAACAAAATCAAAAGCCGAGTAAGACTCGGTTACCTCTCTCACATCAATCAAGTGATGAGGAACACTTGCCTGCTCCTCTGGACTAGCCTTGGCTGTCCCAATATCTAGTCCTCGATAGACTTGTTGGCTATCTCCACTAACTACTTCGCCATTAAAATGCTTAGCAACTTCAATGGCTAGAGCTGTCTTTCCAACTGCAGTCGGTCCAACAATCACAATTATTTTTGTTTTCATCTTTTTTCCTTGAAAAATTCCCATTTTTTCGATACTATTATTATATCACAAAAAGGTCAGTCAGAAAAATGCGACCTCTTGAGGTAGCTGGCTGATTTATAAGTTAAAGGAGGAATACTCATGGCTAAAGGATTCGCTAAAGGTCTTGTAACAGGTGTCGCAGGAACTGTTGCTGCAGTTGCAGGTGCAGTATACGCAGTTAAAAAGAAAGTGATCGAACCAGAAGAACAAAAAGCAGCTTTCATCGAAGAAAATCGTAAGAAGGCAGCTCGCCGTCGCGTATCACGTTAATAAACAAAAGAAGTTGGGATTTTTTCTCAACTTCTTTTTTTCTATATTTATACTCAATAATAACCAAATAGGAAACTAGGAATCTAGCCTGATTTTCAGAGAGTATTAAATTGCCAAGTCAAACTTCAACTGTGGCTTGACTGGATCATAATCAACCAGCTCAAAATCCTCTGCTTTAATATCAAAGAAGTTGGTCTTGTCTGGTACATTCAAGACCAAACGTGGTTGGCAATTTGAAGGCTCACGACGAAGCAATTCCTGAGCTTGTTCAAATTGATTGTCATAAATGTGAAGGTTATTGATAAAGTAGAAGAATTTTCCAACTTTCCATCCAAAATGTTTGGCAATCATCATCTGAAGCGCCACATACTGCATGGCATTGATGTGGTGAGCTACTAGCATATCATTAGAACGCTGGGTCAAGGTGGCATCCAGATAGATGTCTCCATCTACTCGACGGACATCAAACATGGTCTGAAAGGCGCATGGTAGAAGGCCATCTGTTTCCTCAAAAGCTTGATAATCCCAAAGTGAGATGATATTACGACGGTTCCAAGGATTGGCTTCTAACTGTTTGAGAATCTTGTTAATGATGTCATGCTTCTTAACAACAGCCCCATAACGTTCCCCAATAGTCCCTGTATCTCCAACTTCCCAGTCATTCCAGTAGTGAACATTGTACTTGCCATTGAGAACTTCTAGGCTATTGGACTGGTCTTGGTAGATCCAAAGCACTTCTTTTATAGCTGATTTGATAGCAATTGGACGTAGGGTTGTAATGGGGAATTCCCCCTTAAACAAATCATACTCTGCAAAGGCCCCTGTGATGTACTTGGAGTTAGCAACAGTCCCATCCTTGTACTTGGGACGAGCTTGTTCTGAAAAGACTCCTTCCTTAAGGATTCGCTCGATATTTTCTTTAAAAATCGTGTCTGCTTTTGTCATTTACTCTCACCTCAATTATTGTCTTAACTAGTATAGCATAAAAAAAGAAAGGAGGAAAATCACTCGCTTACAGAAAGCAATTTTCTCCTTTTTATGTTTATTTATTGCAAGACAAGTGATGCTGCTCCGATAACTCCAGCGTCATTTCCTAGAGTTGCAAGAGCTAGCTTAGTTGTTGTGCGTACTTGTGGGAAGGTATTTTCGTCATAAACCTTTTGTACACCTTGGAGAAGGAAATCTCCAGCAGCTGATACCCCACCACCGATAACAATCGTTGATGGATTTAGGATAGAACCGATGTTGGCACATGCAATACCCAAGTAACGTGAGAAGTTACGGTAAACGATCAAGGCAAGGTCGTCTCCTTCTTTTGCCAAATCAAAGACAGTTTTAGCTGTTACTTCTTCTCCGTCATCAATCAAGCGTTTTAAGGCTGCATCACCTTCATACTCATCTGCGTAACGACGAGTCAAGTTGACAATACCTGTTGCTGAAGCTACTGTCTCAAGACAGCCTTTTTTACCACACGTACATGCGATTGGTTGGTCAAAGTCAACTGTGATATGTCCAAGTTCACCTGCAGCACCTGCAACACCGTGAAGTAATTTTCCTTCTGCCACGATACCGCCACCAACACCTGTACCAAGTGTCATAAAGACAACGTCTGGTTGGTTTTCACCAGCACCCATCCAGCGCTCACCAAGAGCTGCCACGTTAGCGTCATTGTCAATGAAGAATGGAATACCCAAGGCTTTTTCCATTTTTTCTTTGATTGGTTGAAGAGTTTTCCAGTTCAAATTGTAGGCACCGATAACAGTCCCTTTTTCACGGTCAACCACACCAGGTGACCCCATACCAATTCCACGAAAATCTTCAGCAGACAATCCAAGCAAGCCCAAACGATGTTGAATAGTTTCAATCATATCGTCTACGATATGGCTTCCTTCATCCAAAATGTTAGTCTTGATAGACCATTTTTCTTGGATTTCTCCTTCTTGCGTTAAAATAGCGAACTTGATAGAAGTTCCACCAAGGTCAATCCCAATAATCTTTTGACTCATTTTTATCTCCTTTATGATTTATCACTTTCATTATTATTTTATCAAACTTATTTCAGCAATTCAAGAAAACTTCTGGTTATTTCTACAAACTCTTTTGGTTTTGCCTTATTCAAGACATGAGGGCCATTAGGGATAATCTCAAACTGCGAATTCGTCATCAGTTCTTGAATAGCTTTCATTGAACTGAGATTAGGCTTATCCTGACTACCACAAATTAACAAGCTTGGATAGGGACAATTCTTTGCATTCTCTCTTAAATCAAGTGTTTTTAATTCTTCGGAAACTCCAACCATAAGAGCCTTATCTGCCCCCTGCTTCTCATATATCCTCTTAGGAAGCAATTTGAATATCAGCAACTGAATGTAAAAAGGAATGTTACCTGCTAATTTCAGTGGACATCCTGACAAAACCAAGGCCTGAAGATTTGGTATCTCAAAACTTGAAAGCTCCAATGCAAGTGCAGCCCCTAAAGATAAGCCAACTAAGACAAAAGGTTCTGTTTCCTTTGATAAGTGCTGATAAATGCATTCCTTGGCTTCTTGGTAGGTCCCAACTCCTGAAGGAAATAAGTCCAGGGCTTCAGAGGGATAATCTGCCAGCAAATCCTGAACTTCTTTCCAACTATCTGCTGACTGTCCCAAACCGTGTAAAAATATGAGTTTCAATTAGTTCTCCTTTACTGACAATTCATACAAGCCTCTGACGGCATTACAGCCATAGATAGCTTCTGCTTGATTCAAATCTGCTAAAGTCAGAATTTTCTCTTCTACTTGCCCATTTTCAAGCAAATGTTGACGATAAATCCCTGGTAAAAGACCAAGAGTGCTAGGTGGTGTATAGAGCTTGCCATTAATTTTTAAGACCAGATTGCCAATAGAGGTTTCAAGCAATTTTCCATCAGCAGTGTGATAGATGATTTCCTGCTCTCCCACTGTCAAATGTGGTCGGTGTGTCGTCTTAAAGTAGGTAAAGGCCTGGTCCAAATCAGCTTCTTGCAGACAAAGTTTAGCCTGACAGAAGCCAGAACTAAGTGGTGTCAATACTTGTCGATCAATTTCTATTTCTCCAGACTTATTGAGACTGATTCGCAAACGATAGTCTTGGTGGAGATCACAAGCTCGACACTCTTCATCTATCCTTTGTCTCAAACTATCTTCATCAAATGGAAAGGCAAAGTAACGACTAGCCTTTTGCAATCTTTCTAGATGTTGATTTTTAAAGAGCAAAGTTTTCTGGCTGATTTTTCCTGTCGTAATCAGCTTAAAGCGAGGCTGTTTGCGATAAAGAACAGCAGCCTTTTGCTGGACTTCACGGTATTCTGACTCCCAAGTACTATCCCAAGTGATGCCTCCACCGACTCCATAGATGGCTTGCTCTCGATGCAGTTGAATGGTTCGAATAGCTACGTTGAAAATCCGTCTACCATTGGGAAGTAAGAGTCCAACAGTTCCACAGTAAACTCCTCTTGGTTGGGGCTCGAGGTTCTTGATAATTTCCATAGTCGCTATCTTGGGAGCTCCTGTGATGGAGCCACATGGAAAGAGCGATCGAAAAATTTCAACTAGGTCAACATCCGGTCGTAACTGACTCTTGATGGTTGAAGTCATCTGCCAAACAGTCGAATACTGCTCCACTTGACACAGACGCTCTACATGCTCACTGCCCACTTCAGAAATACGGTTCATGTCATTGCGCAAGAGGTCCACTATCATCATATTTTCAGAGCGATTTTTGGGATCCTGCTCCAACCAAGCTGCTTCTTTCAAATCTTCAGCATCAGTCAGACCACGTTTAGTCGTCCCCTTCATAGGACGAGTTGTCAGTTCACGATCATTTTGTTCAAAAAAGAGTTCTGGACTCATGGAAATCACTGCCATGTCGTCATGTTCAACATAGGCATTGTAACCTGCCTCCTGCTCTACCACCATGCGATTGTAGATAGCAAAAGGGTTAGAAGTCAACTCCTGCTTGAGTTGAACGGTGTAGTTGACCTGATAGGTATCTCCCTGCCGTAAATGATGGTGAATCTGGGCAATCGCCTTTTCATAGTCCTCTGCAGAAGTTACTTCCTGCCAGTTTGATGGCAAATCCACCTCCTCATAAGTCAGAGGAATGCTGGATGTTTCAACTTTGTCATGAACAGTAAAGTAAAGCAAATACTCGCCCAGTAGAGGAACCTTGTGAACTGCTAGTTTTTCCTCAAAAGCAGGTGCAGCCTCATAACTGACATAACCTGCTACATAAAAGCCTTGCTCTTGGTAGTTTTCCACTTGAGCTAATAAGTCTGCCACTTCTGCTAAATCTCTGGTTCTTAACTCTTTGATAGGCTGGGTAAAGGTGTACCGCTCGCCCAAAGCCCTAAAATCAATCACTGTTTTTCTATGCATATCCTAAGTATACCATAAAAGCCAGACCCCAAACAGGAGATCTGGCAATTTTATTCTTTGAGAATGATAAAGTAGATGTCAC
The DNA here is from genome assembly GCF_001811505.1 of Streptococcus sp. HMSC034E03. Taxonomy (GTDB): domain Bacteria; phylum Bacillota; class Bacilli; order Lactobacillales; family Streptococcaceae; genus Streptococcus. The sequence goes on from NZ_KV805002.1 coordinate 19,784, forward strand.
TTTCTAAGAAAATCTGAACATAGCATTCTCTTTTATCACACCGACTTTTTATCTATCCTTTAGGAAAGAGTTCAGATGAAAAGGCATCTGTAACCTGTAATAGTTTTTGGAAGACTTTTTTCTTCAGAGCTACTGTATAGTTTGCAACTGAGCCTCCATACTTAAAGTTTCGGTAATCCGTTTCTACTGCTTGGTCAAACAAATCTTGCAATTTCTCGTAAGAATCAATTTGCTGGCCATCAATTTCAAAACTATGAATTCCTCGTTTTGCCTTGGCAATAATAGCGTCAAACCAGGCCTTCTTCCATTCTTCCAAGTTCTGGAACTTGCCCTTCGAAACCTTCTGGATGATGAAATCATCTCCAAGGGTGTCACGTCCCTCGCTTAACGCCTCATCCTTGTATTTATTAGAAGCATAGCCTAGGAAACCATTTTCGTAGCCATAATAACCCCACATACGGAAGGCATTATGCTTGAAGGATAGGGCTCCTGGAGCTCCCTGACTTGTATTTCCACCATAAATAGCATCCACCATCTTGACATTGACATAAGCTGTCTTGAGTTCTTCTGGTCGGTAAGTTCCTTGGTAATGCCTATTGGTGATGATGTTATGTTTGATTAAGTCATCCACAGAATTTAGCTGAGTCTTGGCTTCCTCATCTGTCAATGGACGGACATAGTCCCACTGGTTTGGAGCAAGGAGTTTATTATCTTGGTCCTGATGACGCATTTGCTTGGTCATCTTGCTGAACCAAGCCTTCTTCAAAGCCAGATCATTCTTAGCAAGAACGCGGTCCCCTTCCAGATAATCTAGAAGCATCAAGGTCTCATTATAACCTTTCATGTAGTGGTCAATCTGCTGGCGTGTTTGCAACTTGGTTGGATCTGGATTGTACCACTGATCCCCATCATTTGGTCGCATGTAAGCCATATTAAGACCAAGAGCACCATACTCACCTTGATGCCCTTCCTCAGCTGGCGACTGGAGCATACCTTGAGCATAGGCTTCTACATAGGTTCCTTCACGATGTTTGTAGCCACCCAGATAGACAATGCGATCGTTGACGTGAGTTGTCTCATGAGTATAGACAGACAAACCATACTCACTCATCATATCGATTTCTACAAAGTGAACAGCATCTCTGGCATTAATTTTAGGATAGATAGAGGCATAGGCTCCTAGCTTATTGTCTTTATAGTAGCGACCCGCTGGTCCAAATACCTCACGAATTGGCGCGTAGTCTTCCATACCACTGGTATGTCCATAACGCTCTACCCAGCCACGTCCATCAACGCGATAGCCTTCCCAAACTGGTGTAGCTACATTAAAGTCACTCTTAACCATACGGTCTTTAACTTCATCAGTAGCAAGTCGATACCAGAAGTCCAAGTAAGTCAACTGGCGGTCCGCTACTAAATCAATGTCAGCTTTCATCTGGTCTATTGTTTTGCCAGATTTATCTGCTGATCCAAAAGTAATGGTATTGTAGTTGGAAATCAGGAACATCTGTGCCTTCTTGACATTCAACAAAGGCAGAATCATATTGCGATGCAACCAGTTATTCAGATTGTCATAAGCCCGATGCTTCCGATTTGCAATTTCTTGATTCTTCGAAGCTCGCTCTGCTATGTAGACATGGCCCTTGGTGGCATTCACAAACCAGTCATTCATATCCTTGTCAGTCGTCAATAACTGTCTGTTGTAGTCTAAGAAGGCATGTAAATCTTCAGATTTTGTATCCTTAGCTAGAACTCTAGCAAAGGTTTCATGAGTCTGGTCGCCTTTTAGGTTGTTCTCTCTTGAACCAAGTTCAATCAATCGATCCAAGATATCCACATTTTGCCCATAAAAATCTGGTTTAAAGAGCATGAGTTCTTTCAGATTGTAATCCGCAAATCGGATACCGTAATAGCGATTAAGATAAGCAAGTCCCAGCATGATAGCTGATTGATTGTCCTGAACTTTTTTCTTCAAGGCAGCAGTTCTAGCAGGTGAATCATTCCACTGATAGTCTAGATTGGTAAGCAACTTATCAACTAGGGTTCCCAGCTGCGCTTTGACTTCTGCAAAGCTTTCTTCTAGATACCAGTTCTTCACTTCCTCAACCTTCTTATCAAGGCTAGTGGTTTGATCATCTAGGATTCGATAAACTCCATCCGACTGTAAGTCCACCGTTTTCAGGATAGATATTAGCTCCTTGGCTAGGGCTGAACGGTCCTTAACCAGCATATCTGGAGTATAAAGCAGATCCAAGTCGGCAATCTTGTATTCCTTGATGGCAGTCAAGCCAGAATTTTGTGAGGTAATTGCAAATACATCCTTGGTCTTGTCTGCATAATGAACCATGATATGATCTGCCACTGACAGGTCCGTCACAAAATCTTGTCCCTTCATAGCAATAACAGAGACTATCTCTTTCTTGGCTAGATTGTGTTTAAGATCCAGTTTATTCCCTTGATTAACGATCCATTCTTTATTGTAGAAAGGCTGTAATTTTTCAAGGTTACGATAGGCTTGATCATGGCGACTATCATAATCTTGAATATCCTTATAAGCGTATTCTTTTACACCGGCAATAGTCGGAGAATCAGCACTTGACTTAGCCAAGTAGTAGCTGTATCCTGCTTCAAAGGTTTTCTGAGCATTGCGCTGAATCAAGTCAGTTGCCTCAGCAGTAACCTTGTAGTACTCTTTGCCATCTATTCTCTCAGTTTGAATAGACTTGATGGCTAAACGGCTGGTCTTGTGGTCCTCTGAACTAATCTTGAGGTAATAGTTTGCTAAATCGCTTGGTGCTTCTGTTAGTTGTTGAATCTCAGACTCTTTGCCATTTTCAACCTTAACAAGGCTTGTTTCCTTGATATCTTTTATTTCTAGCTTTTTAAGCTCTAAACGAAGCTTCTTGTCCTCAAGTAGAGTGCTCTCCTCACCCTTACCACGATTAAAGACCATCCTTGTAGATATGGTGTAATCCGTATAAAGTTTCAGATTATCAACTGTTGCTTCCAGCTGATCACTCGTGAAGTCCAGAGTCTGTTCCTCTAGCCCCTTGGCTTTAATAGTGGCACTGATTTTTGAAACGGTAACGCCATCTGCCTTGTCCAAGTTATAGCTTAAGCGAGCTGAACGGCCCATCGAATTTCCAGTAATATTAGAAAGAGTAAGGACTGGTACAGGTTTTATCTCTACATTTTTCTTACTACCACGGACGATAATCTGATCTTTAGCTTCTGTTAAAATCCGTGTTGTTTCTTTGAGTTCTGAGATACGTTTCCCATCTTTTTCCTCATAGCTGGTAACAATCTCTTTCTCACCATCTTGACCGACTTGCTCAATTCTTGTTTCACCAAGAAGCATGTCTGGATCAATTTTTTCCCTAGTTTGTTTAGGAATCAACTCTTTTCGGACTTCAACATGTAGAGTCGGTTTTGCATCTTGAACGAGCGCTTCAGTGGCATTCACACCACCACTATAGCTAGGGAGTTCCTGTTTCAGAGTATCAACTGGGACTGCGCCTCCTTCATAATCTGGTAGGCTTTCAGCTACTGTACCTTGACCATTGACGCCTCCTTCAAATGTTGGTTTTGTTGGCTCGACTAAGGATTCGCCGAATACGCCACCGGTGAACTCAGGATGTTCCTGTTTCAGAGTATCAACTGGAACTGCACCACC
>NZ_KV805002.1:23556-31985 GCF_001811505.1 Streptococcus sp. HMSC034E03
TGCTTTATACTCTGGCAAGGCTTCAGCTACTGCTCCTTGACCATTGACGCCACCCTCAAATGTTGGTTTAGACGGCTCAACAAGTGGTTCACCATTAACTCCACCTGTGAATTCAGGATGTTCTTGTTTCAGAGTATCAACTGGAACTGCACCACCTTCATACTCTGGTAAGGTTTCAGCTACTGCTCCTTGGCCATTAAAACCACCCTCAAATGTTGGTTTAGACGGCTCAACCAAGGATTCGCCTGATACGCCACCTGTAAAGTCTGGTTTTTTGTGGACTTCTGGAAGGCCACTTTGACTGCTAAATTCTGGTGTGTACTCTGGCAAGGTTTCAGCTACTACACCTTGGCCATTGACGCCACCCTCAAATGATGGTTTTGTTGGCTCAACTAAGGATTCGCCAGATACACCACCTATAAATTCAGGTTTGTTGTGGACTTCTGGGACGCCACTTTGACTACTAAATTCTGCTTTATACTCTGGCAAGGCTTCAGCTACTGTACCCGCGCCATTGACGCCACCTTCAAATGTTGGTTTAGGTGGTTCAACTAAAGATTCGCCGGATACACCGCCTGTAAAGTCTGGGATTTCCTGTTTCAAAGTTTCAACTGGAACTGCACCACCTTCATAGTCTTGTAGGGTTTCAGCTACTGCTCCTTGGCCATTAACACCACCCTCAAATGTTGGTTTTGTTGGCTCAACCAAGGATTCACCTGATACACCGCCTGTAAAGGCGGGTTTCTCGTGGACTTCTGGGATGCCACTTTGACTGCTAAATTCTGGTGTATACTCTGGTAAGCTTTCAGCTACTGCTCCTAGGCCATTGACTCCACCTTCAAATGTTGGTTTTGTTGGCTCAACCAAGGATTCGCCTGATACGCCGCCTGTGAATTCGGGAATTTCATGAACGGCTGCTTGATTTACTGGTTTTGCAGGAATTTCTGGATTTGCACTAGATGTTAGATCTTGCCCCGTCCCTCTTAAATCGGACTCTAATAAATAACCGACATAATCATAGCCTTTAATGTCAATAATACCTTGAGAGAAACCATCTGCAGAGACAAGGGTTTTAGTCTGATCATAAGCTAGTAAGTCCTTGTGTTCAAAAGCAAATACTTGATAAGGGAGTAATAAACTCTTACCTACAGAAGCAATCAATAACACTCCAACTATCTTAGAAGGCTTTTTCCTAGAAAATAGGAAAACCACCAAACTAGCCGTCAGAAGACCAAGACCAGCCAAGGGGAAGGTGACTGATCCTGTTTGAGGTAAGACGGCTTGTCCCTGCTTACGATAGACTAGATAATAGCTCTCTTGACTAAGATCTTGTGGTAATTCATGGTGAATGAGTTCACGTTCAGCAGCTGTCAACTCCGATTCCGATAAATAGTGAAAGGAAACTTGCTTGGTTTCATCTGCCTGAACCAGTTTGGGTTCAAGTGCTCCTCCAATGAAGGCAAGTCCAATCAATACCGAGCCCACCCCCATGCTCAGTTTACGAATGGCAAATTTTTGTAACTTTTTTCTATCTTCCATATCAGCTTTGTTCTTGTCCTTAAAGACATCTCCTTTATTCCGTTTTCATAATCTTATTATAATATTTTGTTGATTTTTTTACAAAATATTTTCGAGATAAATCGATATTTTTATTTAAGTACATATTCCAATATACCATCTGGCTAGCGACCCAGTTATTAGTAGATAGCTTCAAGCGTTGAAAAACGGATAGCTTTAGCCTTGCCTGTTTTCAGTATTGAAAGATTTGCGGGAGTAATACCTACACGTTCGATTAAATTGCCCAACCGCTTCTAAAATCCAAATTCTACACTTCTTATGAATTAAAATGTATTTCTAGTAAATTCTTTTTAAGAATATCACGTTCACTCAACATAATCTAACAAATAACCATAACCCTTTTCTTCCATTTGATCCTTAGGAATAAAACGGATGGATAGACTATTGATACAATAGCGTAGCCCTCCCTTGTCCTTAGGTCCGTCTGTAAAGACATGCCCTAGATGGGAATCACCAGTTCTACTTCTGACTTCTGTTCTGACCATATTGTAGGACTTGTCTTCCTTGTAGGTCGCAACATCTGGACTGATAGGCTGGGTAAAGCTAGGCCAACCACAGCCCGATTCAAATTTATCTTTCGAAGAAAAGAGTGGTTCACCAGTTGCTACATCCACATAAATACCTGCTTCAAATTTATCCCAGTAACGATTTGAAAAGGCCCGTTCTGTTTGACTATTTTGAGTCACTGCATATTCCTCAGGAGAGAGGAGTTTTTTCAATTCATCGTCACTCGGTTTTGGATATTTACTCGCATCAATAACAGGATAGGATGCTTGATTGACATTGATATGGCAATATCCATTTGGATTTTTCTGAAGATAATCTTGGTGATAGTCCTCAGCCACGATAAAATTGCTTAAGGGTTCCTTTTCAACCGCTAGAGGCTGGTCGTACTTCTGAGCAACTTGTTCAAAAACTTGATTGATGACTTCTAGGTCCTGCTCGTCCTTATAGTAGACTCCCGTTCTGTACTGAGTCCCCATATCATTGCCCTGCTTATTTTTACTAGTTGGATTGATAATGCGGAAATAATGGAGCAAGATTTCTTTTAGAGAAATTTGATTGGCATCGTAGGTCACATGAACAGTCTCAGCATGGCCTGTTTGGCCGATCAATTCATACTGGGTTGTTTCTCCTCTGCCATTCGCATAGCCAGAAACAGCATCTGTCACACCTGCTACTCTTGAAAAATACTCTTCAACTCCCCAGAAACAGCCTCCCGCTAGATAGATTTCATGTAGGTCAGCATTTTTATCTGGCACAGTTTTTTTCTTAACACCTTGACCTTGGCTAACAGCTGCCTTCTCAATTTGAGAAGTATCAGTGTAGCTTGTGCTTCTTTTTTCCCAAAAAAATAAAAGTCCAATAATAATACAAATGATGATTCCTATGAATACAATTGTTTTTAACTTATCATTCATGAGTAACCTCTAATCTATGCTTTTCAAACTCTCTACAATACTTGCCTTATCCATAAAACCTGGCTGGATCTTAACTAGTTTTCCTTCTTTATCAATAAAGGCCTGGGTCGGATAAGAACGGACTCCGTAACTTGCTAAGAGTTGTCCCGAAGGGTCTAGAAGGACAGGGAGATTTTTATAGTCCAATCCTTGATACCATTTTTTAAAGGCTTCTTCTGCTTGCTCTCCTTTTTGACCAGGAGAAACCACTGTCAAGATGACATAGTCATCACTTGCTTCTTTTGCCAGCTCATCGGTATCAGGTAAACTAGCTAGACAAATAGAGCACCAAGATGCCCAAAATTTGAGATAGACCTTTTTGCCCTTATAATCTGATAGGCGATAGGTTTTACCATCAACTCCCGTCAGTGAAAAGTCTGGAACTTCTTCTCCTTGTTTTGCCATTTGAGAGCTAACTTGTGCATTTTTGTCTCCATTTTGCTTATCAGCTTGGTTCTCCATCTGATTGTTACAAGCCGATAGACAGACCAGACTCGCGCAGACCAATACAGTTGCTTGCCATGTTTTCATCTTCATCACCTTCCTCGTTATCATATGAATATAGATATTTGCTTTATAGTTCTATTATATACCTACCTTGCTAAAAATACTTAGAATCTGTTTGGAAAATCATTAAGCTTCTTGATTACAAAAAACTCCCACCTGCTAAGCAGATGAGAGTTTTGGATTATTTAAAGATAGAAGTTTTAAAGCTATCTGTTTGTTGAAGAAGTTTCTTAAAAAGTTTTTCTTTAAGTGAAACGGTGTTGTCAAATTTGACAGATCCCTTACTTAGAGTAGCCTTATCTTTATCAACTGCTTCAGCAAATGCACGTTTCAAGTCTTCATAGCTATTGTATGTTTTACCATCAATTTCAATAGATTGAATTCCTTTTTTAGCGCTTGTTACAACTTCATTGAAGTATGCTTTCTTCCAATCTTCAAGATTGTTGAATTTTCCTTCAGAAATCTTGTTAATGATGAAATCATCACCTAAAGTATCTTTACCAGCTTTTTTAGATTCAGCTTTTAGCATGTTAGAAGCATAGTTTAGGAAGCCTTTTTCATAGCCATAGTAACCCCAGATTCTGAAAGTATTGTGTTTAAATGACATCGCTCCTGGAGCACCTTCACTTGTATTACCACCATAGATACCAGTCATCATTGGAACATTCACATAAGCAGAATCAAAGTCAGTAGGATTATAAACTCTGTTACCTGGACCGCGGTTAGTCATGAAGTTGTTCGTAATTAAGTCATCTACTGTGCGTAAAGGAATAGCTTTTTCCTCATCACTTAAAGGTCGAACCTTGTCGAATTGGTTCTTGGTGTTATTTCCTCGGTATTGCTTATCAACCTTCTTGAACCAAGCATTGTTTAAATCTTGATTTGCTTTATCGAGGACAGCCTCTCCTTCAAGATAATCCAGAAGCATAAGAGTGTCGTTGTAGCCCTTCATGTAACGATCAATTTCGTCACGTGACTTCAGATCATTTGGATTGGTGTTATACCATTGATTGCCATCGTTTGGACGTTCATAAGCCATGTTGAGACCTAGGGCTTTGTATTCACCATTTGGATTTGATACTGATGGAGTTTGCAACATTCCTTGTGCAAATGCTTCCAAATCAGTACCTTCACGGTGTCTTGAGCCACCCAAGTATACCATACGGTCATTTACGTGAGTTGTTTCGTGGGTAAAGGCAGAAACCCCAAAGTCACTAATCATATCCGTAACCATGAAGAAGACAGAATCATCTTTATATGGATTCTGATAAACGCGAGCCACAGCTCCCATACGCCAGTCAGTCGCATGATAACGTCCTGTAGGTCCGTATAATTCACGGATAGGCGCCACATCTTTACCACTATTAGTGTGACCGTATTTATCAGTACTAATATCTTTATAGTTTTGGTTATCCAAAACAGGTGTTGGAACCATGTTGTTGCTCTTCAAAAGTTGATTACGAACTTTATCGATTGATAGACGTGACCAGAAGTCTAAATAATTCTGTTGACCTTTTGCAACCTTATCGATTTCAGCTTTAAAGGCATTACGTTCTGCTTCAGTATACTTACCATATTTTTCAAATGAACTATAAGCCATTGTATTGTAAGTTGAAATCAAGAACATATGGGCATCTTTCAAGTTCAAGAGTGGCAAGATCATCTTACCATGCACATCGTTGTTTAAACCTTCGTAGGCTCTGTGTTTCTTATCGGCAAACTCAGGAGTTGTTGTTTTTGGTTCAACGATATAGACATTGTCTTTGGTTGCTTTGATGAACCAATCATTTAGGTCTTTGTCTTCTGTGAATAGACGCATATTATAGTCTAAGAAACTGTTTAACTCGCCGATACCGATAACTCCACCGATAGCTTCACGATAAGCTTCTAGAGTTCTATCACCTTTAATGTTACTTTCCTTAGAACCAATCTGAATCAAGAAGTCTAACACACTTACATTTTTACCATAGAAGTCTGGTTTGAACAACATGAGTTGCTTGATATTGAAGTTATCAAACTTTACTCCGTAATAACGGTTAAGGTAAGATAGACCAAGGAGAACCGCTGCCTTGTTATCATCAATTTTCTTGATCAAAGCACGTTTAGCAGCCTCATCTGTGTTTAATTGATGATCTTCATTTTCAAGCAACTGTTTCACAAATTTAGCCAGATTATCCTTGACTTCTTTGAAGCTTTCTTCTAGGTAAAGATCTTTGATAGCGTTAACTTTATTTGGTCCTGTTCTACCAAGTTTTTGGTAAATTGGATCTGATTGTAGCTCAACTGGACTTAATTTTTCAACGATAGCATTGATAAGATCGCTACGGTCTTTGTCAACCATATTAGGTGTGTAAACAACTTCTCCAAGTTCAGCAATGCTGTACTCTTTCACTTGTTTAACCTTAGATTCTTTCAGAGAAACAGTAAAGATGTCTTTGGTCTTGTCAGCATAATGCACCAAAATGTGGTCAGCATCAGCCAATTCTGTCACAAAGGCATTGCCTTTCATGGCAGTTACAGACAAGATTTCTTTAGTCAAGAGAGGACTGCCTGCAGCAAGTTTGTTTCCTTGGTTTACGATCCATTCTTTATTATAGAAAGGTTGTAATTTTTCGATATTACGGTAGGCAAGTTCACGAGAGGCATCGTAATCTTGAGTATCTTTATAAGTATCAGCTTTTACTTTCTTATTATTGAGAGTATCCTCAACAAGAGGTTTAATTTCAAACGTATCAGCAGTGATACCGAATTCAGCGATCTTTTTATTTGCTTCTTCAAGACTGATTTCTTGAATTCTGTTAGTACGAGAACGTTTGAATGAACGTTTACCAGAGCTGACATCTTTAACAACATAGTTTCGCTCAATCCAATCGTTTGTATAGTAACCGTCTTCTTCGTCTAAGTCTTTTGAACCGTAGAACTCTTCACCATTTTCAACCTTCATCATTGAAACAGTATCAGCAACTCTACCCCATGTCCAGTTTTTACTAATGAATCCACCAACCTCAACAGGTGTCTTAACATTAATGGTTCCTTTAGTAACAGCATTACGAACAGAAGCATACTTGTCGATTCCATTAGGATCCGAACCATTATCAGATCTAGCAAGAAGACCACCAACACGAGCTTTATTTGCTGTAATATCAGCATCTACATAAGCGTGTTTGATATTCCCTCTCCAAATTTCACCGGCAATACCACCAATATCCCAGCCTTTGTCACCAACACCAGTAAGTTTACCAATGAATGCGACATTTTTAAGTAGGCCACCAACATCTGCTTTATTGACAATACCAGCAATACCATCTTTACCAAGAACACTACCAGTCACCTTGACATTCTCAACTGTAGCATTTTTAATCGTTCTTGCAAGTGGTGAAATATTTTCAGCCCAAGGCATATTGATATCAACGTTACCTAGGTTAACATTTGTAACCGAGCCACCCTCGATATTATCGAACAATTGACGAGCCATATTGTGGATTGTGTACTGCTTTCCTTCAACACTTGTTAAAGTTCCACTAAACTTACCAGGTACATATTGTTTATTTGGTGTTGGAACATTAGCTGCATTAAGATCAGCACCTAGTTTAAATGTTCCATTTTTATTGTCCTGCATGGCCTTTACAAGATCATTGAAATCGTAATAAACATCACCTTCATGAGCTTTTGGCTTAGCAAAGTAATGGACATATTCTTGACTGAACTTGTTGTCTGAATTACGCTGAATTAAATCAGGGGCTTGGGCAGTTACTTTGTACAATGTTTTACCATCTACAGTAACTTCTTCAATCTTGTCAACAGCTAGTCTTGTAACCTTGTTATCATGAGTTGTCACTTTCAAGTAATAAGGTTTAACATCTGATGGTTTAGCTGACAATAGACTATTATCAGTTTCTACACCTTGGTCATCAACACTGATAAGGCTGGTTTCCTTGATATTTTTGACTTCGACTTTTTTGAGATCAAGTCGCAGTGGTTCTTCCGTGAGAACAACTTCTTCGTTCCCATTTCCACGATCGTAAACCATCTTGGTTGCAATCTTGTAGTCCTTGTAGTATTTCAAGTCTGTAAGATTAGCAGTCAAATCTCCCTCAGACATGTTGACTGTTTGAAGGCTAGTGTCTCCGTCTTTCAAGACAACTTCAAGAGATTTAATGGTTACACCTGTTGGTTTGACCAATTGGTAACGAACCTTGGCACTACGCTCTAATTCTTCTTTATCAATTTGAGTAATTGTCAACGTTGGCGCAGCGAGGACTTGATCACCTTTCTTAATGAGACGATCTTGCGCAGCTTCGACAACTTCCTCTGAAATAGTTGGAGCATCCGCAGTTTTCACGCCCTTAAGAGTCTTATAGACTTTGGTAATCTTTTTCTTACCGTTTTGACCAGCTTGAGCAACAACTTCTGTTCCCTTCGGAAGAGTGCTGTCTACTTCTGTTCTTGTCTCGAAAGGAATTTCTTCAAATGAAACTTCTTCAACTTTACCTTCAATAGCCTTGGTACCACGACTAATTTTTTCGTTTACTGGAGCCTTAACAGTTTCTGTACTCGTGCTGATTGGGTCCCCAACTTTTTGGCCATTGACTGTCTTATAGACACGATGAATCAGCTGACTTCCTGCTTGACCATTTTGAATTACTGTTTCTTCATCAGTGTAGCGAGTATCGTCATTTACATACTCTCTTGTATATGGAACTTCTACAGTTTCAGTTTCTGTGATAGTTGCTTCAGCTACTGTATACTCTGGTAATTCTGGCTGAACTAGGGATTCACCTTCGTGGCCTTCTTCTTGAGTTCCTTTTGCTGTGATTTCGCCGGTGTAGGCGGGGTTTTCTGGCTGAACTAGAGATTCGCCTTCGTGGCCTTCTTCTTGCGTGC
>NZ_KV805002.1:32085-32597 GCF_001811505.1 Streptococcus sp. HMSC034E03
TCGCCTTCGTGGCCTTCTTCTTGCGTGCCTTTGGCTGTAATCTCGCCGGTATAAGCTGGAGCTTCTGGTTGAACTAGGGATTCACCTTCATGACCTGATTCTTGAGTTCCTTTAGCGCTAAGTTCGCCTGTATAGGCTGGTAATTCTGGCTGAACTAAAGACTCACCTTCGTGACCTGATTCTTGAGTTCCTTTAGTACTAATCTCACCTGTGTAAGCTGGCAATTCTGGTTGAACCAAAGATTCGCCTTCGTGGCCTTCTTCTTGCGTGCCTTTAGCACTATGCTCGCTAGTGTAAGCTGGGGCTTCTGGTTGAACTAGGGATTCACCTTCGTGACCTGCTTCTTGGGTGCCTTTAGCACTAATCTCGCCTGTATAGGCTGGCAACTCTGGTTGAACTAGGGATTCGCCTTCATGGCCTGCTTCTTGAGTTCCTTTAGCGCTAAATTCGCCTGTATAGGCTGGCAATTCTGGCTGAATCAAAGATTCGCCTTCGTGGCCCTCTTCTTGAGT
>NZ_KV805003.1:0-5358 GCF_001811505.1 Streptococcus sp. HMSC034E03
GTTACAACAGCTTCGGGTAAGGCTGGTTGAACCTCAGGTTCTACCAGATTACCACCAACTGGTGCTGTATATTCTAGCTTCTCTGCCTTAGGAGCCTCATCTGGGACTGTGCCTACGGGTTCAGTGTATTCTGGCTTGTCTGCTTTAGGTGCTTCGTCAGGCACTGTACCCACAGGTTGAGTGTACTCTGGTTTCTCAGCCTTAGGCGCTTCGTCTGGAACTGTACCCACTGGTTTAGTGTACTCTGGTTTCTCTGATTTAGGTGCTTCGTCTGGAGCCATACCTACAGGCTCAGTGTATGCTCGCTTCTCAGCTTTAGGAGCCATATCAGGAACTGTTCCTACCGGTGCAGTATATTCTGGTTTTTCATGAACTTCGGGCTCAACCAGATTACCACCAACTGGTGCTGTATGTTCTGGTTTTTCTGCTTTAGGCGCTTCATTAGGAATACTTTGAATTTCAGATACTGGAACATTTTTTGTCCCCTCATTCTTATGTTGAATTTCTGAAATTGCATCATCATCAAGCGGTAAGTATCCAATATAACGATATCCAGCAATTTGAACTATTCCTTCATTACTTGGAGCTTTCAAAGGATTGCTTATATCGAGAGCTTGCATACTAGAAAGACTAATCATTCCGATAGTAGTAACTAAGAACAAACTACTAACTTTTTTCTTTTTATGAACCAAAAGGACTAAACTACCAACAGCTAATAGTCCTAAAGCTGTAAGCACAGAAGTAGATGAACCTGTTGCAGGAAGAGCTTCCTGCTGATAAATAAGAGCATAAATTACCTCATTATCAGTAGGAATTCCTGCTTGAATCTTTCTTTGTTCTTCCTTTGTAAGAGCGCTTTTTTCAATGTAATGATAGGTAGAAGCATGAATGACTGACGGTGCAACCAAGATACTTCCGAGTAAAAATGAACCAACAATCCCACAGATTTTTCGGATTGAAAACCGTTCTTTTTTAAATAATGACAAGCGTAATCACCTTCTTTAATTTTATTTCCTAATAGTAAACACTATTTTTTATTTTCGAAAATTGAACTTCTAAAATCATCAGTTTGATTTAGATAGGCCTTAAACACTGCTCTCTTTAACTTATGAACTGCACTATCATATTCTGGATTATAGTTGTCCCAAGAATAACGATTCTCATCTGCATCCTTACGGACAGCTTCGTCCATTAATCGCTGCAGTTCTTCTACACTATGAATCGTCTTTCTTGCAAAACTTGCCCAAGATTTGGTTGGATCGTTGAAGGTCACCTTTTTCAAGTTTACAAACTGACCCACCCGTTCTTGGTACATAGCTGTCTTAAATTCTGCCCAAGTTTTATACTTACCTTCAAATACCTTTTCCAAAACAAGATCATCTGTCACCAATCCTCGTTCTTTACCATAAAGATTGATAGTTTTCCCTTGTTGTTTAGCAACTTCCTCGTATTGGTTTGAGATATAAGGTACCATTCCATCCTTAAAACCTTTGGCAGCCAGAAGTTCATAAGCAATCCTACGTCCCATCAAATCACCCGGAGTTCCCTTACTGCTCAGAGCCGAATAGATTGGGGCGAAGAGTTTAATCGTATAGTAACCGTTTCTTTCATATTCCCCAGACTTATATTCACGAGCTGACAAGATATTATTTTTAATTAAACTATCAAAGGTAGTCAATTTTTTGGCATCTTCTTCTGTCAGATTTTGTACAACGTTAGTAGCGTAAACCTCATTTCCATCTGCAGGATCTTTCACGTATTTATTCTCGATTTTTCTCAGGGCCGTCATTTTCTGATAAGCATCTAACTGTTTCACGATAGATTGCCCTTCGAGATATTCCAACATGTAAACGACATCAAACATATTGTGGACGTAGTTCTGAAGATCTGCTGCGTCATTAAATCTTGTAGTTGGATCAAGTACTTGCAATCGCTGGCCTTCTGTACTATCTGATGTTTTATGTTTCAAGATAGAGTTGATGGTAATGGTTGCATCACTTGGTTGGTCAGGAGCTTGCAATAAGCCTTTTGCGAAGAACTCCGGTCCTAAGCCGCTTCTTCGACCATAGCCACCAAGGTAAATATCCTGATCTGAATCATGGGTCATCTCATGGGTATAAGTAATGGCTCCATCCTTGTCTAACATACGATAGGACATATAGTAAACGCCATCTCCAGTTGCATAAGCACCATGATGATTGTGAACTACTTTATTCCCCACTGGACCAAAGAAATTCTTCATCGCCGGATTGGTACTATCAAACTTAGCCTCAACTGTAGCTTTTCCAGATGTTGTATCATCTCCAAACTTATAGGCATCATAAAGTAAAATTGTACGATAGAGCTTTTCACGTCCTTCTTTATCTAAAATACGATACCAATAATCATAGTGATCTCGCTGACGTTTGGCTGTTTCACGCGCATTATCTTCAACAAACTTATTGAGTTCATCTCCAGCCTTATAATCGCTGTTGCGGTAGCGATCGTAAGCGCCAAATCCTAGACTAGACAAGGTTGAGATGACAAATACAGATCTTTCTGGCAAGGTAAGGAGAGGCAAGACCATATTGCGGTATTTCCAAGTACTACTAGTAATTCTGTCATAAACACCGATAGAATACTTAGTCCCTGCTTGCTCTTGCTTGGCTTTGACCTCTGCAATAGTGGATTTTTCTTCGACAATGAAAGCTTTGGTCTGTTTTTTAAACCAGTCATTATTGCTAGTGTTTGGTAAAAAGACTTTTCGGTAATTTTCCAACGTGCTAAACAAATCTGTCGTTCCATGATGGCTGGCAAGACTGATAGCATAAGTATCGACATTGTTTTTAGCAAGCAGATTATTAAATCCTGATTTCCCTAACTCAATCAGAGTATCTAGTGGTGAAGTATTTCCTTTACCAAAGAAGTCTGGACGATACATCACCAGGTCTTTGACATTCACTTGACCGTAGCTAAAGTTATACCAACGTTCTAAATAAGTTAAACCGAGTAGCAAAGCTTCCTTATTGTTCTTGATTTTATCTACAAGATAGCCTCTGGTAACTGGGTTGTCACCAGCAAGTCCAGCATCTGCTGACAAGAGTTTTTTCAAACTGTTTGCCAAATTTTGTTTTGTTTTGACGAACTGGTCTTCCAGATAGAGCTCAGTTTGCTTGACATCTGGAGAAATTCCGAGTATCTTTCTGATGGCATCCGACTTATAGTCAACCTTTTGTAAGTCAGGTAAGACTTGCTTAATGATAGAGTCTTGGTCATACAAGAATTGATTTGGAGTGTAGAGGAGTCCTGTATCCCCTAAACTATATTCTGCTAGCTTGGCAAAATCAGTCTGGTACTTGAGATCGAGCTTCTCAGATGAATGGTCCTGATAGTGAAGCAAGAGTTTATTTGCAGTCTGTTTGTTAGAAACAATATCTGTGATTACTTGGTCATCCTTCATCATAACTGCGGACAAGAGTTCTTTTTGATATAAGAGACTGTTCTCCTTAACCAGGTTTCCGTATTTCACGATGGTCGCCTTGTTATAGAAAGGTAACAATTTTTCAATGTTCTTATAAACCAAAGCACGGTTAGCTTGATAATGGGCTACCTTAGAAAAATCACTTTCTTTACTACCACTTGTTGAAAGGGGCTCCACTGTTGGAGGAGTGAGAGGATTGATTTCTGCTTTTTTATTAGTCACTTCAGAAGCATCTAGCATTGTTCCTCTTTCTTCAAAGGATTCTTTGCTGATGACTTCATCCCTAACCAAGGTGACATTGTATACTCTGTTCGCTTTGCTGCTGAATGTGTCCTTCACCTTCATTCCATTGTAGTGGTAACCGGTAATGGCATTCCCGTTGGTTACATTGACATCACTTAGTACATTGGTCAATCTTCCTGCATGCTGTTCCTCATTTGTTTTTCGATCCCACAAATATCCTGCTACACCCGCGACTCTACCAAAGTGCTTGACATTATTGATATCACCTTCAGCATAGCTATCCTGTATATGCGCATCTTGGTCTATTAGACCTGCTAGCCCACCAACAGTCTGATCTGAACTATTGGTGTTGGATGAAATGGTTACTGTCGCTTTGGATTTAGCAATAGACGCATTTTTTCCTGTTAAATGACCGACCAGGCCACCGATATTATAGGCAGCAGTTGTTTCATAGGTATTGACAATTCTTCCCTTGAAACTACTCTCTGTGATGCTTGATTGGTCTGCCTTAGCCAACAAACCACCGATACCACGTTCACCGGCGAGTACACCATCCACATGAACTTGCTTAATTTTTGTGTTATTCTGAGCTTCATTTGCCAGTGAAGCAATATCATTTTTCCCTGAAATAGTAACATTTTTTAGACTCAGTTTTTCTACTGTAGCACCACTCAAGTTTTCAAACAGAGGTTTTTTCAAATTATAGATAGCATACTTCTTACCATCTTTTTCTCCAATCAACTGACCAGTAAAGGTTCCCTTGATATAGGATTTATCATCAGGACCAAGCTCCACTTCGTTAGCATTCAGGCTAGCTGCTAAATGATAGGTTCCAGAGAGATTTTGGTTTATAGCTTTGACCAGATTACTAAAGGAAGTAAAGTTTGTATTTTCCTCTTTAGACTTCTTATCGAGGTAGAAGGTGAAATGGTCGACATATTTATTGTTCTGCTCTTGCTGGAGTTTCTCAGCCTTAGCTGTAATTTTATAAACTGACTGACCATTTCTTTCCTCTTCAGTTATTGAGGCGACTGGTAGATAGACATCTTTAAATGCCGAAGATTTTACCTTGACAAAGTAAGTATCTGTATTGTTTGGAACACCATCCAACGAAACATGCTGTTTATAAATTCCATTCGTCTGGCTATAGAGCTCTACATCAGAAACATTTCTTAATTCGAGTGTTTTTTCTGGATCTGTTTCTTTCGGCTTCTCAATCGGAGTTTCAGGTTTTAATTGCTCAATATTCCCCTTATATTCAGGAAGTGGATCTACCTGTTCAGGCTCACCTTTGTCAGTTACAACTGCTTCTGGTAAGGCGGGTTGGACTGCAGGCTCACCTTTATCAGTTACAACAGCTTCTGGTAACTCTGGGTGAACTTCAGGTTCTCCTTTATCAGTAACAACTGCTTCTGGCAATTCAGGTTGAACTTCTGGTTCTCCTTTATCGCTTACAACTGCTTCTGGTAACTCTGGCTGGATCGCTGGTTCACCCTTGTTGGTTATTACAGCCTCTGGCAATTCAGGTTGAACTTCTGGTTCGCCTTTGTCACTTACTAAAGCTTCTGGTAACTCTGGCTGAATTGCAGGTTCGCCTTTATCGCTTACAACTGCTTCTGGTAGTTCAGGTTGAATTGCAGGCTCACCCTTATCAG
>NZ_KV805003.1:5458-19525 GCF_001811505.1 Streptococcus sp. HMSC034E03
TCAGTAACAACTGCTTCGGGCAAGGCGGGTTGAACTTCAGGCTCACCTTTGTCAGTTACAACCGCTTCTGGTAATTCAGACTGAACTTCAGGCTCACCCTTATCAGTCACGACTGCTTCGGGTAACGCAGGTTGAACTTCAGGTTCTCCTTTATCAGTAACAACTGCTTCTGGCAATTCAGGTTGAATTGCAGGCTCACCCTTATCAGTAACAACTGCTTCGGGCAAGGCGGGTTGGACTGCAGGCTCACCTTTGTCACTGACTACAGCTTCTGGCAACTCTGCTTGGACTGCTGGTTCACCTTTGTCAGTTACAACTGCTTCGGGCAAGGCGGGTTGGACTGCAGGCTCACCCTTGTCGGTTACAACTGCTTGGGGTAATTCTGGCTGGATCGCAGGCTCACCTTTATCACTGACTACAGCCTCTGGCAAGGCAGGTTGGACTTCAGGTTCGCCTTTGTCACTGACTACAGCCTCTGGCAAGGCGGGTTGGACTTCAGGTTTGCCTTTTGCGCGTACAACAGCAGAATTTGAAGATTGTTTCTCTTCTTTTCTTGGATTGGTTAATTCTGCAGAGATAGGTTTTTCAACTACTTGAACTTCTGTCGGCTTAGTTGAAGAAACAGATGTTTGTTCCTGCATAGCTTGTACTGTTGATGGATTCTCGACAAAATTCGGTGTAACACTATAATCCACCTTTTGTTGTTTTGTAGGAGTGGCTGCTGATTTCTCTTGATTGCTTACTTTAGATTCAGAAGTTACGTTTCCCTCTTTGATATATCCAATATAAGTGTAACCTGAAATATCTTTAGGAAGAGGTAATTTTTCTCCTGAGATTAATTCATAGTCAGTATTGTAATTCAGTAAGAGATTATTTTCTAAAGCATGAGCTGATACTAGGACACCGTTTCCTATCCCTGCAACCAATGCTAAATGTAATACTGTTTTATTCTTAACCTTTTTCTTAGAAACGGCAAAAATTAAAATCCCCAGAGCAGCTAAGCTAGCACCAGCAACCAAGGTTTGAACATCATTCTTACTTCCAGTATTTGGCAATTCTCCCAATTGATTTTGGGAATTTAATTTATAAACAAGATAATAAGTTTCATCATCATTCTCCATGTATGTCGGAATGTCATAGACAAGCTGTTTCT
Organism: Streptococcus sp. HMSC034E03; assembly: GCF_001811505.1. GTDB lineage: Bacteria > Bacillota > Bacilli > Lactobacillales > Streptococcaceae > Streptococcus. The sequence continues at coordinate 6,612 of NZ_KV805003.1, forward strand.
TTTCTTCTGATGATAACTCTGACTCTGTCACATATTTATAGTGAACACCTTTAGTCTCTTGAGCTTCTATAGATGAACTAGCTAATACAGACATAAAAAATAAACTTGAAATCGTTGCAGATACAAGTCCTACTGATAATTTTCTAAATGAAAAACGCTGCTGTTTTTCACCAAAATACTTTTCCATGATTCCTCCTTGAAATAAAATTTTAAAAATATGCAAGCTAAAATTTATTATATTAGCTTGTTATTTTATAAAAAGGTAACACACTTTAATTATACTCTTAATTTACAAAAAAGTCTTAAAATTGCGTTACGTTTTCATACTTTGTTTTATATATAAAATACGAAGGAGCAGGGTTTGAATTTCTTATATTCTTTTTGGATAAAAAAATAGGCTCTCCGAAAACTCGGAAAGCCTTATTTTATGCTACTTCTAGCTTCCTCACCTTTACATTTACATTTCAAGGCTCGGGATAAAAAGGTTCACTGGACCTTTTTATTTTGCGATTGGGTAAACAGAAACTTGTTTTTTATCGCGACCTTTACGTTCAAAGCGTACTACGCCCTCAACTTTAGCGAACAAAGTATCGTCTCCACCACGTCCAACGTTTACACCTGGATAGATGTGTGTACCACGTTGACGGTAAAGGATTGATCCACCTGTTACAGTTTGTCCGTCAGCTGCTTTAGCTCCAAGACGTTTTGCTTGTGAATCGCGTCCGTTTGATGTAGAACCTCCACCTTTTTTGTGGGCGAAAAGTTGCATGTTAGTAAGAGTCATTTTTAACATAATGTTTTCCTCCGTGTTAGTTTTCTGTGATAACTCTGGTTTGGACGAACTCAGAAGAGTCCTCCGATAAGTTTGCCATACCTAAGAAAAATGATTCAAAAAACAACTGAGTCATTTCTCTCTGATGTGAAGGGATATCTTTAGGAATTTCCACCATTAGATAACCATCTTCATCTTCGTTTAATTGTAAGATTGGTTCATAGCCTGCAAATTTCTCAATTGAATTGACAAAGTTAGTGGCAAGCGTAGAAACCGATGCACACACGACGTCAAAGCCGTTTTCGCCAATTTTGGCGTGTCCAGTAATCTCCGCACTCCTCAGCTCGCCATCTTCGGCTCTCTCAAAGACTGCTTGTATCATGTGTTCTCCTTAAAATTAAGCGTTGATTGCGTTGATGACAACTTTAGTATATGGTTGACGGTGACCTTGTTTACGGTGGCTACCTTTTTTAGGTTTGTACTTGTAAGTAACAACTTTCTTTTGTTTTCCTTGTTTTTCAACAGTTCCAACTACAGTAGCTCCAGCAACAAGTGGAGTTCCGACAACAGTGTTTTCACCACCAACAAGAACAACTTCGTTAAAAGTAACTTCTTGACCAGCTTCAACGTTCAATTTTTCAACGTAGATTGCTTGACCAACTTCAACTTTAACTTGTTTTCCGCCAGTTTTGATAATTGCGTATGTGCTCATTATGCACCTCCTATGATTTTTTGGGGTTTCCCCATATTTTTGTGAAGACTCGCCTAGCATCGTGGGACGAACCACTTACACTTGAAAATCAAGCAACGATGTTCGTGCGGTTGCACAGGATCGTGCATAGTCAACTCTTCAAGTATAGCATGATTCCTAGTTTTTGACAAGTATTTATCATCGAATTTAAACTTTTTCTCTTATTTTTTTCCTCCAAGATGCAAAAAGCATACTTAGATAAAAAATACTCATCATGATTGGAATTCCTAAAATTGTTTTTTCTTCATAAAAAATACTAAGATAAGCTGATACAACAACCCCAATAACAAAACTCGACAGCAAGCTAACAAAGATGAGTCCTTCTCTTAAAAAAGGTGTATGTTTTGTGCGAACATATTCCCCAAACGCTAACATAGTTCGTTTGATATTTCCAGTCATAAAAGCATTGTTGTATGCAATTCCTGAAACTTCTCCGAAAGCTGTTGTTACAAGTCCCATACAAAATGCTAACGGTGGTACTATGTATATATTATCAACCGTCAAGGGAACAAATCCTATAATCAAAGATAAAATTGCTAGTGGAACAAGGGATAAAATTGGTTTTCTTACAATCCTCAACTTTTCTTTATAGACTGTCAAGAGGAAGACACCCACCATGAAGGAAATCAAGGTCATTACCTTGGCGCTGGCATCTGAAACATTGTCCTGAATGAGACCAACGGAAAGGAAAACGACATTCCCCGTTTGGCCTGCAACTAGAGTATTCCCACGTATGATAAAGGTATAGGCATCTACATAACCCGCACAAAAAGTCAAAAAAAGCGCCAATCTTTTTGAATGACGAGAAATTTTTCTCATAGGTAATAATCTCATACTACACTCCTATTTTTTCTGAATCTATTGTACCATTTTTTGAGGAAAATTCGAAGTGTCAAATAAAAGAATTGTCTCCCTTTGGCTAGTTTAGTCTATCTGTGATATAATGAAAGCAGTCATTACTTGTAGAAAAGGAGATTTCATGCTTAAACTCGGTATTATCGGTACTGGTGCAATCAGTCACCACTTTATAGAAGCTGCTCATGCTAGTCAGGAATTCCAGTTAGTGGCTGTTTATTCAAGAAAGCTCACGACTGCTCAGCAATTTGCTAGTTCCTATTCAGATGTTAGTCTATTTGATAATTTAGAGGATTTCTTCCAGTCTGATTTTGATATTGTCTATATCGCAAGTCCCAATTCTCTGCATTATACTCAAGCCAAGCTTGCTCTAGCATCGGCTAAACATGTTATCCTTGAAAAACCAGCGGTGACTCAACCACAAGAATGGCAGGATTTAGTTGAAATAGCTCAAGAAAATCAATGTTTTATCTTTGAAGCAGCAAGAAACTATCATGAGGAAGCCTTCACAATTATTAAAAACTTCTTAGCAGACAAGCAAATTTTAGGTGCAGATTTCAACTATGCCAAGTATTCTTCTAAGATGCCAGCCCTTCATTCCGGAAACACTCCGAATGTATTTTCAGACCGTTTTGCTGGTGGGGCTCTCATGGACTTGGGAATTTATCCGATCTATGCTGCGGTTCGCTTGTTTGGAAAGGCACTTGATGCGACCTATCAAGCTCAGCAACTTGACAACACCATTGATTTAAATGGAGATGGTATCTTATCTTATCCCGGTTATCAAGTCCATATCAAGGCTGGTAAAAACATTACTTCTAATCTGCCTTGCGAAATATATACAACAGATGGAACCTTGACGCTCAACACTATTGAACATGTCCGCTCAGCTATTTTCACTGATCATAAAGGTAATGAAACACATCTACCTATTCAGCAAGCACCTCACACCATGACTGAGGAGATCGCTGCTTTTGCTAACATGATCAAGCAGCCAAACCTAGAACTTTACCAAGCTTGGTTGGATGATGCAACACACGTCCATAAGCTACTCTACACCATGCGCCAGACTGCTGGCATTAGATTTGAGGCAGAAAAATGAAAACCAAACTACCTAAAGAATGGCAAGAGCTAACCGAACACCTCGGCTTTCAAGAATTCACCCCTATTCAAACTCAGCTTTTTGATCCGATTTTAGACGGTCAAACCCTTCTTGGAGTTAGTCCAACTGGTACAGGTAAGACTTTAGCTTATCTCCTACCAAGTCTTCTTCGTCTCCAAAAGAAAAAAGCGCAGCAACTATTGATTTTAGCACCAAATACTGAACTGGCTGGTCAAATTTTTGAGGTAACTAAAACTTGGGGTGAAGCAATTGGCTTGACTGCTCAACTCTTCCTTTCTGGTTCTAGTCAGAAACGTCAAATCGAACGACTTAAAAAAGGCCCAGAAATCCTTATTGGAACTCCTGGTCGTATCTTTGAACTGATTAAATTGAAGAAGATCAAGATGATGAATGTGGAAACGATCATTCTTGACGAGTTCGATCAGTTGCTTGATGATTCTCAGATTCACTTTGTTGAGAAAATCACTCACTATGCACCTCGTGACCACCAACTCATCTATATGAGTGCCACTACCAAGTTTGACCAAGATAAGATTACACCCAACACGCGCACCATCGACCTCTCTGATCAAAAATTGGACAACATCCAACACTTCTACATGCAAGTAGACCAACGTCACCGAGTAGATATGCTTCGTAAACTAGCACATGTCGAGGACTTCCGCGGACTTGTCTTCTTTAATAGCTTATCAGACCTTGGAAGTGCAGAAGAGAAACTACAGTATCGCGATGTTTTAGCTGTTTCACTAGCTAGCGATGTCAACGTCAAATTTAGAAAAGTTATCTTAGAAAAATTCAAAGATAATCAGCTAACACTGCTTCTTGCAACAGACCTTCTAGCTCGTGGTATCGACATTGATAGCTTGGAATGCGTGGTTAACTTTGACGTTCCTAGAGATATGGAAACCTACACTCACCGCGCTGGACGTACGGGTCGTATGGGCAAAGAGGGCTATGTAATCACACTTGTAACGCATCCAGAAGACCTCAAAAAACTGAAGAAATTTGCAAGTGTACGTGAAATCGTCTTGAAAAATCAAGAACTCTATATCAAATAGAGGCTGGGACAAAAATCCCAACCTCATTTTTTATTAGCAAAAAAACTTTGACCTGCTAGTTGATTTGGAACTTCGAAATCGAAACTTTGACTTCTGATTTCTCCTCCACTTTTTTATCCCCAGGTAATTTCTAAGCGATAGTCCGCAAATGGAGTTCCTTCGTTGTTTTGTAGTTGATAGGCTAGTTCAATCTTTTGTTGTTCAACTTGATAATGGCTTGTTTGGATGATAAACTCCTGTATCCCCATTGGTGTAGGAATATAGGCTAAACTATCAGCTTCCTTCAGAAAACGCATGATGGTCTTAGGATTGGAAAATCGAGACATCACCAACTCTGTATCATTAAACTTGAGTACCACTTTTTCTTTCTCTTCATTGTAAAAAAGGAGATAGGAAAAATCACCTTTCTCACGTAACTCAACGTCATAAAGTTGGTCGATCACTTCCAATTGTTCATCAAATTGGATGGTATTTCTCATTCGAATTTTCACTTCAAGTCCTCTTTCTTCACTCTTATCCTACTATTTTACCAAAAACTGTGGCTTTTTGCTATAATGGTTTTATGAATGAAAAAGTATTTCGTGACCCTGTTCACAATTATATCCATGTTGATAATCAGATTATCTATGACTTAATCAATACCAAAGAATTTCAACGGCTTCGTCGTATCAAGCAGCTCGGAACATCCAGTTATACCTTTCATGGTGGAGAACATAGTCGTTTCTCTCACTGTCTAGGTGTTTACGAAATTGCACGTCGCATCACCGAGATTTTTGAGGAAAAGTATCCTAAAGAATGGGATTCCTCGGAGTCCCTCCTAACCATGACTGCAGCCCTCCTTCATGACTTAGGACATGGTGCCTACTCGCATACCTTTGAAAATCTCTTTGATACCGATCATGAGGCGATTACGCAGGAAATTATCCAAAGCCCCGAAACAGAGATTCACCAGGTTCTTTTACAGGTAGCTCCAGATTTCCCTGAAAAGGTAGCAAGTGTTATAGACCATACTTATCCAAATAAGCAGGTGGTTCAATTGATTTCGAGTCAAATCGATGCAGACCGCATGGACTATCTCTTACGCGACTCCTATTTTACAGGGGCTTCTTATGGGGAATTTGACCTAACACGTATCTTACGAGTTATTCGCCCTATCGAAAACGGAATTGCTTTCCAACGAAACGGGATGCATGCCATCGAAGACTATGTTCTTAGTCGCTATCAAATGTATATGCAGGTATATTTCCATCCAGCAACACGTGCTATGGAAGTACTTCTGCAAAATCTTTTGAAACGTGCTAAAGAACTTTATCCAGGAAACAAGGACTTCTTTACACTTACATCACCACATCTACTGCCATTTTTCGAAAAAAATGTTAGCTTAGCTGACTATCTATCTTTGGATGACGGAGTTATGAATACCTATTTCCAACTATGGATGACCAGTCCTGACAAGATTTTAGCTGACCTGTCACAACGCTTTGTCAATCGCAAGGTCTTTAAATCAATCACCTTTTCACAAGAAGATCAAGAACAGCTTGCATCTATGAGAAAACTGGTAGAAGATATCGGCTTTGATCCTGACTATTACACAGCTATTCATAAGAACTTTGACCTTCCTTATGATATCTATCGTCCCGAATCTGAAAATCCACGAACGCAGATTGAGATTATACAAAAAAATGGAGAACTAGCAGAACTCTCTAGCCTGTCTCCTATCGTTCAATCCCTTGCTGGTAGTCGCCACGGAGATAATCGTTTTTATTTTCCGAAAGAAATGTTAGACCAAAACAGCATCTTCGCAAGCATTACCCAGCAATTTCTACACTTGATTGAGAACGATCATTTTACCCCAAATAAAAACTAAAAGAGGAAATTTATGAGTATTAAACTAATCGCTGTCGATATCGACGGAACCCTTGTCAACAGTCAAAAGGAAATCACTCCTGAAGTATTTGCCGCTATTCAAGATGCCAAAGAAGCTGGTGTCAAAGTCGTCATTGCAACTGGCCGCCCTATCGCAGGTGTTGCCAAACTTCTGGACGACTTGCAGTTGAGAGATGAGGGTGACTATGTCGTGACCTTCAACGGTGCCCTTGTCCAAGAGACTGCTACTGGGCATGAGATTATCAGCGAATCCTTGACCTATGAGGATTATCTAGATATGGAATTCCTCAGTCGCAAGCTCGGTGTCCACATGCATGCCATTACCAAAGACGGTATCTATACTGCCAATCGCAATATCGGAAAATACACAGTGCACGAATCAACCCTCGTCAGCATGCCTATCTTCTACCGTACCCCTGAGGAAATGGCTAACAAGGAAATCGTCAAATGTATGTTTATCGATGAACCTGAAATTCTGGATACTGCTATTGAAAAGATACCAGCAGAATTTTACGAGCGCTACTCCATCAACAAATCTGCTCCTTTCTACCTTGAGCTCCTTAAAAAGAATGTAGACAAGGGCTCAGCTATCACTCACCTAGCTGAAAAACTAGGATTGACCAAAGATGAAACCATGGCTATCGGAGACGAAGAAAATGACCGTGCTATGCTTGAAGTCGTAGGTAACCCAGTTGTTATGGAAAATGGAAATCCAGAACTCAAAAAAATCGCCAAATACATCACCAAAACAAATGATGAATCAGGCGTTGCCCATGCGATCCGTACATGGGTACTGTAAAAAAATTTAAATATAGAAAAAGCACCCCAGAAGTTAGAGATAATGTACTGACCCCAAAAGTTAGACAGAAAAAATCTTACTTTTGGGGTGCAGTTTAAAATTCAGTATTTTTGGTCTCTAGTTCTATCCCCTTAATAATTATTAAATCTGAAAAAGGTAGTACATTATGTAAAACCTTTTTCAATTTTTTATTTTACTACGAATTAATATTATTTTTTCTAATGATAATTAATCCACTAATCTTCCTTTATAAATATTGCAGTTCTTTTCTTAGTTAGATTTTTTTCATAACTCTTTATAAGAATAACCAATAAACTACTTAGTAATCCCAAAATAACTAGACTTAATCTCGGGTTTAAAGCCAATTAAAATAAGCAGCCAGTATCCCTCCAAAAGGAGCAAAAATGGTAGCTATTACAAAAGAACTAGAAAGTATTTTACCAATATTATAATCAGTACTTTCTTGTTGCTGTATTGTTGTAATTGATACAGAAGCTATTGTAATTAGTCCACTCAAAATTGAGTAACAAATTCCAAAAAAAATCCAATTTTCTACTATTCCGCTTGCCATAATGACAAGTGGGATAGTTGCCATTGATATATTCATTAAGATAAAGGTATCCTTCTTATTCAAAAAAGTAGAAAGAAGGGTTACTGCTATCAAACTACCAAATCCAGCAATGGAGTAAACAATCCCAACAAGACTATTTGATAATTTTAATTGATCCTGTAAATAATAAATAATCGTTGCATTGAAGCCTAGCATAGCGATATTCACAACAATAGTAAAGAGTAAAGAAATCCTCAACTTAATATTTGTAAAGTTCTCTTTAAAACCTACAAAAATTTCTTTTATATCATCATTACCATTCTCCTTGTGTTCTTGATCTGGAATATATGAAATTAATATTGAAAGAAATAATAACAAGAAAGAAGTACTATTTATTAAAAAAATGCTATTAATATTAAACTTTAACATTAGTACCCCTGCTAGGGCTGGAGAGATTAATTTTGAAATAGTTCGTACACCTTGAAACTGAGAATTATATTTTTGCAATTTTTCCTTCTCAAATAAGGCAGGAGTAATGACTGAGAATCCTGTTTGGAAAAGTGTAGAAAACAAAGGAAGTAAAAATGCAATAATATAGTAAAAAAATATAGGAACTGAATATTTTGAAAATAATGGTATTACACTACATAATAATGCAGGTATTAATGTAGACCATAATAGTATTTTTTTCTTATTGAAATTATCTAATAAGTAACCCATAACAAATCCCAAGAAGAATTGAGGTAACAATTCAATAATCACCATTCCTCCCATTGCAAAAGACGAATGAAATTCTTGGTAAATTAAGATTGGAAAAGCAATTTTCTGAAATCTATCTCCAACATTTGATATAAACTCACCAAAAGTAATTGTATAAAACGTTTTCTTGTTAATATCCAAAATGTCCCTTCTTTCTAGTTAAACCACGATGAATATCACTTTTTATTAAATCGGTAAGACTTATTCCAAACCTCTTTGCAAGAGTTGGTACCGCACTATTTTCACTTAAACCATACATAGTTACTAACTCAATGAAATATACATCCTCGCCAGATACTCTAAAATCACCATCTATTTCATAATAATCCAAAATAAGCGTTAAGTTATAACTAAACACTTACCTGTACAGGTAAGATTCAACCTCCGACTATAATGATAATATCCATAATCAATAACAATATTCATGTAAATTTTAAAAGTTTTTTCATACTGAACCTCCCTTTATTTTTTATTTATTGTATAATAAATAAAAAACCTTTGAAATTTTGTTGGGAAAATGGGAAATATAAAATCAAAACTTGGTATAACACTCAGAAAAATTCGAAAAGGAAAGCAAATCAGTTTATGTTCAATTACATATAACTTTGGATGAATTTATTATTCTTCATGATAATAATTCTACTAGAAGTGTTATGAATAACTTCAATATCTTTAAAGCTTTTTGTTAGATTTATAATTTCAACTATAGCCATCTCTACTCCTTAGTTTACAGCAAAAAATTATGCTTAATTCTTATTGTTTTTGTAAGAAATCAGCGACCCCAATACTATTCCATTCAACAAGCCTAAAGAAATACCATATTCAACTGGAAAATCTAAAAAAATTGCAAACACTATTCCAATCATCACCCCTAGTGAGGCTGATGTTGAAATTATATATTCATTTTCTTTCTTCATTTTCTTTACACCTAATTTCCTTTTTGTATATAAGCTGTAGTACTCTCCACCAAGAGCCATTAAGTACTTATGATTTCCTGACTCAACAATCTTACCACTTTTCATTACAAAAATAATATCCGCATCCTTAATCGTTGACAATCTATGAGCTACAATTATTTGAGTACAGCCCTTACTTTTTATATACTTTGTTATTCTTTCCTCATTAATAGTGTCTAATGCACTAGTTGCTTCATCTAAAATTACAATACTAGGGTTATTTATTAATGCACGTGCCAGTGCTATCCGTTGTCTTTGACCACCTGAAATATTTGAACCCAAATCTGAGATGATAGTGTTAAATTTCATCGGCATAGCCATGATTTCATCATAGATTTGAACTGCTTTACAAACTTCCTCTATCTTTTGTGAAGTAACTTCGTGCTTTAAAGTTATATTATCAAGAATACTTCTGTTCAATAAAAATGAATCCTGTGGAACTACTTCTAAATTTTGACTTAATATTTTTTATCTATTTGATTAATATTTACACAATCAAATAAAACTTTTCCTGTATCAATCTTATATAATCCTGATGGTATTTTTGATAACGTACTTTTTCCTGACCTCGGTTGACCGACTAGTGCAATTCTCTGTCCTGACTCAATAGTCAAATTTAAATTTTCTATTACAGGAGCTGAGTCTTTGGAATAAGAGAAAGAAAGGTCCTTAATATCTATTCTACTTCAAACGTTTCTAAACTATACTCCGGAAAATAATTTAACCAATAATTAACCATACTATCTTTCATCGTGTCTTCCAACCAGTACTAGGTCTTTAGATGATCTCTAAAGACTTAGGTGTACACCTAAACATTTTATCCACCGACAATAATAATATCCATAACCAACAATAAAATTAGGGAATTTTTTAAAATTTTCTTCATATTTAGACTTCCTTTCAGTTTTTATTTATTGTACAATAAATAAAAATCAATTACTTTTTTGTTAGGAAAACGGGAAAATTATGAAATCAAAACTTGGTATAACACTCAGAAAAATTAGAAAAGGAAAGCAAATCAGTTTATGTTCAATTGCTGATAGTAATTTATCTAAATCTCAAATCTCTAGATTTGAACGGGGAGAATCAGAAATCTCTTGTATTCGACTAATCAATATTTTAGATAAATTACATATAACTTTGGATGAATTTATTATTCTTCATGACAATAATTCTACTAAAACTGGATCATTCGCTAACTTGGTGCAATATATTCGAAAACACTACTCCACAAAAAATTTTGATAGTATTATTGAATTACTATCAAACTCTTCAAGTTATAACTTGGGTCCTTATGAAAAGACAATGGTAAAATCGATTCTCTATACAACAAATAAAAATTTTCTCCCCTCGGACGAGGAGTTATTACAGCTAACAGATTATCTTTTTAAAGTTGAAAACTGGGGTTACTATGAAATTATCCTATTAGGTAACTGTGTAAGAACAATTAAATATAACTCCTACTTCCTATTAACTATAGAAATGTTAAAAAATTATATCTATTCAACATTAAATAAGACAAATAAACGGCTTGTTACACAATTGGCAATCAATTGCCTAATTGTTAGTATTGATAAAGAAGAATTTCAAAATTGTAGTTTTCTAATCAAAGAAATAAAAAAATTACTAAATAATGAATTAAACTATTATGAACAAACCGTCTTCTTATATACATGTGGATACTTTGAATTTAAGTGCAATCCTGCGAACGGAATCGAAAAGATGAAACAAGCACTTCAGGTATTTGAAATTCTAGGAGAACATAATATAAAAGCACAGTACCAAGAGCACTATGACAAATATATTAATCAATAGCATAAAGATAGTTAATCTTTAACCACCATAGGATTAGTTCTTGTTATTCCAATAGTATTTCTATACTAAATTTTTTATAAAAATTCTTATCATTCAGTACTTTTACAAACATCTCTAGCTTTTTTACTAATCCCTCATACTCATAAAGATAATGACCTAGCTCCTCTTGAAACACTCTTATTTCTTCGGTTACTTGTTCGACTGTAATTGATTCTGGCAAATTTAATTTTAAAAAGTCATATCTTGTAAGCTTTCGACTGCTCACATCTTCACTCTTCAAATTGATAAGCACTTCCGCCATCTTATTTAAGTTGGCGATTTTTTCATTAATTTGATTTAGTTTTATATCTATCTCTGCTATTTCTTTTACTAACTCGTCTTTAATGTCTTGGTATTTCTTATCTGCTTCAGTTAATTCAATGAAGAGGTTAATATCAATAATCTTTTCCTGAAAACTCTTAACTGTAGGTCTTCTGTATGGTATTACTCGACTATCGTTGGTTAGCTACCTTATCAAGGTTCGTCCTTTGACATACTGATTCTTATCCGAATGTTCTTTGTTATATACAAAGTATGAGGTTGTCTCACGTATAAAGATTTTATATTTTGTTTGATTCTCTTCTTCCAGAATATCTAATTGATAATTGGGAATCATGACCACCCGTCAAACGGGTGGTTTGTCCCAGGGCTATAAGCCCAAATTACCAGCCAGCGCCTAAAGACGCTGGCTTTTACCTTGTTCAAGCCGACTCGTCACTTGCCTCTCAAATAGGCTCTAGTATTACTTACCACTATCCCTAAAGAGGTCCTCATACTCTTTTACACTTAATTTATCTAGTGCTATATCATGCTTTACTCGTTCTCAAAGTTTTATACTCGTGAAGAAATCATCCACTGGATAATTTCTTTAATCTTGGATATATTTCTTAATTGCGGCTTCATTGAGTCCCACCGTACTCACATAATAACCTTCCGCCCAGAAATGCTGATTCCCAAACTTGTACTTGAGATTGGCGTGTTTGTCAAACATCATGAGTGCACTTTTTCCTTTTAAATAACCCATAAAACTCGAAACACTTATCCTTGATGGAATACTTACTTACATATGTACATGGTCTGGCATTAAGTGACCCTCGATAATTTCAACTCCTTTATAACTACACAAGCGTTGAAATATTTCGCCTAAACTGCTTCGATATTGATTATAGATGACTTTTCGTCTATACTTAGGCGTGAACACAATATGATAGAACAGTGCCACTTTGTGTGCGATAAACTATGAGCCTTTTGTGCCATGTTTTTCTCCTTTCACTTTACAATTGGCTTGAACACCTTTATTGTATCGTGTTTGGAGTTTTTTTGGTATAACCTTCGACGCGCACCCGCATAGCGGGTGGTTTATTTGTCTCGCACCTAACGGAGCGAGACGGACTAATAGTCACATAATTTTCTACCATCCCACTTGCCATTGATACATTCATCAAGATAAAGGCATCCTTCTTATTCAAAAAAGTAGAAAGAAAGGTTACTGCTATCAAACTTCCAAATCCAGCAATTGAGTAAACAATCCCAACAAGACTATTTGATAA
>NZ_KV805003.1:19625-21806 GCF_001811505.1 Streptococcus sp. HMSC034E03
TAAACAATCCCAACAAGACTATTTGATAATTTCAATTACATCCATTTTTTCTCTCATTAATTGGACATAGCCCTTTGTTTCTATTTTTGAATTTAAAAACGAGAACTCTCCGCACATTTTCTCATAAAAATTATTATAATCTTCTTTTGAAAAATCTCCTAAAATCTCTATTTCAAGATAAAATCCGAGACCATCAATCTTATCTAGATTAATCGTTTTATTTTCTAATGCGTCATGATAAGTCTTTCTATATTTACTTATTGTGAAAATATTTGAAAAACCATCTTGCAAGATATTCCTTACAAATTCTAATTTTTCAGATTCCAACTCTATTTCACTTTCACTCCACATTCCTTGTTTTATCGTATCTTTTCTTGTGAAAATACTTGATCTATCATCATCTTCTTGGCGAATTCTGTAAATAAAGCTACCTACTTCATCATTTTCATATTCTCTTCCTTTTGTTTTAAAATATTCATCAACTTGCTTATTTTCACACTTAAATTTATAAGATTTTTCTAAATATGAAATAGCATTATTATAATCCCTCTCATCGTTGAGTTCAAATCTAACTTCTAATTCATTCATTAATTTTACCTCTCAATTCTTCAAAGCCTGAAGTCTCTTTACATTCACTCAGTCTATAGTAAGTTTCTGTAGATGTTTTATAGACACAAAGCCTAATATTTTCTTGCACTCATTTTAGCACTTCAATATAATAATGTCAAGATTTTTGATAATATTTTTTTATTTATTTTTATTAAATACATATTTGTATTTTTGAATTCAAAAAAACGATGCTTAATTGAACATCGTCTTTACTATTCTGTTATATCTGCAATGTAATGCTCGATTTTAAGAGCCATTGACATATTTCCCTCAAGCTTATACAGGAAATAAGCCGTTTCAAAGTACTCTTTTACTGCAACTTTAGAAGAAAAATTCTTACTGACATTTCCCATCAATACATACAAATCAGCCAAAAGATATGTTGTTCTATACGTCTTACATTGCTTTATCGTATCTGTGATTTTAGTAATAGCCTCTTCAGTATTATTCTGCAACCATAGATAGCGACAAACATTATAATTAAATTTAATAGAAAGGTTTAATTCTTCGATTGTGTTTAACTTGAGTTGATTTACTTGATACTCTAACTTTTCTCGAATTTCATTAAAGCTCTCTAAATCTTCAATATCATAATAAAAATTAAATAGAGTATTTGCAACTTGAAGGTAGGTCAAGTCAGTTACACTTAACTGAGACAGTACCTTCTCCAATCTTGCCACAGCCTCCTCTTGTTGCCCATAGAAATAAAAATCTATAAGAGATTTTATCCACTCCATATAAAATTTATTTACTAGAGACAAGCGATGCATCTTTACACTCTCTAATTCATATATATATTTCAAAGACTCATAATTTCGATTTGTGATAAATGTCTGAGCTAACTTCTTAAACTCTGATAGTTCATCAATCTCTTCTACAATCTGCTCATTAAAAAAATAATCTATACTAACTTTTAACTTCTTAGACAGAGCATATAAAAAGTCTGCTCCTGGAGTAAATTCTCCATTCTCTAATCGACTAATTTGTCCCTGTTTACATATCCCCTCAGCCAATTCTCGCTGAGACATTTTTAATTCTTTTCGTCTATTTTTTAATCTTGTTGCTAATAGTGTGCCCACGTTTGCATTTTCCTTTTCTATTCGATTTCAATTTTAATTGTAACATGATTAAATTTTAAATACAAATTAACAAACCAAAAGATACAAATTATATATAAACAATGACTAGATAGGTTATTTTTGAAAACCCATCTCTCCTTCTTTTGAAATTTTCTTACTCACACGATTGATAAACTTATTCACTTGAAATGGATTAGATATTAGACTATCATGTTTAGATTTTGTTATTGATATATTTAACAGACAAGAAATAGTCTTTTACAACATATCAAGTTCAGGGGAATAATAACGATTTTCCCCATTTTTTAGGCTCTCTATTTCATAACAATCAATTCACCTTGTCACATACCTTAGCCAGAAACATCCATACCAAATCTTTTTGAAAGCTGATTAAAGCTTTGTACTTTCTTTCTAAGTTCATAGAACTGAACCTTAACGTCATTTGGCAATTCCATAATAAAAATGGCTCTATAATATTTGTAGTGGGTAAATC
>NZ_KV805004.1:0-10308 GCF_001811505.1 Streptococcus sp. HMSC034E03
TTTTGTCTCGCACCTAACGGAGCGAGACGGACCGAAAGTCACATAAGAAAAAGGTTCGCTAATACTAGCAAACCTTTTTTAATAATCTTATCTCTTAATATCTTTGCTTATAAGGCTTATTAAAGGCTTCTAAGACATCTGATGGAGTTTCTGCATAAGGTTTCACTTCTTTGAAATCTCCCTTCACGATAATCCGTTCTGTGGCATTGTAGTCTACACAGGTTACCAAGGTAATTTCTTTGATTCCCTCACGGTCTTCTATTTCATCAACGCGGTCAGGTGTAACGTGTTTGACTTCACGAATGACATAGGTATAAACCTTTTCCTTATCAGTCAAATAAATTTTCATCCCTTCTTTGGCATTGACCAAAGGTGAAAAGAGCATCTGACTGGCATTTTCAGCTGTAAAAATATGGTGACTAGCGAGAGAATAATTTCCCTCTCCCATTTTTTGATTTGGTTTCATGGTTCCTGCCCCATAGAACAAGTTCACATTATCTAAACCTTTAAAGATAGGTAGGTTAATCTCTACTTCAGGAATGGCAATTCCACCAATAACAGGAAGTTGTTGGGCATCCCACTGCGAAGATAAAACCGCTTCAGATGAGATAGCCTTCACTGAATCGAAATCAAAATTTCCTTCTGTATCCTGATTTTCTTCTAATTTTTCTTTTGATACCTGACTTACTTGGTACTTATTAGTATTCCAAACCATAAAAATATCACGGATTTTAGCGTTAAAAATCAAAGCGATTGATAGCAGTATCAGAAATCCTGCCAATATATTGATCAACAGATTTTTTCGTTTATTTTTCTTTTTATTGATTTTTTTAGACATTATGCTTCACTTTCTGTTTCCTGTTCTGCCCCAACTTCTTCTTTTTCTGCTGCTGCAACACTTGTAAAAGTCACAATCTTAGCATCTTGATCTAGACGCATCACTTTTACTCCCATAGTTGAACGTCCCGTTTGTGAAATATTGGCAACATTGGTTCGAATCATGACACCTGTGTCAGTGATAATCATCAGATCTTCATCCCCTTTTACTGTTAAGAGACCAGCCAGAGGACCATTTTTTTCAGTAACATTGGCTGTTTTCATTCCCTTACCGGCACGCCCTTTTGTTGGATATTCAGTCGCAACTGTGCGCTTACCGTATCCTTTCTCAGTAATGATAAGGACTTCATCTTGGTCAGTAATCACCCTTGCTCCAACTACAGCATCACCTTCACGAAGGTTTACCCCTTTAACACCAGTGGCAATACGACTCATGCTACGAACTGAAGACTGACTGAAACGAACTGCATAGCCTAATCTGGTTCCGATGATGATATCTGTGTCTTTTTCAGTTAGTAAGACATTAATCAACTCATCCTCATCTTTCAGATTTAAGGCTTTGAGACCATTTTGACGAATGTTGGCAAATTCTTTGACACTGGTTCTTTTGACAATACCTGCGCGAGTTGTAAAGAAGAGATAAGCATCATCACTACGTTCTGATTCAACATTGATAATGGTTTGAATGCTTTCACCTTCATCCAGTTTCAAAAGATTGACAACTGGCAACCCTTTGGCTGTACGACCGTATTCTGGAATTTCATATCCCTTAAGACGATAAACACGTCCTTTATTGGTGAAGAATAGCAAATGATCGTGAGTGCTGGTTGAAACCAATTCACGCACAAAGTCATCGTCCTTAACTCCAGTTCCTTGAACGCCACGTCCACCACGTTTTTGAGCTGTAAATTCGTCTTGGTCCAAACGTTTGATATAACCTTTATTTGATAGAGTGATAAGGACATCAGACTCTTCAATCAAGTCTTCATCTTCAAGAGTCAAGACTTCACCAACCATCAACTCAGTACGACGTGGATCGCCAAACTTACGTTTGACCTCATCCAATTCTTCCTTGATAATTTGCGCTACGCGTTCTGGTTTTGCAAGAATGTCTGCCAAGTCAGCAATCAAGGCAATAAGCTCATCATATTCTGACTGAATCTTGTCACGTTCCAAACCTGTCAATCGACGGAGACGCATATCAAGAATTGCCTGACTTTGACGTTCAGATAACTTGAACTTGCTCATCAATTCAGCTTGGGCTTCTGCATCCGTTTCACTGGCACGGATGATACGAATGACTTCGTCGATGTGGTCCAGAGCAATCAACAAACCTTCTAAGATGTGTGCACGCGCTTCAGCTTTCTCTTTGTCAAATTGAGTACGACGAGTCACCACTTCTTTTTGGTGCTCAATATAGGCATCCAAGATTTGACGAAGAGAAAGAATCTTTGGTACACCATTCTGGATAGCCAGCATGTTAAATCCAAAGCTAGTTTGCATTTGAGTCATCTTGAACAAGTTGTTCAAGATAACATTGGCTGACGCATCACGCTTCACTTCGATAACAAAGCGAACTCCCTCACGGTTTGATTCATCACGAACAGCTGTAATTCCTTCGATACGTTTTTCTTGAACTAAACGCACAATATGTTCATGGACTTTAGTCTTGTTGACCATGTATGGAAATTCTGTTACAACGATACGTTCGCGACCAGTCTTAGTTTCTTCGATTTCAGTACGAGAACGAAGCACAATCGATCCTTTACCAGTTTCGTAGGCCTTATGAATACCTGATTTCCCCATAACAAGGGCACCAGTTGGGAAATCTGGACCAGGAAGAACTTCCATTAATTCCTTGGTTGTGACTTCTGGATTATCCATCACTAACTTAACAGCATCAATGGTTTCACCCAAGTTATGTGGCGGAATATTAGTCGCCATACCAACAGCGATACCTGTAGCTCCATTGACCAAAAGATTTGGAAAACGAGCTGGTAAAACAACAGGTTCACGTTCATTGGCATCATAGTTATCAACAAAATCAACGGTATTTTTATTGATGTCACGAAGCATTTCAAGAGCAATCTTACTCATACGTGCTTCGGTATAACGCTGAGCTGCGGCACCATCACCATCCATGGAACCAAAGTTCCCATGCCCATCTACAAGCATGTAACGGTAACTCCACCATTGCGCCATACGAACCATAGCTTCGTAGATAGATGAGTCACCGTGCGGGTGGTATTTACCCATGACATCCCCTGTAATACGGGCAGATTTCTTATGAGGTTTATCTGGTGTCACACCCAATTCGTTCATACCGTATAGAATACGACGATGAACTGGTTTCAACCCATCTCGAACATCAGGAAGGGCCCGCGATACGATAACACTCATGGCGTAGTCGATAAAGCTGGTCTTCATCTCCTTTGTCAGATTGACATTCACTAAATTTTTATCTTGCATTAACAAATGCCTCATTTCACTATTAGTAACTAGATATATTATACCATAGTTTGACCTAGATTTCAGTCTTCCAATCCGACTAAAACGTTTACATGGCCAAGTGGATGTTATATCCGTGACAAAGCTATTTAAAAGTGATAGAATGAAACTAAACGGGGGAAGCCCTTAAAAAATGAAGGAGATGTTTAGACAAATGACATTAACTAAACAACACAAAAAAGTTATCCTTGTCGGTGACGGTGCCGTAGGATCATCATACGCTTTTGCTCTTGTTAACCAAGGAATTGCACAAGAACTTGGTATCATTGAAATTCCTCAATTGTTTGAAAAAGCTGTTGGTGATGCTGAAGACCTTAGCCACGCGCTTGCTTTTACTTCACCTAAGAAAATTTATGCAGCTAAGTATGAAGACTGTGCGGACGCTGACCTTGTAGTTATCACTGCTGGTGCTCCACAAAAACCAGGTGAAACTCGTCTTGACCTTGTTGGTAAAAACCTTGCTATCAACAAATCAATCGTTGAACAAGTTGTTGCTTCTGGTTTCGACGGTATCTTCCTTGTTGCAGCTAACCCAGTTGACGTTTTGACTTACTCAACTTGGAAATTCTCAGGTTTCCCTAAAGAACGTGTTATCGGTTCAGGTACTTCACTTGACTCAGCTCGTTTCCGTCAAGCACTTGCTGAAAAAATCGGCGTTGATGCTCGTTCAGTTCACGCCTACATCATGGGTGAACACGGTGACTCTGAGTTTGCTGTTTGGTCACACGCTAACGTTGCCGGTGTAAAATTGGAACAATGGTTGCAAGCTAACCGTGACTTGGATGAAGCTGACCTTGTAGAACTCTTCATCTCAGTTCGTGATGCTGCTTACTCAATCATCAACAAAAAAGGTGCAACATACTACGGTATCGCAGTAGCCCTTGCTCGTATCACAAAAGCTATCCTTGATGATGAAAATGCTGTTCTTCCACTTTCAGTATTCCAAGAAGGTCAATACGGAGTTGAAAACGTCTTTATCGGTCAACCAGCTATCGTTGGTGCACACGGTATTGTTCGTCCAGTTAACATCCCATTGAACGATGCTGAAACTCAAAAAATGCAAGCTTCAGCAAAAGAATTGCAAGCTATTATTGATGAAGCTTGGAAAAACCCTGAATTCCAAGCAGCTTCAAAAAACTAATTTATGTTAGAAAAAATGTCTAGACGATTTGTCTAGACATTTTTATATTTCATTACTTTATTTCATTTGAGCAAAAGCTGCTTCTGCATCTGCGTTACTAATTGCACCTAATTGCATCTTAGCAATTTTACCCTGTGAATCAATTAGATACTCTGTAGGGATACTTCGAATTTGATAGGCTTGAAAAACAGCTCCTTTTGTATCATATAAAACAGGGATGTCTTTATAACCTTGTTCTTCAAACCACTTTGGAAATTGATCTACAGTTTTTTCACCTTGAAGCCCTGGCGCAATGACAGATAAAATTTCGAAATTGCGATCTTCCTTAGCAGCAAGCTCCATCAATTCTGGCATACTCTTCTTACATGGTCCGCACCAAGATGCCCAAAATTTAAGATAAACTTTTTTACCTTTATAATCAGATAATTTGACTTCTTTTCCATCCATCGATTGGAGGGTGAAATCAGGTGCTTCTGCTCCAATAGCTACTTGCTTCACAGGCGCTTGTTGTGTCTGATTTGATTGATTTTGTGGACTCGATTTTTTTTCTTCCTTGCCACAAGCAATCAGAAGAATGAGAGACAAGAAACTAAGTCCAAAATAGATAATTTTTTTCATAGATAACTCCTTTTATCCTAATATCCCAGATAAGACATTTAACTGTCCCAACATTAATAAAATTCCCATGAGAATGATCAATAAACCACCAATTTTCTTCAATAAAAGTATGTGGGATTTGATTCTACTAAAATAAGGCATGACAAGACCTGATGCCAAGGCCAGAACTAAAAATGGAAGTGCCATTCCAAGAGTGTAAATGAGGGTTAATAAGGCCCCCTGAAGAGCTCCATTTCCTCCTGAGGCAGCCAGTGCTAAAACAGAACTTAAAACTGGGCCTATACATGGAGTCCAGCCAAAACTGAAACTGATACCCAATAAAAAGGCCGACAAATATTTACTAGACTGTTTTTGCTTAAATGTTACTTTTTTTTGTACCTCTAATTTTTGTAGATGAAGAATTTCCATCTGATGCAATCCCAGTATGATAATCATGATTCCCATGACATAACGGGACCAGTCAGCATAAAGTAAATTCCCAAGGAATCCTGCTCCAAATCCAAGAATAAAGAAAATGAGAGAGATACCCGTAATAAAACAGAGGGTACGAATCAATCCTGACCAGGCAACGTCTTTACCCAAAAAACGAAATGTCTTTGACTTCTCTTGATCATCTAGCAGAACACCTGCATATACTGGTAACAAGGGAAAGATACAGGGAGAAAAGAATGACAAGACCCCAGCAATAAAGACAGAAATAAAAAATAAAATACTTTCCAATTAAGAACCTTCTTTCATATAGTCATCTTTTATTTTACTATAAAAGAAAACGTTTGTAAGAAATCCGCTACGCAAATTTATTTTCAACTTGAAAGAATCAAAAAAGGAGCTCAGCTCCTTTTTTGATTAATAAGTTCCCTCTTCACCTTGACTTGTCAAGATTACAGGCCCATCTTTAGTAATAACAAACTGATGCTCGTACTGACATGATAGTCCACCATCGATTGTTTTATGTGCCCAGCCTGTTTTCATATCTGTATCGATTTCCCAATCACCTGTATTGATCATAGGCTCAATGGTTAAGACCATGCCTTCACGAAGGCGGAGACCACGACCTGCGATACCATAGTTAGGTACCATTGGTTCTTCATGCATAGTTGGACCAACACCGTGTCCTACAAGATCACGAACAACTCCGTAACCACGGCTTTCAGCATATTCCTGAATAGCAGCTCCAATATCTCCAATACGGTTTCCTACAACAGCCTGCTCAATTCCCTTATACATAGCTTCTTTGGTAACGTCCATTAAGTTTTTAACTTCTTCTGACGGTTTTCCAACAGAGTAAGCCCAACAAGAATCTGCCAAGCCGCCCGTAAAGTTTTGAGTATATTTTTTCATCTGCTCAACGTTGTTAAAATTGAGTTTAGAAACATTGAGGTCAGACTTAGCGATTGGCCCACCAAGGACCATATCAACTTTCAGCAAATCGCCTTCCTTCAAAATATAGTGGCGTGGAAAAGCATGAGCTACTTCGTCATTGAGTGAACAGCAAGTGGCATAAGGATAATCCATCATTGCCCCATCAACACCGATTTGTAGTGGAAGGAAATTTTCTTCTTTACAACGACGTCGAACATACTCTTCTACTTCCCACATATCTACACCTGGTTTGATGATGTCACGCAAACCAATGTGAATACTTGCAAGAAAATCGCCAGCCTTATCCATTGCTTCGATTTCTCTAGCTGATTTTAATGTAATCATGTTTTCTCCTAGTTTTAATTAATTTTTACAGTAACATTTGCTTTTGATACGATTTGATGATTGATATAAATATCATAGTCGATAATGGCTGACCTTCTCGTATGATGAATAATTCTAGCCTGAATTCGCAAGATATCATCAATCTGAACAGCCTGTAAAAAGTAAATCAACATCTGTTCAATGATGAGATTACGTCCGCTATTCACGACTAGATCCTGCGTCATATGGGTCAAAATTTCTGAAAGAACTCCATTTGCAAGGACTCCATTTTTTTCCAACATAAATGGTTCAACCGTAATGACAACTTCATCATGGTGGTAAGATAACTTCTGACCAACCTGTTCTGAAAATGTTGGTAAAGCTGAAACTTGAGAGCGGCTCATCTTTTCCATGACATCCCGTCTAGTAATAACACCAAGTAAAGTTTGATTACTTCTCACAACAGGTACCATTTCAAAGTCTTCAGCAATCATTCTCTGGCTAACGTTAGCGATATTCGTGGCTAAACCAGTCATGTAGACTGTCCTTGTCATGACCTTATCTATCGTTGTACCAGGTGATTTATCCCCAGCATCACGCATAGTAACTACACCAACAACAACCTGATGCTGATTAATAACAGGGAAACGGCTCGTTCTATTCTTACGAACCAAGTCTAGATAATCTTTGACAGTATCCGTTTCCTGTAGAAATCCATATTCATGACTAGTACGATAGATTTTTTCAACCGTTAAAATATCTGTCTTAATCTGAACGTTAGACAAAGCTCTGTTGATCATAGTCGCAATTGTAAATGTATCATGTTTACTGCGCAATACTGGAATATTTTTTTTATTAGCATGGTTCAAAACATCTTCATGAACTTCAAATCCACCTGTTACCAAGACAGCATTTTCATTTTCAAGTGCTAATAACTGAATACGTGTTCGATCTCCTACGATAAGTAAGCCACCATCATGAAGATAAGAAAGAATATTCTTTTCAGTCATCGCTCCAATGGAGAATTTACTAAATTCTCTGTCCAATCCAACTTGACCAGCTAAAACTTCCGAGCCTGTAACTTCTGCAATTTCTGCGAACGTTAATTTCTCAATAGCTACTTTTTTTGACTTTACACGTACTGTTCCACTTCGAGGACGTGTTTCAACAAGTCCCCTATTTTCAGCTTCTTTGATAGCCCGATATGCTGTACCATCACTTACTCCCAGTCGATTTGAAATACTACGAACACTGACACGCTTCCCAACTGGTAATTCTTCCAAGTAGGCTAATATTTCTTGGTGTTTACTCATTTAGATTTCCTTTTGTATAACGGAATTCTAGATAATCCCGCATCTTTCGGGTATAACGATCGCTACCTTTAAAACGACGATAAAGAACAAAATCTGATTTTTCTGCTACTTTCTGACTAGCAACATTTTCTAGATGTGTCACAATAGAAAGTTGCTTCAATGCAAACTCGTTCATGGATAAATCTCGTAATTTGGTAACTGCTTCAGTCATATACCCCTGAGACCAATAGTTTTTCTTTAAAAAATAGCCAATTTCTGCTTCTTTCTTAATTTCATCAAGCTTTTCAAACTTGATAGCTCCAATCATTCTTTGCTCTTTTTTATCACAAATAGCCCAAATCCCCAATGGTGATTTCATAAAATAATTGGCAAGAGCATACTGACTTTCTTCAATACTTGCTTGTGCAGGAAAGATAAATTGAAGATTTTCAGGATCTGATGCAAGTTGATGAAAATCATCTACATCTGTAAAAAAGAAGGGACGGAAATATAAACGTTCCGTCTCATAGAAAGAAAATTTTGCTAATTTAGTCCAGATATTCATTGCAATCTTCAAATTGCTAATCTTCGATTAGCTCAATATCTGCACCAAGATTACGCAATTTTTCGATAATATTCGAGTAGCCTCGAAGGATGAATTCAACATTGGTAATCTCTGTTTTTCCTTCAGCCATCAAGCCAGCAATAACTAAGGCAGCTCCAGCACGTAGATCTGTTGCCTTAACTTTTGCACCCTGCAAAGGATTTCCACCCTTATAAAGTATGTGGTCGTTTGTTGTTGAAATATCTGCATTCATTTTGGCTAATTCAAAAACATGGTTGACACGTTTTTCATAGATTGTATCAATCAATGTGCCACGCCCCTCTGCTTTTAATAGCAAAGGAGTAATAGGCTGTTGAAGATCTGTTGCGAAACCTGGATAAGGAGCTGTCTTAATATTAACAGCCTTTAGATTTGTTTGCTCTTCGACGAAAATACTGTCTTCAGAAACAGTCATGTGAACTCCCATTTCTTCAAGTTTAGCAATAAATCCTTCTAAATGCTCATAAAGTACATTATTAATTCGAATCCCATGACCTACTGCAGCTGCCATTGAAATATATGTACCTGCTTCGATACGGTCAGGGATGACTTGGTGGCGTGTCCCGTCCAAGCTATCCACACCATCAATTGTAATCATATCTGTACCCGCGCCACGAATGTGAGCTCCCATATTGTTTAATAATGTAGCCACATCAATGATTTCAGGTTCGCGAGCAGCATTTTCAATAACTGTTCGACCTTTAGCTTTTACTGCTGCTAGCATCGTATTGATTGTTGCACCAACACTAACAGTATCCATATAGATATGTGCACCATGTAGACTTGATCCTTGGGTTGAGAGATTCATATTATCTCCCTCGTAGGTTGTCTTAGCTCCCATAGCTTCAAATGCTTTTAAATGCAAATCAATCGGACGTGGTCCTAGGTCACACCCTCCAGGCAAACCTACAGTTGCTTCACCAAAACGTCCTAAAAGACTACCGTAGAAATAATAAGACGCACGCAAGCTATTAATTTTACCATAAGGCATTGGTTTATTTTGAACACCACGAGGATCAATCTCAAGAACATCGTCATAACGCTTGACACTAGCTCCCATGATTTCCATAATCTCAATAAGACTAGCTACATCAGAGATGTCTGGAACACAATCCAAAATCACAACATCATCTGATAAAATAATGGCAGGAATCAAGGCTACGACACTATTTTTAGCGCCACTAATCGTAATTTCACCTTTCAATGGTCTCCCGCCGTTAATGACAATTTTTTTCATTTTATACTCTTTCACTATTTATTAAGAAGGTCTCACCCTATATTATACCATATTTCTTACTAATAGCCAATCCTATAAAATAATTAAGCCCAGAACTATCTTGATATTTAATACGATAACTTTGTTTATATCAGTTAGAATTATCATACTTATCAAAGCTAGTAAAAATCTTCCTCACCTGTATTTTTAAAGCTTATAATAAAATAATTACTGCACATTTTTAGTTAGTGATTTGTTAAAGAAAGACTTGCTTTATAAGTATATGCGTTAGTATTCAACTTTTATAAAATAAGAAATTAATCCGATGATTTTGTACAAAAATTTTACATAAAAATCATTCTGGGTACCAAAACAAAAAAAGTCCCATAAGATCTATAATGAAAAG
>NZ_KV805004.1:10408-11164 GCF_001811505.1 Streptococcus sp. HMSC034E03
AAAAAAGTCCCATAAGATCTATAATGAAAAGCGCCGAAACCATCATTAGAAAGAATCATATGGAACAATTATATTTTATCACAAAATTACCAGACGTTAAAGACCCTAATATTCAAATTATGGATGTTGTTAATAGAGATATACACAAGGAAATTATTGCTAAACTGGACTATGACGCCCCATCTTGTCCTGATTGCGGAAATCAAATGAAGAAATATGATTTTCAAAAACCGTCGAAAATTCCTTACCTCGAAACAACTGGTATGCCTACTAGAATTCTTCTGAAAAAGCGTCGATTCAAGTGCTATCATCGCTCAAAAATGATGGTCGCTGAGACTTCTATCGTTAAGAAAAATCACCAAATCCCTCGTATTATCAACCAAAAAATTGCTCAAAAGTTGATTGAATAGGCTTCTATGACTGACATTGCCCATCAGCTTTCTATTTCAACTTCAACTGTCATTCGCAAGCTCAATGACTTCCGTTTTAAGCATGATCGCCTTCCTGAGATTATATCTTGGGACGTTGAAATAGTCAGGGGAGTGACTGTTTCAATCGAGAGATGAAGATGAGTTTCATTTCTCAAGATTTTGACAATCTCAATATCATCACAGTTCTGGAAGGTAGAACACAATCCATCATCCGAAATCATTTTCTTAAATATGAGAGTTCTGTCAAAATCATTACTATGGATATGTTTATCCCTTATTATGACTTGACTAGACAACTTCGCTTTCGAATTTCTAGGCTCAGGCT
>NZ_KV805004.1:11264-11690 GCF_001811505.1 Streptococcus sp. HMSC034E03
TTCGAATTTCTAGGCTCAGGCTGAAACAGTCTCCCAGACTGTTTCACTCCCGTACTCTAAAATTGTGTCGGATTGCTTTCACCCTTCGTTTTTATATTTCTAAACTCAGGCTAAAACAGTCCACTGGACTGTTTTACTCCAACATCTTAGCCGTGCTATGAGCCGTATTCGTGTCCAAATTATGAATCAATCAGGATAGTCGTAAACTGAGTGATAAACGTTTTTATCGCCCTACTTTTCGTATGCATTTAACCAATAAGGAAATCCTAAACAAGCTTTTGAGCTATTCCGAAGACTTGAAACATCACTATCATCTCTATCAACTCTTGCTTTTCCACTTTCAGAATAAGGAGCCGAAGAAATTCTTTGGACTCATTGAGGACAATCTAAAGCTGGTTCATCCTCTTTTTCAGACTGTCTTTAAAA
>NZ_KV805004.1:11790-16577 GCF_001811505.1 Streptococcus sp. HMSC034E03
ACCTTTCTAAAGGACAAAGAGAAAATTGTCAACGCTCTTCAACTACCCTATTCTAACGCCAAACTGGAAGCCACTAATAATCTAATCAAACTTATTAAACGCAATGCCTTTGGTTTTCAGAACTTTGAAAACTTCAAAAAACGCATTTTTATCGCTCTGAACATCAAAAAAGAAAGGACGAAATTTGTCCTTTCTCGAGATTAGCTTTTCTTCAACCCACTACAGTTGACAAAGAGCCAAAAAACTTGTCCCTTTTATATTTTAAACAATGGATTTAAGAAACCATCTGTGTTTTGTAATAAT
The DNA here is from genome assembly GCF_001811505.1 of Streptococcus sp. HMSC034E03. GTDB lineage: Bacteria > Bacillota > Bacilli > Lactobacillales > Streptococcaceae > Streptococcus. The sequence goes on from NZ_KV805004.1 coordinate 12,094, forward strand.
TTCTTATAAACTTTCCACTTGAGGCCTTCGGTATGCTTGAAACTACCTTCTTTCAAGTCTTTCTCAACAGCAGTGTTAAATAAGTTTTGAAGTTGAGCGTAAGTTGAAATCTTAGAACCGTCTACTTCAATCTCAACAAAGCCTTTCTGTGCTTTCGCATACACTTCATGATACCAATGTTTCTTCCACTCTTCGAGGTTTTGGAATTGATTATTAGAAACTTTCTTGATAATGAAATCATCACCTAAAAGCCCTTTATTTTCTCTGTTGGCATCACCTTTTAACTTGTTAGAAACATAAGGGATAAAGCCATTCTCATAACCATAGTACCCCCACATACGGAAAGTATTGTGTTTAAAGGAAATAGAACCTACGGTGCTTCGACTCGTATTCCCGCCAAAGATACCTGCCATCATATTGACCGTTTGATAAGCACTATCAAAACCTTCCGTACGGAAGCGACCGTTATTTGGCATACCATGAAGAGTTACAAAGTTATTATCTACCAACTTGTCAATGCTATCAATTGGTAATTTCTTCTCTTCTTCCGTCAAATCACGTAATTTGTCCCACTGGTGTGGTTCTCCAATTAAACGATTTCTATCCGCATTTGTACGCCACTCTTTATCCATCTTCTTGAACCACTTAGAGTTATCAGATAACTTCTGCTTAATAACGGCAGTAGCTTCTAAGTAATCTAACATCATCATAGACTCATTGTAGTTTTTCATATAACTATCAATCTTGTCTCGACTGTCTAACTTAGCTGGATCATAATTGTAGTACTGCTCACCATCATTTTTACGCTCATAAGCCATGTTGATACCCAGAGCTTTATACTCACTATTCGGAGTAGATTTATCAGGGGTTTGTAACATACCTTGAGCAAAGGCTTCTAAGTCAGTACCTTCACGATGCCAATCTCCACCATAGTAAGCCATACGGTCGTTTATGTGAGTTGTTTCATGTGTAAAGGCTGAAATACCAAACTGACTAATCATGTCAGTTACCATGAAGTAAACCTGATCATCTTTCCATGGACGTTCATAAATTTTTGCCATCGCTCCCATCGCTCCGTTAACTTGATGCCAACGATCAGTTGGGCCAAATAGCTCTCGAATAGGAGTTGCAACCTTGCCATCTGAACCATAACCACGGCGACTAGCATTCTTAATACCGCTATAATTTTGATTATCCCAAACAGGCGTTGGTACGGAGTTTTGACTCTTCAAGAGCTGATTACGAACTTTTGGTAAAGCTAAACGAGACCAAAAGTCTAAATATCTTTGTTGAGCTTTCGCTACTTTGTTTATCTCCTCTTTGAAAGCATTTCGTTCTTCTTCCGTATTCTTCCCATATTTTTCAAAAGAACTGAATGCCAACGTGTTGTAAGTAGAAATGACAAAAATATGTGCTTTCTTCAAGTTGAGTAACGGTAAAATCATGCGACTATGCACGTCATTGTTCAAACCGTCATAGATACGATGGCGCTTGTCTTTGAAATCCTCTGTAGTCGTCTCAGGCTCAGAAACATAAACGTTCTTTGCAGCATGAATAAACCAGTCATTTAAGTCGGTGTACTTAGTGAATAAACGCATGTTATAGCCTAACAAGCCATTTAATTCACCTTTTCCAATAGTACCACCAATAACTTCACGATAAGCTTCTAAACTTCTATCTCCTTTTAAATTCTTTTCTGCTGAACCTATACGAATCAAGAAATCTAAAATACTTGGTGTTTTACCATAAAAGTCTGGTTTAAACATCATCAAATGCTTAAAGTTCAAGCCATCATAGTCGATACCATAATAACGATTTAGATAAGTCAAGGCTAATATAATCTTAGCTTTATTATCTTCAACTTTCTTGAGAAGCGCCTTCTCAGCCACTTCATCACTGTTCAGTTGATGGTCTTCATTTTCTAACAAGGACTTCACTAACTTATCTAACGTCTCTCTAACCTCAGCGAAGCTTTCTTCTAGGTATAGAGATGAAGGGTTATTTGTAATAGCTTTAACCTCAGCAGAGTCTAAAGCAACAGAACTCAACTTCTCTTTAACTTTCGTAATCAAGGAATCTCTGTTCTTATCAACCATATTAGGAGTGTAAACTACACCTAAACCATCTACATTATATTCTTTGACTTGTTTTACCTTAGAGTCCGAAACCGCAGATACCCCAAATTCTTCTTTGGTTCCATCGGCATAGTGAATCATGATTTTATCCACACTTGATAAATCAGTGACAAATTGCCCTGCTTTCATACCTGTTACAGACAGAACAGTTTTCTTAACAAGATTGGAATCATCTGTTAACTTATTCCCTTGGTTTACAATCCACTCTTTGTTATAAAATGGTTGCAGTTTTTCCAAGTTTCGATAAGCTAGGTTTCTTGTTTCTTGGTAGTCCTGAATCGCTTTATATTCAGAATCTCTATCAACGATACGATTTAACTTGTTTACAACTGGATCTTGAATAGCGAAGGTATTCGCAGTAATCCCCATATTAGCGATTTTGGCGTCTGCTTCGGCTTGAGAGATACCAGTAATACGATTTGAATGCTTGTAGGAAGATAAACCACTTGCAACACCATTTACATAATTTACACGTTTGATATTATCTAATCCAAAATATTGGTCATTATCATTCAAGGCTGGTGAACCATAGACAATTTCACCATTATTTACTTTAAGCATTGTTACGACGTCTTCAATAACACCCCAGTTAAAGTTGTTATGAATTACACCTCCACTTTCGCCATGCTGAATCAAATTCATAGTACCTTTTATTACAGCATTTCGGAGAAATCCTTTTTTACCTACTGTCATCGAGTCAATACCATGATCTAGTTTACCAATTAAACCACCAGATTTAGATTTATTGGCACTAATCTTAGCATCAACGTAAGCTTTATCAACGTTACTTATCCAACTTTCGCTGACAAGTCCACCAGACCACCAGCCTTTATCTCCAAGACTGTTAATCTTGCCAATAAAAGCTACATTGCGCATATTAGCTTCGTCTAACTTATTAACAGCACCGGTTACATCGTTATTTCCTGTTACTGAACCTACTACTTTGATATTCTCAAGTGTAGACTTCTTAAACATATTACCAATAGGTGCAACTTTATCAGCCCAAGGCATGTTTATATTTACATTACCTAAGTTAAAGTTTTTGAGTGTAGCACCTTCAGCCTCATTAAACAAAGGTCTTTCTAAGTTATGAATCGTGTACTGATGATTCTCTACACTTGATAAAGTACCTCTAAACTTAGCCATAACATAAGCTTTACCTGCTGGCTTAACGTTAACTGCATTCAAATCTGCACCAAGTTTAAACTCACCGGTAGGATTTGCTTGCATGTCTTTTGCTAAATCATGGAAGTTGTAATAAACCTTATCCTCGGTAGCCCTCGGTTTTTCAAGATAATAAGTGTAAGTATCTCTTAACTTACCGTCTTTATCACGTTGAACTAAGTCAGGTGCTTTTGCCGTTATCTTGTAAAGCTGCTTACCTTCCTCAATGACCTCTTCAATCTTATCAATTGCTAAACGAGTCACTTTGTTTTCTCTGGAGGTTACTTTTAAGTAATAGTTGTTAACATTACTTGGAAGAGAGGTTAAATGATTACTATCGCTTTCGACACCGCTTTCGTTTACTTGTACGAGACTGGTATTTGCAATATCTTTCAACTCAACTTTCTTTAAATCTAAGCGTAAAGGTTTATCTTCCAAAGTCGATACTTCTGCACCCTTACCTACATCATAAGTCATAGTGGTTGAAATCGTATAATCTTTGTAATAGTCTAAGTTCTCTAATACTTGAGATAAGTTATCGGTTTTTAAATCAAGCGTTTTTACAATTTTTCCACCTTCTTTGATAGTCGCTACAATGCGTGTAATTGTAGCATTGTCTTGATTTTCTAGATTGTAGTTAATTGTAGCAGACTTAGCTAAAACATCCTTAGATACAGTGGTCAGAGTCAAAACAGGAGCCGTTTTTTCTTTGGGCTTTTCTTTGGTACCTTTTACAAGAATTTCAGGCTTCATTTCTTTCAAAATAGTTACTGTTTCAACTGGGTCACTGATTTTTTTGCCATGTAACTCTTCATAGCTAGTAACAATTTGACGTTCTCCATCCTCACCAACTTGTTTAATAGAATCATCACCTATAAATTTGCTAGAATCAGATTCTTCTGTGATAGTTTTAGGAATAGTCTCTGTACGAATATCAGTATGTAAAGCAGGAAGCTCTTCTCTCTCTGGAGCAACGTCAGGAACTGTAGCTAGTGGATCGGTATACTCTGAGATTTCAATAACCGGCGGATCAATTACGTTTCCTGTTTCATCTACTCCTGTTGTACCTACAGATTCCGTGTATTCTGACTTCTCGGACTTGGGTGCTTCTTCTGGAACTGTGCCTACCGGTTCAGTGTATGCTGGTTTTTCATGAACTTCCGGCTCGCCTTTGTCAGTCACAAT